>CAMLLG010000054.1 GCA_946480825.1 uncultured Lysobacteraceae bacterium
AACCGCCCTCGCCGGCGGCGCTGACGCCGAGGTCGAGGAACTTGCCGCCCAGCGATTCGATCTGTTCGCGGGTCTCCGGGCGCACGTCGAAGCCTTCGACCTGCGCGCCGAGGCGCTTGGCGGTGGCGATCGCCTGCAGGCCGGCCACGCCGGCGCCGATCACCAGCACCTTCGACGGGCGGATGGTGCCCGCGGCGGTGGTGAGCATCGGGAAGAATTTCGGCGCCAGCTGCGCCGCGATCAGCATCGCCTTGTAGCCGGCCATGCCGGCCTGCGAGCTGAGAATGTCCATGGCCTGGGCGCGGGTGGTACGCGGCAGGCGTTCCAACGGAAAGGCGACGATGCCGCGGGCCTGGATGGCGTCGCCGCGGGCGGCATCGCCCTGCGGTTGCAGCATGCCGACGAGCACCGCGCCCGGTTTCATCGTAGCGATGACCTCGGCCGGCGGCGGCTGCACGCAGACCAGAATGTCGGCGCTGCCGAGCACCGCGTCCGCAGTGTCGTGGATGTCGGCGCCGGCATCGGCGTAGGCGGCATCCGATGCGTGCGCGCCGGCGCCGAGACCGCGTTCGATCCGCACCGATGCGCCTGCGGCGACGAGCTTTTTGCAGGTTTCCGGGGTCAGCGCCACGCGCCGTTCGCCGGATGCGGATTCGCGCACCGCACCGATGATCACTTTCGTCGCCGTCGTCTGCGTCGCTTCTTCCGCAGTGTCCGTCATTGTCTGCCTCCCCATCGCTTCGACCCGGTTGCCGGCATCCTAGCAGGTGCGCGCCGGTCGATGATGGCACCGCGTGAGACGGATGGGATCGAGCTTTGGATTGATCCCTCCATCTTCATCAAGCCGGTCCCGGCAAGCCGCAGGAGCGACGCGAGTCGCGACGGGTTGCGAGAAGAGAATCCGCCGACGGCCGCGACTCGCGCCGCTCCTGCAGGCGCTTCGGTGAGAGGCATGGCGCGTGAGGCCGCAAACGAAAGCGGCCGCCGACGGAGACGTCGGCGGCCGTGGAGAACGACGTTCCGCGGATGGTCGCGATCAGGACGCGGCGGCGCGGGTCTGACCGAGTTGCTGCCACATGTCGCGCATCGCTTCGTCGAACGGGGCTTCGGACGAGCGCAGCGCGACCCGGCCCTTCGCGACCAGCGCCGCCAGTTCTTCCGGCGATACCACCAGCTTGCGCATGCCGCGGCGGTTGACGATGAGGAAACGCGAGGTGAGCGGACTGACCCAGGCGATGCGGGCGGCGCTCTCGCGGCCGTCGTCTTCGATCAGGCGCAGGCTCTGGCCGACGCGCAGGCGACGCATCCGCGCGGCCATCGAGGGATCGTGCTCGAAGCCATCGTTGCCGCCGACCACGCGCAGGCCACCCCAGTTCGCGGCGTCGCTGGCCTCGACCGCAGCCTCTTCCACCAGCACCGGATGCAGCATGCGCGGCTGATCGGGGAACGCCAGCGCGGTCACGATCTTCGCCAGCGAATCGCGCGCGGCCGTGGCGTCGAGGCCACAGCTCGCGTAACAGCGACCAAGGGGGCCCTGCAGCTCGAGAATCTTGTCGGCGACGCGGCCACCTTCGCAGCGGGACGCGTCGAGATCCGCCTGGATCAGCCCGTCGCCGATCGACAGCGCGGACAGGTACTGGGCGGAACTCGGACCTTCGCGCAGCCACGTCTGCACCAGGTGATGGCGCCAGTGGCCGGTCAGGAATTCGGCGATGCCGATGGTCAGCGGGCGATGGCCGAGACGCGACACCAGCAGTTCGTCGACCGCACGGCGGGCATGCAGCAGACGTTCGCGGCCGCTGACGGCCTCGGCGGCGCGCTGCTCGGCGACATCGCGCATTTTCTTCTGCTGGTCGAGATGGTCGCGCAGTTCGCTGGCGGCCATTTCGAAGATGGCCTTGTCGTCGCGATAGTCTTCGACCACGCGATCCACCGCCAGCTCGGCGTGGGTCAGGGTCTGCTGATCCTGCGGCGACTCGCCGGTGTTGCCGTCGCAGGCCTCGCTCAGCGCTTCCAGCAGCTTGCGGCCGGGATGGGCGCGCTGATCGAACAGACTGTCGTCGCTGAGCGCGAGCTTCAGATACGGCGCCACCAGCCTGCCGTAGAGCGCGCGCGAGCGGGTCATCGCGGCATGGCTGTGGGCGAGGGTCTGCAGCAGAATGCCGACGAGATCGATGGCGTCTTCGTCGATTTCATTGAAGCGGGTCTGGGTCGGATCGAGCCCGAGCTGACGCGAGCCGGTGACGATCTGGTCGCGGATGACGGCCGACAGCGGGCGGCTGTCGTCGCCGGTCAGCGCGCGGACGTAAGGCGCCGGATCGTCGCCCTGCAGCATCGATGCGATGCCCAGCAGTTCCTGCGGCGCGAGCACGCGGACCCCCGCGAGCGCAGCGGAAGACGGCGGCGCGGAACCGCGGCGGAGCACGCTCTGGCGCCAGGCGCGCAGCTGGTGATGCACGGTTTCGCGGTAACGCAGCGGACGGCCACCGTCAGACAGCATGCCGCCGGAGCCATGGTCGCCACCGGCCATGGGCTGACCGGCCATGCTCTGACCACCCACGCCCTGCTGGCCGCCCTGATACCCCCAGGGCGTCTGCGGCTGCGGCTGACCGGGGAAGGCGCCCTGCTGCGGGCGGTTTTCGACCAACCCGCCATCGGGCAACCAACCGGAGGACTGCGGCTGCGGTGCGGTCGCCTGCGGCGGGATCGGCATCTCGCGCGGGGAGAAGCCGCTTTCGAGCGCCGCGTTGGTCTTGGAGTACAGCTCGACGAGCGCCTTCGAGAGCCGCTTTTCGAGCTGGAGGAAGATCAACCGACGCAGTTCGGGGGTGAGGTCGTCCTCGCTGAACAACTTGACGAACGCCTGCACCGGAACGTCGGGACGCAGCGGATTGGTCTCGGGCGCTTGCCGCGGCAGACCGAGCGCGGTGGCCAGCGCATCGAGCCGCTCGTGCAGCATGTGCAGCGGGTGCATCAGCTGGTGTTCCAGCAGTTCCACGATCTGCTGGCCGGAAAGATGGATTTCGAGCTGGGCCTCGGACATCAGGCTCAGGCTCTTGTTGTCGACGCCGCGGGGGCGCGGATTGCGCCAGCGGTCGAAGGCGCCTTCCAGGGATTCGCGATAGCGGTTCGCCAGTTCCAGGGCGCGCTGGTTCAGCAGGCGGATCGCCAGACGGTCGTCGTAGATCGCGCGGTTGTCGTGGCTGGCGATCGCGGCGAGACGGACCTGCTCCTCGATGTCGCCCCAGAAGCCGGCGAGCACGCCCGACAGCGCCGTCACGGCGTCGCGACGGACGGACTCGAAGACCTTTTCGGCACTCGGAGGGGCCGAGGGCGAGCGACCCGGGAAAAACCGGCTGTTGTCGTCCATTGTGTTCGCGTCGAGGAAAGTTTCGGGGGAGATTTCGGGGACAATGCGGACCTTCGTTCCCGTGTCGCTAAGATCATTCAAACCATACCGGCCAGTCTGTGAACTCACTCTCAAATCATCTACCCGGAATGTTGCAAATCCTGGACGCCCGGCGCTCGGTGCCGAGCCGACAGCTTGGGGCGCCGGGCCCCGATCACCCCACTCTGTTGCGGATTTTGCGGTCGGCGGTGCGGGTGCCGGACCACGGCAAGCGCGTCCCCTTCCGCTTTCTGCGAATAGAAGGCGACAGCCGTCACAGTCTCGGCGCAAAACTCGCCGCCCGCAGCCGCGCACGCGACCCGGACGCCTCGGACAGCGTGATCGAAAAGGACCGCCTGCGCTTCTCGTTCGCGCCGACGATCGTGACTGTCATCGCAAAAATTGGCGACGACCCGAAGATTCCCGTACAGGAACGCCTGCTGACGGCCGGATGCGTCTGCTTCGCCCTGCTCCAGTCCGCGCAGGCGCTGGGCTTCGGCGCGCAGTGGCTCACCGGTTGGGCCGCCTACGATCCCGAGATCCGGTCGCTGCTCGGCATCGGCGAGGACGAGGTCATCGCCGGCTTCATCCACATCGGCACCGCACAGGGCGAAACGCCGGAGCGGGAGCGCCCGGATGCCGCCGCACTGCTCGACGACTGGACACCGGCATGAACCACGACACCCGCGGCCTCGCCGAAGACGACATCCTCGATCGCGACCTCGCGCCGCAGGCGAGGCACGCCGCGGAACCGCCGCCGATCTATCTGATCGACGCCAGCATCTACGTCTTCCGCGCCTGGCACACGATGCCGGACGAATTCCGCGATACCGAGGGCTGGCCGACCAACGCGGTGCATGGCTTCGCGCGCTTCCTGCTCGACGTGCTCGAACGCGAGCGCCCGAGGCACATCGCGGTCGCGTTCGACGAAGCGCTGGATTCCTGCTTCCGCAACCGGCTCTACCCGGCCTACAAGGCGAACCGCGATCCGGCGCCCGACGAGCTGAAGCGGCAATTCGCGCACTGCAAGGCGCTGTGCGCGGCGCTGGGACTGGCCGTGCTCGGCCATCACGATTACGAGGCGGACGACCTCATCGGCAGCGCACTGCGGCATGCGCGCGGCGCCGGGCATCGCGGCATCATCCTGTCCGCCGACAAGGATCTGTCGCAATTGCTGCACATCGGCGACGAACAGTGGGACTACGCCCGCAATCAGCGCTGGGGCGTGCATGGCGTGAAGGCGCGGCACGGCGTGGACGCGCACCAGATCGCCGATTACCTCGCGCTCAGCGGCGACGCGGTGGACAACATCCCCGGCGTGCCCGGCATCGGCGCCAAGACCGCGGCGGTGCTGCTGGCGCATTTCGGCGATCTCGACAGCCTGCTGGCGCGGATCGACGAAGTGCAGTTCCTGCGTTTCCGCGGCGCGGCGCAGGCCGCGGCGAAACTGCGCGAGCATCGCGACAACGCGCGGCTGTTCCGGCAGCTCACCACCATCGCCTGCGATGCGCCGCTGGGCGATGGCGTGCCGCGCTTCAATCGCGGGAACGCGGAGCCGGCCTCGCTGGGCGCGCTGTGCGACACGCTGCGCTTCGGGCCGATGACCCGCCGACGCGTCTACACGGCGGGCGGGCTGGATTTTTCCGCGCATGCGCCGCAGAGCGGCGACGCATGATGCATTGGACATGATTCATTGACCCGGTAGAGCGGGCTTGAGCCCGCTCTACCGAAATACGATTCCGAGGCCCGAATGACCGAACACGACGAAACGCTGTACGAAGGCAAATGGCTGCGCATGAAGCGCCGCGGCACCTGGGAATACTGCGAACGCAGCCACGGTACCAGCGGCATGGCGGTCATCATCGTCGCGGTGACGCCACAGGATGAGGTGCTGTTCGTCGAGCAATACCGGATACCGCTGGGCGCGCGCACGATCGAGATGCCCGCCGGCCTCGTCGGCGACGATCATGCCCACGACACCCTGCAGGATGCCGCCCGTCGCGAACTGGTCGAGGAAACCGGCTGGCATCCGAATCGCGTCGACGTGCTGCTGATCGGGCCGACGTCCTCCGGCATGAGCAACGAACGCATCGCCTTCGTCCGCGCACGCGACCTGGAGAAGGTCGGCGACGGCGGCGGCGTCGACAACGAGGACATCATCGTGCATGCGGTGCCGCGCGCGCAGGCGCCGGCCTGGCTCATGCAGAAGCAGCGCGAAGGCTACGAACTCGACCTCAAACTCTGGGGCGGGCTGTGGATGATCGAACACAATCCGGATGGGTCGAAAGCCGATTGAGCGCTTGGTAAAGCCGGCTTCAGCCCGCTGCGCTCGCACGGAGAATCCGCTCTCGCAACAACGGCAGCGGGCTGAAGCCCGCTCTACGGCGAACCTGAAGTTCAGGCGTCCGCCATGAACGCCTCGATCTCGTCCGCGCTGCGGGCGAGCTTGTCGGTCAGCACCTTATGGCCGTCCCTGGTGACGAGGATGTCGTCCTCGGTACGGATGCCGATGCCGCGCCATTTTTCGTGCACGGTCCTGTCGTCGGCCGAAATGTAGAGACCGGGTTCGATCGTGAACACCATGCCCGGTTCGAGCAGGCGCGATTCGCCGTCGAGGCGGTATTCGCCGACATCGTGCACATCCAGACCCAGCCAGTGGCCGGTCTTGTGGCGGTAGAAACGCTTGTAATGACCCTCGGCGATGTTCTTCTCCAGCCCGCCCTTGAGCAGCCCGAGCTTCAGCAGACCTTCGGTGAGAGTTTCCACCGCCGCGATGTGGCCGGCTTCGTAGGGCACGCCGGGCTGCGCCTGCGCCAGCGCCGCGCGCTGCGCTTCGCCGACCAGATCGTGCAGCGCGCGCTGTTCCTTCGTGAAGCGGCCGCTCACCGGAAAGGTGCGGGTGATGTCCGCGGCATACCCGCGGTACTCGGCGCCGGCGTCGATGAGCACCAGCGCGCCGTCGGCCGCCTGCACGTTGTTGGCGCGGTAATGCAGCACGCAGCCATTGGCGCCGGCACCGACGATGCTGGCGTAGGCCGGCTCGGCGTCGTGGCGGCGGAACACGCGTTCGAGTTCGGCCTGCAGCTCGTATTCGTGGATGCCCGGCTTCGCCGCGTGCATCGCGGCGCGATGTGCCTCGATGCTGATGTCGGCGGCGCGCTGCATCAGCTTCAGTTCCTCGCGATCCTTGAACAGTCGCATCTCGTCGAGCAGATGGCCGAGTTCGAGGAATTCGTGCGGCGGCTGCGCGCCCATCCGCACCTGCGCACGCACCCGGTTGAGCCAGCCGATGAGCTTGAGGTCGAAATCGGTATCGCGGCCGAAGTGGTAGTAGACGCGGCTGCGGCCTTCGAGCAGGCCGGGCAGGATCTCGTCGAGATCGTCGATCGGATAAGCGTCGTCCATGCCGAGCGCGTCGACCGCGCCCTCCGGGCCGATGCGCGGGCCATCCCAGCCTTCGCGCTCGGGGTCGCGCTCGCGGCAGAACAGCAGGGCCTCGCCGTGGCGACGCCCCGGAATCAGCACCAGCACCGCTTCGGGCTCGGCGAAACCGCAGAGGTACCAGAGGTCGGAATCCTGCCGGTACGGGTAGTGGGTATCGCGACTGCGGATGCGCTCCGGCGCCGACGGGATCACCACGATGGCGTCGTCGCCGGCCATCCGCATCAATTGGCGACGGCGGCGGGCGTAGGTCTGCGCGGAGATTCCGGTGTGTGTCATGCCTGTCCGAGTCGTGGCGATGCGGGGCGTGCGGTGGCGCGAAGCCGTTTCAGTGCAGTTGCCGACGGTGACGAGCCCCCATGGCGCAGTCGCCGTGGAGCAGCAGCGCGGCGACGCGCACGAACTCCTCGATCTCGGCCAGCGCGGCCTCGTCCTCTTCGTCGCCGTCTTCCTGCGGGCTGGCGGCGGCGAGCTTGGCGAGGTCGGTCAGCGCTTCGAGACTTTCCTCGGACAGCGGCGGCTGCGCACCGGCGGCCAGGCCGAATCCGCCGAGGAAACCGCGACACCAGTCGAACAGGCCGCTGCTGCGCTCTTCCAGCGAGGCTTCCTCGTCTGGCATGAGCAGGTCGAATTCGAAATCGCGATCTTCCATTTGCGCCACGCTGGCCGCGCGCAGCCGATCCAGCGGGCTGCCCGGCAGCGGCGGAGACACGCTGTCGTCGGCCAGGATCCGGGCCAGCCACTGCGGGGAATCGCCGCCGCCGCCGGCCAGCCAGCCGCAGAGCGCGCCGTGCAATTCGCAGGCGCCCACACCCAATCCCTGCGCGCGGGCCGCGTCTTCGATGTCGTCGACGGCGGGCAGGACCGGGCTGGGCTGGGCGGACATCATGCGATCGGACCGGGGTGTGGGAGGCGAGCAGTAGGGGCGAGCGTAGGGTTCGGACAGTCTGATTCGGCGCGTCGGATGTTCCGGCGACGCGGGGCGTCTTTCGACAGGACCGCAGTGTACAACGGCACCGCGTCGGCGCCGCCCTGCGCGCCCGGCGCAAGCCGATCCACCGACCAGGCAACGCCGGGCGCCCGGCCCGGCGAAGGCGGGAAACGATCGTTTTTCAACAACCCGCCGTAGCCCGTACACTGCAGTCTTCGTCAGAGGTACCCGGGGGGCCTCGTGTCGGATTCGGTGGAACTGCAGCTCTTCGCTTCGCTGGCGGTCGCTGGCGTGCTGGGTGCGGTCTTGCTGTTCGTCTGGAGTCGCCGAGTCCGGGTCGAAAAACGCCACACGGCCCAGCTTCGCGAGCGCGAGGACCGACTCAAGCTGGCGCTGTGGGCCTCCTCCGAGCAGTACTGGGACTTCGACCTCAAGACCCGGCACATGCGCCGCATCTGGGTGGACTCGCGCAGCAACCGCGCAGATCTGCAGGTGATGTCCACCACCGAAAGCGATCACCGCATCCATCCGGACGACCTGCCGGACGTCGAGGCCAAGCTTCGCGCGCATCTGCGCGGGGAAGCCGAACTGTTCATCTCCGAGCACCGCATCCTCGATCCGCGCGGCGAATGGCTGTGGGTGCGCGCGCGCGGACGCGCGGTGGAGAACGGCGCCGACGGCAAGGTCCGGCGGATCGCCGGCACCGCCCGCGACGTCACCCAGGTGCGACAGGCCGAACGCGAACGCCGGATCGCCATCGCGGTGCTGCGCAGCATGAACGAAGCGGTCGCGGTGCTGGACCGCGACTTCAACTTCATTTCGATCAATCCCGCCTTCACCCGCACCACCGGCTACAGCGAACGCGAAGTCATCGGCCAGAGCGCAAGCCTGCTGGACAGCACCCAGCACGACGTCGCCTTCTACGGCCGCATCCGCCAGAAACTCTCCACCGAAGGCCACTGGGCGGGCGAGATGTGGCAGCGGCGCAAGAACGGCCAGGAATTCCTCTGCTCGATCGAATCCAACGCCACCGAAGGCATCTATGGCGAGCACCGGCTGTACATCGCGGTCATCACCGACATCACCCAGCAGAAGCGCGCCGAGCAGGAACTGCGCTATCTGGCCAACTTCGACACCCTGACCAATCTGCCGAACCGGGCGATGCTGTCGGAGCGGCTGTCGCGGGCGATCGTGCGCGCGCGCCGGCAGAACCACCGGATCGCGGTGCTGTTCCTCGATCTCGACCGATTCAAGGACATCAACGATTCCCTGGGCCACACCGCCGGCGACCGCATCCTCCGCGCGGCCGCGATGCGCCTGCAGGACACCGTCGGCGAACACCAGACCGTCGCCCGCCTGGGCGGCGACGAGTTCACCGTGGTGCTGGAGAACCTCGGCGAGCCAGCCGACGCCGACGACATCGCGCGCGCGATCATCACCGCCTTCGAAGCGCCGCTGGTGATGGACGACCGCCAGGAAGTGGTGATCTCCCCGTCGATCGGCATCAGCCTGTATCCCGATCATGGCCAGGTGCCGACCGAACTGCTGAAGCAGGCCGACACCGCGATGTACCAGGCCAAGGCCGCCGGGCGCCGCACCTACGTGCGTTACGACGACAGCATGGAAATCGCCAACCGCCGGCGCGCGCAGTTGTCGAGCGCGCTGCACAAGGTGCTGGACCGCGGCGAACTGCGGCTGGCGTTCCAGCCGCGGCTGTCGCTCACCACCCGCCGCATCACCGGCGTGGAGGCGCTGCTGCGCTGGACCAGCGAGGAATACGGCGAGATCCCGCCGATCCAGTTCATTCCGCTGGCCGAGGAAAGCGGGCTGATCCTGGAGATCGGCGCATGGGTGCTGCGCGACGCCTGCCGCACCCTGCAGCGCTGGCGCGAGGAGGGTATGACCGATCTCACCATGGCCGTGAACGTTTCGGTGCTGCAACTGCTGCGGGGCGATTTCTCCGGCATCGTGCGCAAGGTGCTGGACGAGACCGGGCTGCCGCCGCACGCGCTGGAACTGGAGCTGACCGAAAGCGTGCTGATGGCCAACGCCGAACAGACCGCGACCAAGCTGCAGGCACTGCGCGAGATGGGCGTGTCGCTGGCGATCGACGACTTCGGCACCGGCTATTCGTCGCTGGCCTATCTCAAGCGCCTGCCGATCACCACGCTGAAGATCGACAAGACCTTCATCACCGACCTGAACCGCGACCCGGACGACACCGCGATCACCACCACCGTGATCACCATGGCCCATTCTCTGGGCCTGATCGTGGTCGCGGAAGGCGTGGAAACCGAAACCCAGCTGCGCTTCCTCGACCACTTCCGCTGCGACGAGATCCAAGGCCACTGGCTGTCGCGGCCGGTCGACCCCGAAACCTGCCTGCGGTTCATCCGCGACTGGAACCCGGCCACGATGGCGAGCGGGATGCCCGGCGGCGCGGCACCGGCGGCGCCCGCTTGACCCCCGGCAGACGCCTGCCTATCGTGCCCGACATGGATCCCGCCGACACCCTCGCCGAACTGCGCGCCCTCGCCGCCAAGGTCGACGCCCTCGCCCAGCGCGTCCAGCGCCTCGGCGAAGAGAACCGCAGCCTGCGCCTGCAGCAGGAGCAGTTGGCCAACGACCGGTCGCAACTGCTGGCGAAGAACGAACAGGCGCGATCGCGCGTGGAAGCGATGATCGCCCGTCTGAAGTCGCTGGAACAGCACACGTGAGCCATCGCCCATGAGCGAAGCGGTCAACATCCGCATTCTCGACCGCGAGTACACCGTCGGCGTCGATCCCGACGAGCGCGAGAGCCTGCTGGCGGCCGCACGCCTGCTCGAAACGAGGATGCGCGAAGTGCGCGGCAGCAACCGCATGGCCGCGGTCGACCGTGTCGCCGTGCTCGCCGCGCTGAACCTCGCGCACGAACTCGAACAACTGCGCAACGAACATCGCGCGCGCGACCGCGAACTCGTGCGCACGCTCGCGGAACTGAACCGCAAACTCGACGCACTGCCGTCCGCGGACTGAATCGCGTCCGCGGCGTCCATCGCTCCGATCGCGATGACGCGCACGCATCGTCGCATCACGAAGACAGATGCAATGCGCAACGCCCGCGATGCATTCCGGGATGCATTCCGCAATGCGCGCGCGTCCTGAACGACACCGATCGCAGACGCTTGCACTGCGGCGGCGTGCGCCTATACTTCGTCTGCGTCCTCTGCCCTGATCGACGGCGTGCCAAACATTCACCTTGGCCCTTAAATACGACCACGGGAATGCAACGGAATCCGGGTGTGCATGTCCGCCTCGCAGCGGGAAGCCCGATGGAGCCAGAGCGTTCCCACTTGAACCCCGGGTTCAAGGTCGTTTAGCACGCATCGTCACGGCGGAGGATGCATTTTTTTCGCGAGACCCGCGCTCACCGGCGCGGGTTTTTGCGTTTCCGGATGCGCGCTTCGGATGCACGTTCGAGACTTCGACCGCGTGTTCGTGCGCGCATGGGCGTGCGGGTATGCGGAAATTCTTCGGCGCGCGCATTCTGGAACCCCCGCAGCGCATGCCGCACAATGTGCGCCCGATCAGTATTCTCCCGCACGGCGACCGATGACCGAAGCCACCGCCCCGGCGCGCGATGCGCTGCGCCGCGAATTGCGCGAACGCCGCCGGCAGTTGCCGCCTGCGTCCCGCATCGCCGCAGCGGAAGCCTTGGCCGCACGCCTGGCGGCGCTGCCGTTCGCGCCCGCCAGCGGCCATGTCGCCGGCTACTGGGCGATGGACGGCGAAATCGCGCTCCACGTCTGGCAACTGCGGCTGCCGCCCGCGGTGCGCTACTGCCTGCCGGTGCTGGGCGACGACGGTCTGCTGCGCTTCGCGCCATGGCGGCCGGGCGAGGACCTCGTCGCCAATCGCTACGGCATCCCGGAGCCTGCCGCCGCGGAGCCCCTGCCGGCCGAGGCCATGGCCCTGATCGTCGCGCCGCTGGTGGGCTTCGACGCCGCCGGCCACCGGCTGGGCATGGGCGGCGGCTGGTACGATCGCACCCTCGCCTTCCGCCGCGACCGTGCGGCGCCGCCCTGGCTGGTCGGCGCGGGCTTCTCGGTCCAACGCTGCGATGCGCTGCCCACCGAAGCCTGGGACGTGCCGCTGGACGCGGTCTGCACCGAAACCGACACGTTCACACCGAGCCGCCACGCCGCATGAGCACCCGCACCCGCTATTGGCTGATGAAGTCCGAACCCGAGGATTTCTCCATCGACGATCTCGCCCGGGTGAAGGTCGAACCCTGGACCGGCGTGCGCAATTACCAGGCGCGCAATTTCATGCGCGCGATGCAGCCCGGCGACGGCGTGCTGTTCTATCACTCCAACGCCGAAGTGCCCGGCGTCTACGGTCTGGCCGAAGTCGCCAGCGCCGCCTATCCCGACCCCACCCAGTTCGATCGAAAATCGAAATACTTCGACGAGAAAGCGACCCGCGAACAGCCGCGGTGGGATCTGGTGGACGTGCGCTACGTGCGCACGCTCAAGCGCGCGATCACGCTCGACGACATGCGCGGGCAGGCGGAAAAACTGGGCGAGGATTTCGCGCTGATCCGCAAGGGCAACCGCCTGTCCGTGCTGCCGGTCACCGCCGCGCAGTGGAAAACCATCCTGTCCCTCGAGTGATCCACGCCATGTCCGAAGCGAAGCGTCTCGCCGCCGAAAAAGCCCTCGAATACGTCGAAGACGGCATGATCGTCGGCGTCGGCACCGGCTCCACCGTCGCCTACTTCATCGACGGCCTCGCCCGCTTCGGACAGCGCATCCAGGGCGCGGTGTCCAGCTCCGACCAGAGCACCGCGCGCCTGCGCGGCCACGGCATCGATGTGCTCGATCTCAACGCCACCGGCCCGCTGGCGCTGTACGTGGACGGCGCCGACGAATGCGACCCGCACAGACGCCTGATCAAGGGCGGCGGCGCCGCGCTCACCCGCGAGAAGATCATCGCCGAGGCCAGCGCGACGTTCGTGTGCATCGTCGACCCGAGCAAGCGGGTCGACGTGCTCGGCCGCTTCCCGCTGCCGGTGGAAGTCGTGCCGATGGCGCGCAGTCTGGTCGCGCGCGAGATCGTCCGCCTCACCGGCGGCCAGCCGGTCTGGCGCGACGGCGTGGTCACCGACAACGGCAACTGGATCCTCGACGTGCACGGCCTCGCCATCGTCGACCCGGTGGGCATGGAGCGCGATCTGAACCAGATCCCCGGCGTGGTCAGCGTCGGCCTGTTCGCACGGCGCCCGGCGGACGTGGTGATCGTCGGCGGCGAGCCGCCCGTGGTGTTGTGACGCGCGGGCCACCGGGGGGCTTCCGTCCCGGCGCGCGGGCGTTCGGCTCGGGCGCCGGGAAAAATCGGGCCTGAAGGCCTCCTGCTGGCGGCATCGGTGCCATAATCCCCTTGCCCGGTCCGGCGACCGGCAAGTACCGCAACCAGCCATCCCGCATCACCCGCACGCGCCGTTGGGGCGGACGTGCCGCAGATCCCGCTTCCTCTCTGCGACCCGCCCATGACCCTGCGCTGCCTCTTCGTCGACTTCAATTCCTATTTCGCCTCGGTCGAGCAACAGGACGACCCGCGCCTGCGTGGCCGTCCCGTGGGCGTGGTGCCGGTGATGGCCGAAACCACCTGCTGCATCGCCGCCAGCTACGAGGCCAAGGCCTTCGGCGTGAAGACCGGCACGCCGGTGTGGGAAGCGCGGCAGAAGTGTCCGGACATCGCGATCGTCCTCGCGCGGCCGGCGCGCTATGTCGAGGTGCATCACCGGATGATGGCCGCGATCGCAGATTGCATTCCGCTCGGCACGCGCGAGTCCATCGACGAAGTGCCGTGCTGGCTGATCGGGCGCGAACGCCGGCGCGAGAACGCGGTCGCGATCGCGCGCAACATCAAGCGCAGCCTGCTCGATCACGGCTTCGACGCCATCGGCTGCTCCATCGGCATCGCACCGAACAAGTTCCTGGCCAAGACCGCCTCCGACATGCAGAAGCCGGACGGTTTGACCGTGCTGGAACTGTCCGATCTTCCGCACCGGCTGCATGCGCTGGAACTGCGCGATTTCTGCGGCATCGGTCCGTCTATGGAAAAACGTCTGCATCGCGCCGGCATCCGCACGGTCGAACAGCTCTGCGCGGCGAATCGCGAACATCTGCGCGCCGCCTGGGGCAGCGTCGAAGGCGATCGTTACTGGCTGCAACTGCGCGGCTTCGATCTGCCGGAACGGAAAACCGAACGCGGCTCGGTCGGGCACTCGCACGTGCTCGGCCCGGAGCTGCGTCACTACGAAGGCGCGCGTTCGGTGCTGTTCAAACTGCTGGCGAAGGCCGCGATGCGCCTGCGCAAGGAGGAATTCCTCGCCGGCGGCCTGGCCATCCGCATCCGTTTCGTCGGCATGGACAAGCGCTTCGAGCGCGATCTGTCGTTCGCGCCGATCGACGACACCCCGACCTTCCTCAGACTGCTCGGCCGCGAACTCGAAGCGCTGGAGCGCGCGCTCGCCAGCGGTCGCTGGAAGGAAAAGCGCCATCCGCCGCTGTCGGTCTCGGTCACGCTGGTCCATCTGGAGCAGCGCGGCAGCCTCAGTGGCGAACTGATGACCGAACGCCGCCGCAGCCGCGACATGAGCGCCGTGCTCGACAAGATCAACCAGCGCTACGGCAACAACGCGCTGTATTTCGGCGCGATGCAGAACGCGCTGTCGCAGCGCGCCGCGCCGATGCGGATCGCCTTCGGCCAGATCCCGGATACCGGAGTCGAAGAGGACATCGGCGAGAGCGCCGCGCACGAACTGTGGCTGAAACGCGAACGCCAGTTCAAGGTCATGGCCGAAACCGCGCATCGCGAAGCCCGCGAAAAATCGCGCAAACCGCAGCCACAGGGTGTCGGTGAGCGCAGCCAACCCCGCCATCGCGCCCCATCCGCCTGCCGCGAAGTCGCGGATGGTTCTGCGGAAGATTCGAACGCGATGAGAGAGGTTCCGCCCGAGCGGAACCCTCCCGTCGCATCGCGCTCTCAGCCAAGCGTCAACTTCACCTCATACGTGCCGCCGCTGAAATCCACGCGTTCCGCGACGACCACCGCGCCGTCGTGCAGCGATCTGACGACCGGACGCCCGCCGCTGCGATAGCTCGCCGCGACCGGGAATTCGAGACTGCCGAGATCGTCGACGAACGTATCTTCCTCGAAGAACTTCAACTCCAGGCGATCGACGTACGTGATCGGCGACCCGAGCCACGGATCCAGCCAGCGGAAATCCCCGGTGTCGAAGTTGCCCAACTCGCGATTGGAAATGGTGGCGACGCTCACGCCATCGGCGAACAGCTCCAGGGCGAGGTCGTCGGAACCGGCGTCGAAGGGGCTGTCGGTTTCCTCGATGCACGACAACTGGATTCCCTCCGGCGGCGGAAGCCCGGCCAGCGGATTGAACCCGCCCGGAGCGGGCGGCGCGGCGTACGCGGCCGGCGTGTAGAGGGTCGACACGTTGGAATCCCACGAAAGCGAGAACTGCGAAGCCGCGAAGCCGCTGCCCGGCTGGCGCTGCGCGACGACGAAATAATGACCCGGCTCCAACTCGGCGGCGAGCGAGAAGGCGCCGGTGCCGTACGCGGTGTTGGCCGCGACATCGAGCAGATCCGGCGCGACCTCCCGCCCGACGATCAGCCGCATCGGCGCGCCGCCGCTGCTGGAAGCGCAGGCCAACCGGACCCATTGCGGTTTTCCGCTGGTCGTCGGCAGCACGTCGAATTCGAAGTAGCGTGCGTCCGCGATCGTTTCGCCGTCGCCCAGCCGGCATTCGTAATCGCTGTCGGGGGCGCCGACGCGATGATCCGACGTTTCCTCCCTGCGCCGCACAAGACCGATCGCATCGCGCAGACCGGTGCCGAGAAAACGGCGGATGTTCAGCGCGTAGTCCGTTCTCGCATGGCGATCGCTCCCCTGCACCTTCACGAACACCGGCGCATCGGGCAACAGATACTTGCTGCTGCGCTCGGCGCCGCGATCCAGGGTCTGATACGCCGCCAGCGGCCGGCTGAGGTTGTCTTCGGCGTACAGCGCGATGTCGGCGCCGAAGGTCGCGAATTCGTAGGTGCCCGATCTGAGCACGCAGAACCAGTCGATCTCGCCGGGACGAAGCGCGCCGCTGGTGCCGAAGGACGGCGAGGTATCGTCGCAGATCACCGGGATGCCGCGCGCGGCGCTGGTGCCCGGGCCGACATGATCGTGCAGAAAATCGGCGACCACCGGCCAGTGGTCGCTGGTGAAGGGCAGGCTGCGCACGGTCGCGCACAGCGGATGATCGATGAACGCATGCTGCAACGTGCGGTGGCCGGTGCCGGGCCGGGTCAGGAAATAGTCGTAGCGGCGATCCCCGTTGACCGTGGGCACGGTGATTCCGGGATCCACCGGATGAGTCAGACCGGCGCTGCCCGCTTCCCACAGATGCGGACTCTGCTCGAACGCGACGGCGTCCCAGTAATCGGCCGGTCCGTGCATCGGCTGCGAAAACCGCGCCTTCCACTCGCGGCCGGCATCGCCCGCATCCGGAAGCGTCATCGCGCCGTTCACGTTCATGTCGCCGCAATGCACGAAATCGTATTCGCGATTGTCCTCGGAGATGAGCGGTTTCAGATTGTCCCAGGCTTCCTCGAACTGCGAAAACCGGATGTCGGCATGCGCTTCGTCGTCCCTGGGGCTGGCCTGCATGTGGGTGACGCTGACGACGTATTTGTCGCCGCCGGGCAACCGCAGCCGGACCGCCAGCGCGCCTTTTTCGGACAACGCATCGTCGTCGGTGCGCTTCGAGTAAGGCTTCCACTGCAGGGCCGGCAGCGTCGCCCCGGCATTCGCCGGATCGGGCCAGGTATCGAACGGAAAGCGGCTGAACAGCATCAGCCCGCTGTCCTGCGATTTTCCGAAGACTTCGAGGAACCCCAGCGTGAGCGCCTGGAAGCCGACGGCGAGTGCGGTATAGCCCGCGCCGTCGGTGGCCGCCAGCGACGATGCGAAACCGCGGTCGCCGCCGATGCGCTCGACGTAATGCGGATACTTCGTCTTGAGCCCGGCGACGAACTTCTCGCGGGCGTCTTCGTCGAAGACTTCGTTGAGGCAGACGATGTCGAAGTCGTGCGGCGATGCCTCGATGCGCCATGCGATTTCCTGGGCACGGACGGCGTTGTCGACGTTGTCGACCATGGGACGGCATTGGACGTTGTAGGCGAGGAGACGCAGGTGCATGGAGATTCCTTCCGCTGGGGTGATGCGATTCGATGGCGCGACCGGAAAGATCGGCATCGGGCCGCGTGGATTCGTCCGCACGGCGATGCACCCGCCGCCGATCCGGCGGCAAGGCGACGTTCGCGGAACGGACCGCCACCCCGAACGGGATCGCGGAGGCGATCCGGACTTCGGCCGGAAAGAAAATTCGTCTTGATGCAGGGCACGGGCGCAGCCGCGGAAACATCCCCTGCCTGCGCCGGCCTCTCGATCGAGAGGCCGCAGGGCGCATAAGCGAAGCGTCATGCGCCTTTTGACGTTTCCGATGAGGTTCCCGCCGAATGGCGCACGACGCCTTCGGCTTATGCGCCCTACGGCCCTACTCGCTGACATTCAAGGCTGCCGGAATCGTTATTCCGGGAATCGTCGACGAAAGGGAGCGCGAAAGCCGTCTGCAGAGTCTGTTTCGCGCGATGCCGGCGTGGACACGGCATGCGCTATCGCTGCGACGACGGCGATGCCGCGGAGCGCGGCACTGCCGGGAAGCCATCAACCGGACCGGACGAACGCCGGACGATGCGGATTACAGGGAATAGTTGCCCGTGCGTTCGGGTTGATCTTCCACCTTGATCACCCTCACTTCTTCCGTCGAGCCGCCCGGCACCGGCCAGGCGATGGTCTGGCCTTCCTTGATCCCGAGCAGCGCCGTACCCACCGGCGCCAGCACGGAGATTTTCTCCGGCGACCCATCGGAGTCTTTCGGGTACACGAGCTTCAGTGAAAACTCTTTGGCGGAACTCTCGATCCGGAACCTGACCGTCGAATTCATCGTGACGATGTCGGGTCCGATTTCGTCGGGCTCGACGACATCCGCCCTCAGAATTTCGGCCAGGAGCTGCTCCTTCCCGGGAAACGCGCTGTCCGACAGGTTCTCGAGCAGACTTTCGAGTCTTTCCGCATCGAGTCGCGTGATGACGATATTGGGTTGCATGGGAATCTCCGTTGTCTCGTTCGCCCTTCGACGCTCGCGTCGGGCCGGACGCAGCAATGCGATGGACACGCTAGCGTAGCGCAGGCGCACGACCGATGCCACGACACGGCATCCGGGCGAAAACTCGAACCGCGGAGCGACCATGGAAGGCAGCCGTCTTTCCGGTATCCGCGCACGCAGAGGCACCCAAGCCGGACGAAAAACATGAATCCCAGCACGAAGAGGGCGGGGAGCGAAAACGAGGAAGCGACGAGCAGCGGAATGACGCCGCAAGCTGTCCCAGAACCCGATGACGGAATCGTTACCGGCGGTTGAGCCTGGATCATCTCAACGATACGACGACGGAAACCGCTTCGGGGGTTCCGCCCTACTCGCTGCGCGGCATACACCACGGGCCGTCGTTCATCACGGCCACCTGATGTTCGCGGGGCGTCAGCACATCCGACGCCATCAGCGGCCTTACGACGCTGCCGTCATCGACGAACACCGCCGCACCGCAGGAGGACGCATCCAGAGTCAACCGCAGCACATATGCGGGGTGCTCGGGCACGAACGAGTAGATCATCCTGCAGAACCTGACCTCGTACCCCGCGGCAAGCCAGGTCGTTTCCAGGTGATAACCCGCCTCGAAGGCGAACGTTTTTCCCGGCTCGAAAACGAACGACCGCTTTTCGCCCGCAGACAGTTCGCTCAGCCCGCTCTTCGCATTCCTGATCATTCGTCTTCCGGTGCAGTCTTCTCCGAGATAGAACTGCAATGCCGCCGGCTGACGGGCGTCGTTGACGAATGCGATGGTCGTTCCCGTCGGAGGCTGGGTGCTTTCGTAGATCGGAATGGCGCAACCCGATGTCAATCCGAGACCGACAAGCCCGATGCATCGCGCAAGGCGGGCCGACAACACGGAAGCGGCCGTCATGGAAATCAAGCCGCCCCAAACCCTTCCCGCGTCAGATTCAACGCGTCGCCTTCCGTGCACACCACATCGTCCTCGATGCGGATGCCGCCGTAGGGTTTGAACTGCGCGACGCGGTCCCAGTTCACGCTCGGGCCGAGGCCTTTGTCCTTCAATGCGTCGAGCAGCATGTCGATGAAATAGATACCCGGTTCGATGGTGACGACCATGCCGGGTTCGAGGACGCGGGTGAGGCGCAGGTAGGGATGACCGTCGGGCTTGGCGAGGGTGCCGCCGCTGTCGGAGGCGGCGAAGCCGGCGACGTCGTGCACCTGCAGGCCGATGCCATGGCCGATGCCGTGCGGGAAAAAGGCGCTGCTGACGCCGGTTTCGACCGCGACTTCGGGCGAGACGTGGATCAGCTCGAAATACTTGAGGATGCGGGCCAGCGACAGATGCGCGTCGAGATGGATCTGGCGGTAGTCGGTGCCGGCCCGCACCTGCGCGCACATCCGCTGCTGGGCCACGTCGACCGCGTCGATCATCGCCTGGAATTCGCCGCCGGTATCCGCGGCGTAGGTGCGGGTGATGTCGCAGGCGTAGCCGCGATGGCTGCCGCCGGCGTCGATCAGGAAACTGCGCGCCTGCCGCGGCGGCTGGCGGTCGCGATCGGTGTAATGCAGCACCGCGCCGTGTTCGTTGAGCGCGATGATGTTGTTGTACGGCAGATCGTTGGCGTCCTGCCGCGCGGCCTGGCAATACGCGAGATGGATGCCGAATTCGCTGGCGCCGCTGCGGAACGCGCGTTCGGCGGCGCGATGACCGCGCACGCCGATGCGCGTGGCCTCGCGCATCATCGCGATCTCGTACGGCGTCTTGAACGCGCGGTGATAGTGCAGATAGTCGAGGACCGGCTGCGGATTGTTCGGCGCGAACGCGCCGTACTGGCCGAGCGCGCTCTGCGCTTCGCCGAGGATGGCGCAGCGCGCGGCGTTTTTCGGCAGATGCTGCTTGGCGTCCTCGGCATTGCGGATGATGCGGATGTCGAAGTGCTCGACCCATTCGCCGGCCGGCGCTTCCGGCACCACGTGCCAGTAATCGTGCGGCTGCAGGAAAATCAGCAGCGGCCGTTCGCCCGGGGTGTAGACCAGCCAACTGCCGGGCGCATGCGTGATCGGCAGCCAGGCCTTGAAGTGCGGATTCACCGCGTAGGGATAATCGCGGTCGTCGAAGACCTGGTAATGCAGGGTGCCGCTGGGCACCACCAGATGCGCGAAGCCGCCGCGCTCCAGCGCGATGTCGGCGCGGGCGCGCTGGGTGGCGAGATGTTCGGCGTACAGCATGGACGGATCTGCGGACATGGGGAGGTCGCTGCGTTGAGGGGTGGGAATCGCCGACGCCGCGCGGCCTGCGCGATGCGGGGCTCGCGGCGGGTCAGTCGTAGTGTGCGCCCGGCGCTTCGACCCAGGCATGAAGCGCGTCGCGGTGGGTGTCGGCCATCGCGATGAAACGGAAGCCCGCCCACGACTGCCCGGGCGAGCTGGCGCGATCGCTCCACAGCAGGTGCGCGCCGGCCTCGATGTCGGCGCCATCGGCGCCCGGCAGGCGGAAGCGGAACTGATACAGCGCGTCTTCGGTCAGCGGCACGCTCGCCAGCAGCAGCATGCCGCCTTCGGACAGATTGCCGATGCGGCCGACGATCTCTTCGGTCATGGTATCGGCGACCAGAACGGTCTCGGCGACCTTGCGTCGCGGCGAGCGCCGGTGTTCCTTGCTGCTCATCAGGCGTTACCTCGCGGCGGCGCGGATTCGTCGCCGATCAGGCCGGGATAGGGTTCGACCGCGGGCATGCCGGACGCGGACATACCGGACACGGGCATGCTGTGTGCGGAGCGGGCCTCGGCGGCGTGCATCTCGAACTCATCCAGCGGCGCCGCCGGCATGGAGCGCACCGCGACATCGCCGCCCTCGTCGCCATCATGATCGTCGCGACGGCCGGTGAGGCTGCGCAGCGCGCTGATCGCGGCGTGCCAGGCGCGATCGACCAGGCCGGCGCGCTGCGCGGTGACCACGCGCACCTGATCCTTGGCCATCATCCGCGCGAGGCTGTCGAGCGAGTGCTCGCCGACGCGCTGGCCGCGCTGGTTGACGAACAGCGCATTGCCGGTGATCGGGCTGAACCACGACATGCGGCGGCGGACCACGTCGCCCTGCTGGTTGGTGACGAATTCGATCCAGGTGCCGAACGGCAAGAGCCGCAGCTGTTCGTAACACTCCTGCTCTTGCGGCGAACGCGTCGGCAGATCGGGCTTGCGCGCCTTCTGGCTTTCCTCGCCCAGGCGCACGCGCGCCTTGAGCTTCATCGTCAGTTCGGTGCGGGACTCGCCGTCCTCGTCCTCGCGCAGGCTGCTCGACAGGCGCCGGGCGATGACGTCGGCTTCCGCATCGTGATAGCCGACCTGCTTGAGCGCGGATTCGACATGCGCCTTCAGCGCCGGATGTTCGACGTTGTCGTCGCGATGAGTGCAGGCGGCGACGACCTGACGGGTCGCGTCGATCTGCCGGTTCCATTCCTCGGAGCCTTCGCCGTGGCGCAGGAAGGTGAGCGTGAGCACATCGGCCCAGGCCTGATTCAACAACGCGCGGGTGAATTTCGGCAGCGGCGCATCGCCGATCGTCTCGCCGAGCACCTGTTCGGCCCGCAGTTTCGCGGCTTCGAGTTTTTCCTTGCCGCGCGCGGCTTCGACGTGACGCTTTTCCAGGGTTTCCGCGCGGCGCACCTGGGTGTCGATGTGCGCCTGCAACTGTTTGTTGCTCTGCTCGAAAACCTCGAGGCCACCGTCGTAGTGCTTGACCGCGTGGCTGACCGCCTGCTGCAACGGCGCCAGCAGATTGGGGTCGATGTCGTCGTCGGCCAGCCACTTCGCCGCGGTTTCCGACACCGTGCCCAGCAACTGCCGCGCCGGATGGTTCGGCCGCACGAAGAAGCTGCGGTCCTGCAGCGCGACGCGCAGCAGGGTGAGCTGCAGGCGCTTGACCAGCGCGGCGGCGGGCGCGTCTTCGCGGATCTCCTTCTGCAGATGGTTGTAGAGCAGTCCGACCAGATCGAAGGTATCGCTGTCGGCGGGCGCGAGCGCGACCGGTTTGCCGTGCTGCTGTCGCGCCTGCGCCAGCAGCGAGCGCTTGACGTCGGCGATGCTGGGCGCGCTGCCGCCGGGCATCGCCGGCTCGGCGTCCATCCGGCTCAGGGTCTGCAGCAGATCGCGGGTTGCGATCGAAATTTCGGGGCGCTGTCCGGGCGGAATCGGATTCACGCGCTCGGCCTGCGCGCGGCGCTGGGTCAGCAACTGCTGCAGATCGTGGAAGGCTTTCTGCTCGTCCACGGCTGCGGCCGGAACCGGCTGCCCCATCCACACCGTATGCGGACGGTTGACGTCGTAAGGCGCGGCTTCGCCGCCATCGGCGCGTTCGGCCAGCAGGCCGCCGGTGCCGGCGTATCCGCCCATCTGTCTGGACGGATACGCGGAGGGATCGCTCTGGCCGCGTCCGGCCGCGCCATCGGATGGCCCCGGGCCGCGCGCGCCGGCCGTCGCCGAGCCGCCGAACATCGGACCCGGCGACGAAGCGCGGGCCGGGTCCTGTTCGCGGTCGCCGCCGCGGCCCTGCGCGGCGGCGTCGCTGTCCTCGGCACCGGATGCGCGGGTGCGCATCGGCACGTAGCTCAGGCCGGGCAGCACGCCTTCTTCAAGCAGCAGCGCGTCGAGTTTCTCGCACAGCGGCGGGTACAGCACCATCACCCGACGGTCGAAGATCCGATAGAACAACAGGCGCGCACCGTGATCGAGCTGCATGGTCTCGGTGGCGTGGCGCACCGCGCGGCACAGCGCCTGCGGGCCGAGCGGAATGCGCTCGCTGTCGAAGGCGGGCGCCGCCGCCAGCACCGCCAGGCGCTGGCCGAGCAGATGCAGCACCAGGTTGGCGCGCGACTCCTGCCGCGACGCGATTTCGTAGAGCACCGCACCTTCGTCCATCATCGATTCGTCGACGAGGCTCAGATTGCGGAAATTCACCGGCGCGGTGGGCACCGGTACCGGCCGCGCGGGCATCGCCAGGAATGCGGGCTTGCGCAGGCCGGCGAGGCCGGCCTCGATCAGTTGCATGAAGCGCGGCACAAGGTCGTGGCGATTCAGACGCACCACGCGCAGCGTATGCATGTAGTCGGTCTTGGCGCCGCCGCCGGTAGTGCCGCCGCGGTCGGCCAAACGGAAGAGTTCTTCCTCGAACTCGGTGATCGCCGAGACGAGATGCTTCTCGAGGTCCTCGCTGAACAGGGTCAGCGCGCGTTCGAGCGTGCGGCGCACCCGGCGGGGCAATCCTGCGGAAGCCAAAGTCCTTGGCGCGGTGTCCTGGGGATCGGTGGGCGCAGCCATCTCAGCCTGTCGAAGTGCGACGATATCCGCATTTCTTAACATGTCCGGCACCCGCGAGCCAATTGCTGCAACGCAGCAAGCCCCGGCCTTCCATGCACGACGGGCTCATGCGGATACCCGCCCGTCGATGTCATCTTCTGCGAAAAACAGCGAAATCGCGTCGTTGGCGAAGCGCAGGCCAGCCTCGGTCGGCGCGACCCGCTCATCGTCGACCACGGTCAGCCAATCGGCCCGCACCGCGCGGGCCAGCGGTGCGGCGATGGCCTCGCGCGACAAGCCGGTGCGCGTCTCGAAGGCGGCCAGCGAAAAACCCTCGCGCAGGCGCAGCGCGTTCATCATGAACTCGAACGGCCGCTGCGCCGGTGCGATCTCGCTGTCGCCGCCGATCGCCGCAGCGGTGCCGGCCACCGCCAGATAGGCCGCCGGATGCTTGTGCTTCCAGCGCCGCAGGATTCGGCCCGGATCGTGGCCGTGATCGTGACCCTCACCCCGGCCTTCGCCCTCGCCTGCGGCAGCCGGCAGCGTGAGCTTGCCGTGGGCGCCGGCGCCGATCCCGAGATAGTCGCCGAAGCGCCAATAGTTGAGGTTGTGCGCGCATTGCCGGCCCGGGCGTGCGTAGGCGCTGATCTCGTACTGCGCGTAACCGGCCGCCGCGAGCAACGCCTGGCCGTGCTCCTGGATGTCCCACGCCGCGTCTTCGTCGGGCAGGCCCTGCGGCGGGCGCGCGGCGAACAGCGTGTTCGGCTCCAGCGTCAACTGGTAATGGCTGATGTGCGCGGGCCGCAGCGCGAACGCGCGCTCCAGATCGCGTTCGGCCATCGCCGGGGTCTGTCCGGGCAGCGCATACATCAGGTCGAGATTGATGTTGTCGAAGCCGGCGTCCTGCGCCAGCTTCACCGCGGCATCGGCCTGGCCGCTGTCGTGGATGCGGCCGAGGCGCTGCAGGCAGCCGTCGTCGAAACTCTGGATGCCGAATGAGATGCGGTTCACGCCGGCGCTGCGGTAGTCCTCGAAGCGGCCGTGCTCGGCGGTGCCGGGATTGGTTTCGAGCGTGATCTCGCAGCCTGGCGCGAAGCGCAGGCGCGCGGCCGCACCCTGCAGGAAGCGATCGATCGCCGCGGCCGGAAACAGGCTGGGCGTGCCGCCGCCGAAGAACACGCTGTGCACGGTCCGGCCCCAGACCAGCGGCAGATCGAACTCCAGATCGGCCAACAGCGCGTCGACGTAACCCTCGAACGGCGGGCCGCCGCGGTCGCGGTATTCGTGCGAATTGAAATCGCAGTACGGACACTTGCGCACGCACCAGGGCAGATGCACGTACAGCGACAGCGGCAGCAGACCGAGCATCAGGTCCGCCGGACCGCCGCCAGCAATTGGTCGCGCAAGCGGGCCAGCGCGATGCCGCGATGGCTGATGCAGTTCTTCACTGCGGCGTCGAGTTCGGCCGCGCCCATGCCGCGGCCGGAACCGAGCGCGTCCGGATCGAAAAAGACCGGGTCGTAGCCGAAACCGCCGTCGCCGCGCGGCGCGTCGAGAATGCGGCCTTCCCACACGCCCTCCGCGATCAGCGGCTGCGGATCTTCCGCGTGCCGCAGCACCGCGAGCACGCAGACGAAGCGCGCGGTACGCGCGGCTTCCGGCACGTCGCGCATCGCGGCGAGCAGCTTGCGGATGTTCGCGGCGCTGTCGCCGTGGCCGCCCGCATAGCGGGCGCTGTACAGCCCCGGCGCGCCGTCGAGCGCATCCACGCAGATGCCGGAATCGTCGCCCAGCGCCGGCAAGCCGGTGGCGCGCGCGGCATGGCGCGCTTTCAGCAATGCGTTCTCGACGAAGGTGAGGCCGGTTTCCTCCGCATCCTCGACGCCGAACTCGGACTGCGCATGCAGTTCGATGTCCGCATCGCCGAGCAGATCGCGCAGTTCGGCCAGTTTGCCGGCGTTGCCGCTGGCCAGCACGAGTTTCATGCACGCAACTCCAGCAGGTCCCACTTGTTGCCGTAGAGATCCTCGAACACCGCGACCATGCCGTACGCCTCGTCGCGCGGCGCTTCGAGGAAGCGCACGCCCTGCGCCGTCATCGCGGCGTGATCGCGCCGGAAATCGTCGGTGTGCAGGAAGAAACCGACGCGGCCACCGGTCTGGTCGCCGATACGCGCGCACTGCGCGTCGTTGACGGCGCGGGCCAGCAACACACTGGTCTCGGCGCCCGGCGGGGCCACCATCACCCAGCGCTTGCCGTCGCCGAGCGGCGCGTCTTCGCGCAGCTCGAAACCGAGCGCGCGGGTATAGAAATCGATCGCGCGATCGTAGTCGTCGACCACGATCGCGATGCAACCGAGATGTCGCCGGCTCATGCGCTGCGCACGCTCGATGGCGTCAGTCGGCCAACGCCGCGCGCTGCGCGGCGAAGAGTTCGGCGATGCCGGATTCGGCGAGGGTCAACAGCGCGTCGAGCTCGCCGCGGCGGAACGCATGGCCCTCGGCCGTGCCCTGCACTTCGATGAAGCCGCCGCCGTCGTTCATCACCACGTTCATGTCGGTGTCGCAGTCGCTGTCCTCGGCGTAATCGAGATCGAGCACCGGCACGCCGCGATACACGCCCACCGAGACCGCGGCGATCGCGCCGTGGATCGGATCGCGTCCGTTCTTCGCGGGCGCGATTTCCTTGCGCTTCTGCAGCCAGCGCACCGCGTCGACCAGGGCGACGTAGGCACCGGTGATCGCGGCGGTGCGGGTGCCGCCATCGGCCTGCAGCACGTCGCAGTCGAGGGTGATGGTGCGTTCGCCCAGCGC
>CAMLLG010000055.1 GCA_946480825.1 uncultured Lysobacteraceae bacterium
TCCTTGCGCGGCATCTTCGCGATGCGGGTGGACAGGTCGAGGATGCGGCGCTCGTGTTCCTTGATCTGGCCGAGCACGTCGCGCAGCTTGCGCACGAGGGTGTCGGTCAGCGGCAGCGGCAGCTTGAGGGTCATGAACTGCTCGGCCATTTCCTCGCGGAGTTTGGCCAGCGCCTTGTTGCCGGCGCCCTGCTTGGCGTAGGCCTTCTGGAAGTGGGCGTAGCCGGCGGCCAGCAGTTCCATGCGGCGCGCGACCTCGGCCGGATCCGGGCCGGTGGGCGCGGCTTCTTCGGCGGCGCCATCGTCTTCTTCTTCGGCTTCCTCGATCTCGACGTCGCCGTCGGCGATCTCGGCCACCGGGATCTCTTCGACCGGCTCTTCGACATCGTTGAAGCCGGCGACGATGTCGGCCAGGCGCTTCTTGCCGGCCTTGTGCAGGTCGTACTCTTCGAGCAACAGCTGCACCGACCACGGGAAGCTGGCCAGCGCCGACATCATCTGGGTGAGGCCTTCCTCGATCCGCTTGGCGATGGCGATTTCGCCTTCGCGCGTCAGCAGTTCGACCGTGCCCATCTCGCGCATGTACATGCGCACGGGATCGGTGGTGCGGCCGCCTTCGCCGTCGAGCGCGGTCAGCGTGGCCGCGGCTTCTTCGGCGGCGGTGTCGTCGACTTCGCGGCCGCCGGTGTTGCCGTCGGCGAGGATCAGCGTGTCGACGTCGGGTGCGATTTCGTGCACCTCGATGCCCATGCCGTTGATCATGCCGATGATGTCTTCGATCTGCTCCGGATCGACAAGGTCGTCGGGCAGGTGATCGTTGACCTCGGCATAGGTCAGGTAGCCCTGCTCCAGGCCCTTGCTGATGAGCTGCTTGATGTCGGACTGGGGAGCCGGACGTTCGTTGGCCATGGGCACGCCACCGTGGGAAAAGTGAACCCGTAATTATAACAGCCCGGGGTGCGAGCTGGGCGCCGGTACGGGTGGCAACGGCGCGGGAACGGGCCGGAACCCGTGCGAAATCCCATCGAATCCGCTTCGAACTCGCCTCGAACGTCCTTCAAACCTGAATCGAAGTCCGGTGGGCGGCAGGCGCGAACCGGACTGGGGAGGTCGGCACGCATCGATGTGGTGTGCCTCGGTGGTCAATTCAAGCGAGCTGCCCGGCGATCCGTTCATGCGTCGCCGAACCGGCCGTTTCTTCTGCGGCGGCGGTTTGCCGGATCACGCGCGGAGCAGAAAGGTCACCGGTCCGTCGTTGACCAGATTGACCTGCATGTGCGCGCCGAAGCGGCCGGTTTCGACGGCGCTGCGATGCTGTTGCCTGCAGTAATCGACCAGTTCGGCGAAAATCCGCTCGGCTTCGGCGGGCGCCGCCGCGGTGCTGAAGCTCGGGCGCAGCCCGGAGCGGGTGTCGGCGGCGAGGGTGAACTGGCTCACCAGCAGCAGGCCGCCACCCGTGTCTGTCAGTGACAGGTTCATCTTGCCGTCGGCGTCGGAGAAGACCCGGTAGCGCAGCAGGCGGTCGCCGAGCTTCGCCACCTGCGCCGGGCCGTCGCCGGGTTCCACGCCGACGAGGGCAAGCAGTCCCGGGCCCACGGCGCCCACGGTGGCGCCGTTGACGACGACGCGGGCTTCGGTGACGCGCTGGATCAGGGCGAGCATGGGGCGGAATCGCGGGGTCGGGCCCGCATCGTAGTCGCAGTGGCGGTCTTCGATCCACGAACCTCCGGGCGTCGCTCCCGTAGACTTCGACGATGACCGACGCCTTCGCCCGCCTGCTGTATTTCGTCGCCAGCGCCGTCGGCCGGCTGCCGTGGCCGCTGCTGCGTGCGCTGGCCGACGCCATCGCCTGGCTGTGGCGGCGCAGCGGCGGGCGCGAGAGCCGGGTGGCGGGGCGCAATCTCGAGCTGGTGTATCCGGACATGCCCGCGGCCGAACGCGAAGCGCTGCGCCGCGCGATCCTGCGCACCACCGCGCGGCAGACGCTGGAAACGCTGCGGCTGTGGACCCGGCCGCATGCGGAGAACCTGCGGATGATCCGCGAATCGCAGGGCGTGGCGCTGTTCGACGCGGCCATCGCCGCGGGCAAGGGCGTGATCGTGGCCGCGCCCCACTACGGCAACTGGGAGCTGTTGAACCAGTGGCTGGCGGCGCATACCGAGCTGGCGATCCTGTACCGGCCGCCGGATTCGGCGCTGGGCGAGGCCTTCCTGCGCCGGGTGCGCGCCGACGACGCGGACCGCGTCGTCCAGATCCGCGCCGAGGCCGCGGGCATCCGCCAATTGTTCAAGCGCCTGCGCGATGGCGGCGTGACCGGCATCCTGCCGGATCAGCAGCCGAAGAAGGGCGACGGCGAATTCGCCGATTTCTTCGGCCGTCCCGCCTATACGATGACCCTGCTGCCGCGGCTCGCGGAGCGCAGCGGCGCCACGGTGCTGTTCGCGTACTGCGAACGCATCGGGGACCTCGCGTTCGCGCTGCGGATCGAGCCGGCGCCCGCGGAGATCGCTTCGGACGATACGATGGTCGCGACCGCGGCGCTGAACGCGACGGTGGAGCGCATCGCCCGTCGCGATCCGGCGCAGTACCAGTGGACCTACAAGCGCTACACGCTGCATCCGTCGATGAATCCGTATCTCAATCCGTACCGCGACCTGGAAGGCCGTGCATGACCCAGCCGTTCGATCCGCCGTCCCAAGACAGTCCTCCGCAGGACAGCCCTTCCGACAGTCCTCCCGGGGCGCCCGCCGAAGCGCCGCGTCCGCCGCTGGCCGATGCCGCCGCTTTGCCGCCCGAGACCGCGTGGGATGGGCCGCGCGGATGGCAGCCGTTGCCGAAGCGCGCCTACCGGGTCTTCGTGTACGTGGCGCTGCTGGTCGCGGCGATACCTGCGGCAATGGCGACGATGATCCTCGACGATGCCCTGGCGCGGCGCGAGTGGGGCTGGATCGCGATCGCGGCGATGTGGGTCGCGACGCTGGGCTTCGCGCTGTGGATCGCGCACAAGCGCTACCGCTACACCTTCTGGATCCTCGACGAGGACGGTTTCGCGGTGCGTCGCGGCCGGCTGTGGCAGTGGGAAACCCGCGTGCCGAGCTCCCGTGTGCAGCATCTCGATCTCAAGCGCGGACCGCTGGAGCGCGCGCACAAGCTGGCCTCGCTGGTGTTGCATACCGCCGGCACGCGCCTGAGCGCGGTCAGCATTTCCGGACTGGACGACGCCGACGCCGAACGCCTGCGCGACCATTTCAGCCGCCAGATCGATCGCCAGGCCGACGATGACCACGCCTGAGACCGTCCGCGAAGCGCAGCCGCGGGCGCAGCCCGAGACGCAGTCCGAAGAACGCCGGCTGCACCCGATGTCGTGGCTGTTCGTGCTCATCCAGCAGATGAAGCAGTTCATCGTGCCGATCGTGGTGCTGTTCCTGTTCGGGCGCGGCGACCGCAACGATCTGTGGGGGCTGGTGGCGATCTGCATCATCGCCGTGATCTCGATCTGGCAGTTCTACACCTACCGTTTCCGGATCGGCGAGGACAGCCTGCAGATCCGCAGTGGCCTGCTGCAGCGCAGCCTGCGCCAGATTCCGTTCGCGCGGATCCACAATGTCGGCCTGCACCAGACCGTGCTGCATCGCCTGTTCGGCGTGGCCGAGGTGCGGCTGGAGTCCGCCGGCGGCATCAAGCCGGAAGCCGAGATGCGGGTGCTGAAGCTGGGCGATGCGCTGGCGCTGGAAGCGCTGGTGCGCCGTCGTCGCGGCACCACTGCGGCGATTGCGGCCGCCGAAGCCGCGGAGGACGTCGGAGAGGTGCTGCATGCCCTGCCGACCTCCGAAGTGGTGCGGGCCGGCCTGATTTCCAATCGCGGCATGATCGTGGTCGGCGGCGCCTTCGCGGTGCTGTCGCAGATCAGCCCGAATCTGGTCGAGGACGTGCTCGAACTCATCGCGTTCGGCATGTTCGGTGTGGTCGACAGCTACGGCCGCGGCCACGAGGCGGCGACCGTGGTGCTCATGGTGCTCGCCTTCATCGTGATGCTGCGCTTGCTCTCGGTCCTGATCGCGCTGTTGCAGTACAGCGGTTTCCGGCTGGAACAACACGGCCGCCGGCTCACCCTCGAACGCGGTCTGCTCACCCGCATCCGTACCAGTACGCCGCGTCGCCGCATCCAGTCGTGGACATTGCGCGAAGGCATGCTGCACCGGTGGTTCCGGCGGCGCACGCTGGAGGTCGGTACCGCGGTGCTCGACAACGGTTCGCACAGTCAGCCGCGTTCGCTGCGCGAGATCGCACCGGTCGCGACGCCCGAACACTGCGATGCGCTGATCCGCGGCCTCGCGCCGCAGTTGCAGTGGCCGCCGCAGACCTGGCGCCCGCTGCATCGCCTCGTGTTCTGGCGGTTGTTCGTGCCGCAACTGTTGCTGGCCGCGCTGTTCGGTGCGGTCGCGTTGTACGAGTTCGGGACGCTCGGTCTGATCTTCGTCGCCCTCTGGGTGCCGTGGATCGGCTACATCGCGTGGCAGAACGCGCGTCACGCCGGTTATACCGCGGAAGGCGGCACCATCGCCGTGCGCGGCGGCTGGTGGACGCGCGAATGGCGGTTCGCCGAGATCGGCAAGCTCCAGGCGATCCGCTTCGGTCAGTCGCCGCTCGATCGCAGGCTCGGCATGGCGCATCTGCTGCTCGACACCGCAGGCGGCAACGCCCTCGCGAAACCGCTGCGCCTGCGGTTCCTGCCCGCGGCCGAGGCGCGGGCGCTGCACGAATCGCTGGGCCGCGAGATCGCGCGCAGTTCGTTGCGGTGGTAGGTCGGGCCCTGGCCCGACCTTGATCGCACGTTCCTGCGGGAGCACCGCGCTGATACCGGGGGCGCAGTCTCTGCAGCGGCTCAGCCCAAACCCCAATACCCCAACTTCGCGCGGATCTGCAGCGCACGCAGGCGGCCGGCCAGCGGTTTGCCGCGCAGTGCGCCGAGCCGGCCGGCGATCAGGTCTTCGGTCGCCGCGAGCACGCGTTTGGACGAACGCCCGTCGCGGTACGGATGGATCGCATCGGCGTAATCGACGATCGCCGCACGCAGGGCGTCGTCGGGTGCGAACGCCCGGTCCAGCATCGACGGCAGCCGCGCCGGATCGTCGAAGTCGAGCATGTGCGGCTTCGGCGCGCGGTTGCGCAGCGTGATCACCGGTTTGTGCTGGACCACGAACTCGGAGACCACCGACGTGGTGTCGGCCACCAGCACATCGGCGGCGCGCTGCGCGGCCATCAACTGCTCGGTCTCGACGAAGGCCGCGTTCGGCCCGACGAGGCTGCGGTAACGGTCGAACAGCGCGGGCGCGCATTTCGGATGCAGGGTCAGCAGCCAGTAACGGTCGCCGCGCGCGACCTCGGCGGCGATCGCGTCGAACAGATGCGGCGCGGCGCTGAGGCGTTCGGTGAAGGTGGACGCGAACAGTACCGTCGGCCGTCCCTGCGCGGGCGCGCGCAACGCCGCCGAGGCACCGCCGTCCTCGCGGAACAGTGGATCCAGTTTGGGCCAGCCGGTCTCGACCACCGCGAAATGCGGCTGCCGCGCAGCGAGTTCGCGGAACGGCGCGGTGGTCGCCGGGCCCTGGGTGCAGTACAGATCGAACAGCCCGCGGACCCGGAAATGACCGCGTGCATCCTCGCGCTTCTCGACGTTGAAACCGTGGAACAGCTGAACCTTCGGGCCGGCCAGGAAGGTCGGCACCCAGTTCGCGGCGCTGAACACCGCCCGCGGCCGCAGCGCCACCGCCTCGCGCAGGCTTATCATGCGTACGGGTTCGGGCAGGCGCGCGCCAGCGGCGCCGTCGGCGAACCAGGCATGCACGCCGTGTCCCGCCGCCCGCAGCGTATCGGCCAGCGGCTGCAGGATGGGCAGCGCATAACGCTCGGTCGCGAACAACAGGTACTCCGCCATCAATACGTCTCCGCCCACGGCACTCCCGATCACGGCCTGCATTATCGCGTTCAACGAGGCCGACCGCATCGGCGACTGCCTCGCGTCGCTGGATTTCTGCGCGGAGATCGTGGTGGTGGACTCCGGTTCCACCGACGCGACCCGCGACATCGCGACCGCCGCCGGCGCGCGGGTGCTGGTGCGGCCGTTCGACGGCTTCCGCAGCCAGAAGCAGTTCGCGGTCGAACAGGCGACGCACGACTGGGTATTGTGTCTCGATGCCGACGAGCGCGTGAGTCCGGAACTGCGGACGTCGATCCTCGCTGCCCGCGACACCGGGTTCGAGGGTGCCGACGGCTACCGGTTCGCGCGGTTGAGCGAATACTTCGGCAAGTTCCTGCGTCGCGGCAACGCCTATCCGGATCGTGTTTTGAGACTGTTCGACCGCCGCCGCGGCGGCTGGCGCGGCGATCGCGAGATCCACGAGGCGGCCAGCGTCGACGGCGCGGTGAAGACGCTGGTCGGCGATCTGATCCACTATCCGTATCGTTCGCTGATGCAGCAGTTGCAGAAAACCGAGCGTTACGCGCGGATGATGGCCGAGCATGACTTCGCGCGCGGCAAACGCGCATCGCTGGGCAAACTGATCCTGTCGCCGGCCTGGCGGTTCTGGCGCGGCTACGTGTTCAGGCTGGGCTTCCTCGACGGCTGGCATGGTCTGATCTATGCCTACGTGCGCGCCAACTACGTGCGCCAGAAAACGATCATGCTGTGGATGCTGGAGCGCGGGCAGAAGGTGGAGTGAACGACGCGGGTCGCGAATGAAGCCGCTTTTTTGCCTTCGCCCTCGCGCAAGCGGGAACCCATGCATGATCGTCGTGGATGCCCGGGTCTCCGCTTGCGCGCGGATGACGGCGTTCTTCCGCCCCGTACCGCATATCCGCGTCCGCAGTCCCACTCGAAACCCGGCAACAACGGAATCGGCATTCGCCACCCATGAACCTCGACGCCCTGACCTTCGACAACGCCTTCCTCGCCGACCTGCCCGGTGATCCCGAAACCGGCGTGCGGCGGCGCGAAGTGCGCGGCGCGCTGTGGTCGCGGGTGACGCCTACGCCGGTCGCGGCTCCGCGCACGCTGGCGGTGTCGCGGGAGATGCTGGCGATGCTCGGTCTGGACGAGGCCGACGCCGCGACGCCGCGGTTCGCCGAGGTGTTCGCCGGCAACGCGCTGTTGCCGGGCATGGATCCGTTCGCGACCAATTACGGCGGCCATCAGTTCGGCCACTGGGCCGGGCAGCTCGGCGATGGCCGCGCGATTTCGCTCGGCGAAACCGTCAACGCCGACGGCGAACGCCGGGAGCTGCAGCTGAAGGGCGCGGGCCCGACGCCGTATTCTCGAAGCGCCGACGGTCGCGCGGTGCTGCGTTCGTCGATCCGCGAATTCCTGTGCAGCGAAGCGATGCACCATCTCGGCGTGCCGACCACGCGCGCGCTGTCGCTGGTCGCCACCGGCGAGGACGTGGTCCGCGACATGTTCTACGACGGCCATCCGAAGCCCGAGCCGGGCGCGGTGGTGTGCCGGGTCGCGCCGTCGTTCCTGCGCTTCGGTCACTTCGAACTGCCGGCCTCGCGCGGCGAGCGCGATCTGCTGCGCCGATTGGCCGATTTCGCGATCCGCCGCGATTTCCCGCATCTTTCGGGCAGCGGCGAGACGCTGTACGCCGACTGGTTCGGCGAGATCTGCACGCGTACCGCGCGGCTGATGGCGGAGTGGATGCGGGTCGGTTTCGTGCACGGCGTGATGAACACCGACAACCTGTCGATCCTCGGCCTCACCATCGACTACGGCCCCTATGGCTGGATCGATGCCTACGATCCCGACTGGACGCCGAACACCACCGACGCCGGCGGCCGCCGTTACCGCTTCGGCTGGCAGCCGGCGGTGGCGCGCTGGAATCTCGTGCGCCTCGCCCAGGCGCTGTCTCCGCTGTTCTACGATGCGCAGGCGCTGCAGACCGGCATCGATGCCTTCGGCACGGCCTATGCCGCGGCGGATCGCGACAACATCGCGCGCAAGCTCGGTCTGGCCGAATGCCGCGACGACGATGCCGCGCTGATCCGCGATCTGCACGCGCTGCTGCAGGCGGCAGAGGTCGACATGACGCTGTGGTTCCGTGCGCTGATGGAGATCGTGCCCGATGCGCCGACGCTCGCGCCATTCGAGGACGCCTTCTACGACCCGGCGAAGCGCGCGGCGCATGCGCCGCAGTTCGAGGACTGGCTGGGACGTTACGTCGCGCGCTTGCGCGACGACCCGTTGCCGGCCGCGGATCGCCGCGAGCGCATGCGGCAGGCCAATCCGAAGGTCGTGCTGCGCAACTATCTCGCCCAGCAGGCCATCGACCGTGCCGAAGCCGGCGACCCGGCCGGCATCGGCGAACTGATGGACGCGGTGCGCCATCCGTACGACGACCGGCCCGGCGACGAACGCTTCTCGGCCAAACGCCCGGACTGGGCGCGCGACCGCGCCGGCTGTTCGATGCTGTCCTGCAGTTCCTGAGCGCGCGCCGCGTGTCGGCGTCGCGCCCGCACCGGTTTCACTTGCCGGCTTTCTTTTCCTTCTTCTCCGCGCGCTTTTCCTTCAGGGTCTTTTCCGGTTTCTTCTTTTCCTGCTTCTTCTGATCCATGCCTTTGGCCATGACGTACTCCGCGGTGTCGTGTGATCGGGCATTCAGCGTAATGCGGGCGGGGTGAGTCGGTAAACCATCGTGATCGTCCGCTCGGGGGTGTCTGATCATCTCTGCCCGATCACGGCGGCCCGATCGGAATGGCTGGCCTCCTCCTGGCCCGCGGAGTTTCATCGTCGGGATGTGCCGTGGGTCGCGCTCCGCGGGCATTACCTTTCCCCAAGCTGAATACGGGGCGCATGTGGGCGACGGCCATCGCATTTTGGGCGCGCGGCGCGGGGCGTTCGCGCTGTTCCTGCCGGGGGGCGATCGTCGACAATGACGCACCTGTTCGTGCGTCACATCCCCCTTCACCGGCGCGTCCCGGCGGACTTCATCCGCGGTCCTGCCATACCCAAGGCCTTCCCCCGATGGCTCGCACTCTCGTCACCGGCGGCGCCGGGTTTCTGGGCTCGCACCTGTGCGATCGCCTGCTCGACGATGGACACGACGTGCTCTGCGTCGACAATTTCTTCACCGGCAGCAAGCGCAACATCGCGCACCGGCTGGAGCATCCGTATTTCGAGCTGATGCGCCACGACGTGACGTTCCCGCTGTACGTCGAGGTCGACCAGATCTACAACCTCGCGTGCCCGGCCTCGCCGGTGCACTATCAGCACGATCCGGTGCAGACCACGAAGACCAGCGTGCACGGCGCGATCAACATGCTCGGTCTGGCCAAGCGGCTCAAGGCGCGGATCCTGCAGGCCTCCACCAGCGAGGTCTACGGCGACCCGGAAGTGCATCCGCAGCCCGAGGGTTACTGGGGCCGGGTGAATCCGATCGGCATCCGCAGCTGCTACGACGAAGGCAAGCGCTGCGCCGAAACCCTGTTCTTCGATTATCACCGCCAGCACAACCTGGACATCAAGGTCGTGCGCATCTTCAACACCTACGGCCCGCGGATGCATCCGAACGACGGCCGCGTGGTCAGCAACTTCATCGTCCAGGCCCTGCGCGGCGAGGACATCACGATCTATGGCGACGGCCTGCAGACCCGCAGCTTCTGCTACGTCGACGATCTGATCGAGGCCTTCGTGCGGATGATGGGTACCGAGGCCGGCTTCACGGGGCCGATCAACATCGGCAATCCGGGCGAGTTCACGATGATCGAGCTCGCGGAGAAGGTGCTGGCGCTGGTCGGCGGCTCCTCGAAGCTGGTGTTCCGGCCGCTGCCGTCCGACGATCCGAAGCAGCGCCAGCCCGACATCGCGCTGGCGAAATCCGTGCTCGACTGGCAGCCGAAGGTCGCGCTGGAAGACGGGCTGAAGGAGACCATCGCCTATTTCCGCCGCACCCTCGACGGAGCCGCGGCATGAGCGATGCGACCACCACCTTCGCGGTCGTCGTCACCTGTTACAACTACCGCGATTTCGTGGCCGAAGCGGTCGACAGCGCGCTGGCGCAGACGCGGCCGCCGAAACAGATCGTGGTGGTCGACGACGGTTCGAAGGACGGCTCGCAGGACCTGCTGCGCGAACGCTACGGCGACGACGCGCGGGTGACGCTGCTGTTCTGCGAGAACGGCGGCCAGCTGGTCGCGTTCCAGCGCGGCCTCGCCGCGACCGACGCCGAGGTGATCTGTTTTCTCGACGCCGACGACCGCTGGGCGCCGTCGCATCTGGAGAAGATCGGCGCGATCTACGATCGCCGCCGCGACGTCGACTTCGTGTTCAACGACATCGTGCTGTTCGGCAACGAATCGCGCACGATCGCCTTCGCCGACCGCGAGATGGATCTGGGCTACACCGCCATCGCGACCTGCGAGCTGGTGCACTGGTACGGCGCGCCCACCTCCGCGATCTCGCTGCGCCGGACGATGGCCGAGCGCTGTCTCGATCTGCCGGCGCATGCCGCGAAGACCTGGCGTCTGTCCGCGGACAACTGTCTGGTCTACGGCACCAGCGTGTTCGCCGGGCGCAAGTATTTCCTGCCCACCGGCACCGTCGGTTACCGCATCCACGGCAAGAACGGCTGGTGGTCCAACCGCGGCCCGACCGAGACCTATCTCAACCGGATGCGCTCGCGCGGACTGGTGGCCGAGTACGCGCGCGTCGCCGGGGTCGTGCCGGAGTCGATCGAACTGGTGAAGTACGAGTTCAAGACCAAGCCCGACCCGGACTGGCGCGAGATCCGCCGCTACGCCGGGCTGGCCCTGCGCACCCGCGGCAGCCTGTTCAAGCGTACGGAACGCGCGCTGAGCATCCTGACCCATCGCCTGAAATCCCCGAAACGCTCCAAGGACTGAGGACGCGCGACATGAAGGTGCTGCTCACCAACTTCCACGAAGGCGACGGCGGCGGCCACACCACTTACCTGCTGGCGCTGGCCCGCGGGTTGGCGGCCGATGCGCACGAAGTGCATCTGGCCGCGCCGCCGACCAGCCGCCTGTATCGCGAGGCATCGGTGCTGGCGGGCGTGCGCACGATCGCGCAGCCGTTCCCGAACGGCCTGTCGCAGCTGGCCGCGGCCGCGCGCGCGCGGCGGCAACTGCGCGACTATCTGCGCCGGCACGATTTCGACATCGTCCACGTCAACGGTTCCACCGATCACCGCATGGTGCTGTCGGCCAGCGCGCGTCTGCCGCATGCGCCGAAGATCGTGTTCACCAAGCACAACTCAAAGCCCGCGCAGGGACTCACCCATCGGTGGCGCGCGCGCCGCACCGATGCGGTGATCGCGGTCAGCGAGTCCACCCGGCGCATGCTCGTGTCCACGCCCTACGCGCGCTGCCGGCTGCGCACCGTGCGCAACGGCGTCGACATCGCCCGCTTCGCGCCATGGCCGCTGGCGCGCGACGGCGACATCGCGGAGCGGCGGCGGCAGTACGCCGGCGATGCCGCCCTGCTGCTGGGCAGCAACGCCGGCACCGCCGAGCACAAGGGCTGGATGGATCTGCTCGAAGCCGTCGCCGCGCTGCCGCCGGCATCGCGCGCGCAGGTGGCGGTGCTGGTGTGCGGACACCGGCCGTCGCCGGAGCGGATCCAGCGCATCGAGGCGCTGGGGCTGCAGGACCGGGTGCATTTCACCGGGATGCTGGCCGACGTGCGTCCGGCGATCGCGACGATCGACGCCGGCTTCGTGCTGTCGCACGCGGTCGAAACGATTTCCTTCGCCTGCCGCGAAATGATGGCGATGGGCAAGCCGGTGCTGGTCAGCGATTACGCCGGTCTGCCCGAGAACGTCGACGACGCGGTGGACGGGTTCGTGGTGCCGGCGCGCGACCGCGACGCCATCGCCGCCGCGGTCCAGCGGATGCTCGACGCGCGCGAGCGCCTGCCCGCGATGGGCGCGGCCGCGCGGCGCAAGGCCGAGCGCGAGTTCGGCCTCGCGTCGTTCGTCGCCGCCACCGGCGCCATCTACGCAGAGCTGATGTCCGCGCCCGCAACGCGGCTGCCGGCCCGCGCGGAGATCGGAGCGACGGCACGTCCGCACTGAACCCGACCAGCCGGTCGCGCCCGCGGCCGGCTACACTGTCGCCATGCCTCTACTGACCTTGAATGACGTCGATTTCGGCGTCGGCGGCCCGCTGTTGCTCGACGGCGTGGACCTCGCCATCGAACCCGGCGAACGCATCGCCCTGATCGGCCGCAACGGCGCCGGCAAATCCACGCTCCTGCGCCTGCTGGCCGGCGAGCACAAGCCCGACGACGGCGACATCCGCGTCGAAGGCGGCGTGCGCATCGCCCGGCTCGAACAGGAAGTGCCGGCCGGCGCAGCCGGCAGCGTGTTCGACGTGGTCGCCGAGGGTCTGGGCGAGATGGGCCAGTTGCTCGCCGACTATCACCACCTCATCCACGCCGACGAGATCGATACCGACCGCCTGGCCGTCGTGCAGTCGAAGATCGAGGACGCCGGTGGCTGGTCGGTGGATCAGCGCGTCACCGAAACCCTGGCGCGTCTGGATCTGGACGGCGACGCCGACTTCGGGCGCCTGTCCGGCGGCATGAAGCGTCGCGTACTGCTGGCGCGGGCGCTGGTATCGGCGCCGGATCTGCTGTTGCTGGACGAACCCACCAACCATCTCGACATCGCCGCGATCGACTGGCTGGAAGGTTTCCTGAAAGCCTGGCCGGGCGCGCTGGTGTTCGTGACCCACGACCGCCGTTTTCTGCGCGCGTTGGCGACGCGGATCGTGGAGATCGATCGCGGCCAGCTCACCAGCTGGCCCGGCGACTGGAACAACTATCTGCGCCGCCGCGAAGAACGGCTCAACGCCGAGGCGCAGGAGAACGCGCGCTTCGACAAGCTGCTGGCGCAGGAGGAAGTGTGGATCCGCCAGGGCATCAAGGCCCGCCGCACCCGCGACGAAGGCCGCGTGCGCCGGTTGAAGGCGATGCGCGACGAACGCGCGCAGCGGCGCGAGCTGTCCGGCAACGTGCGGATGGAAGCGGCGCAGGCCGCGGCGTCGGGCAAGAAGGTGATCGAAGCGAAGGACGTGTCGTTCGCGTTCGGCGCGCGCACGCTGGTGAAGGACTTCTCGACCACGATCCTGCGCGGCGACCGCATCGGCCTGATCGGCGCCAACGGCAGCGGCAAGACCACGCTGCTGAAACTGCTGCTGGGCGATCTGAAGCCGCAGTCGGGCGAGGTGAAGATCGGCACCCAACTGCAGGTCGCGTACTTCGACCAGTACCGCTCGACCCTGCGCGAAGACTGGAACGCGATCGAGAACGTCGCCGAGGGCAAGGACTTCGTCGAGATCAACGGCCGCCAGAAGCACGCCATCGGTTATCTGCAGGACTTCCTGTTCACGCCGGAACGCGCGCGCGCGCCGATCACCCGCCTCTCCGGCGGCGAGCGCAACCGGCTGCTGCTGGCGAAGCTGTTCGCGCAGCCGTCGAATCTGCTGGTGATGGACGAACCGACCAACGATCTCGATGTCGAAACGCTCGAACTGCTGGAAGAACTGCTCGGCGAATATCCCGGCACGCTGTTGCTGGTGAGCCACGATCGCGATTTCCTCGACAGCGTGGTCACGTCCACGATCGTGATGCCCGACAGCGCCCGTTCGGGCGACGGCCGGATCGAAGAATACGTCGGCGGCTACAGCGATTGGCTGCGCCAGCGTCCGGTGCCGGGCGAACCGGCGAAGCCCGCGGCCGCCACCGCGCCGAAGGCTGCGACAGCACTGCCGACAACCGCCGCGGCCCCGGCCGCGCCGAAGCGGAAGCTCAGCTACAAGGATCAGCGCGAACTCGAAGCGCTGCCGCAGAAGATCGAGGATCTCGAAACGCAGGTCGCGGCGATGACCGCGGCGATGGCCGAGCCCGCGTTCTTCCAGCGCGATCACGCCGCGGTCGCCGCGCACAACGCCGCGCTGTCGTCGGCGCAGGCCGAACTCGAACAGGCCTACGCGCGCTGGGAGGCGCTCGAATCCGAATAGGCTGCGGGTTGCGATGACCCTCACCGTAGAGCGGCCCGACCAGTCATTCGACTGTTGAAAGCCAGGCCGCTGGCTTACCCCCTCCCATTCGCGCTGCGCGCGAATCTCCCGTCCGGCCCTCGTGCTCTGCACTCGGGCGCTCATCGGCGCGCGAGCCAGTGGCTCGCAAACGCGCCTCTTCTCCCCCCGCATGCGGGGGAGGGTTGGGGTGGGGGCGGCCTGAAGGCCGCGCTACCGAGTCTGCAGATTCACTCCAGCGGACATCAGCCCGCGAACGTCAGTCCGCAATCCTGCGCGAACCGCGCGCAGCGTTCGCGCATCGCCGCCTGTTGTGCGGCGCGGCGGGCCGGATCGCTGACCACGAAACGTCCCTGATCCGCGGCGAAGCCGCGCAGCGCATGCAATACCCGCGCGAGATCCGAGCTGCCGGTCTCGCGCACCGGGCGCATGTGGTTGCGCGCCGGCGCGCCGCCGTAGGCGGTCCAGCGCGCGAGCCGGTTGCCCAGCGCCTTGGCCGCCGGCAGCGACTGCTGCAGCTCCACGGGCACTTCCGCGGCGTCGAGCGCGAGGCCGAGCGTGTCGAGCCAGTCCTGCCATTTGAAATCGTTGAAGCGCCGCGCCAGCACCACCGCGCGCCACGGGATGCCCAGGGCGTCGGCGAAGATCGCGCCGTGCAGCGATTCGGTCAGCACGCGTTCGCAGCCGACCAGCGCTTCGACGACCGCCGCGGGCGATTGCCGCGGATCGATCGGGGTCAGGCCGGCCATGCCCGCGATCGCATCCCAGTCGGCGCCGTCGTAACTCTTGTGGTGCGGAATCAGGCCGATCCGCCCGGATACCGGCGCATGCGCGCGGCGCAGGCCCGACCACATCACCGCGCCGTCGCCGAGGCCGAACCCGGCGTCGAGTCCGCAGGCCTGCGCGGTGCGCGGCCCGCGCACCCAGTACACGCGCCAGCTGGCGTCGAGTGCGGGCTGACCGCGATAGCCGCAGCCGGAGCCGAGCACGTATTTCATGCCGTCGGGGCGCGAGCCGCCGAGCAGCGTACCGACGCCGTACAGATGCGCGTCCGCATGCCGTTCGGCGAGATCGGGGAAGAGTTCCGGCCAGAGTTCGACGTTGAGATCGTCGCCGAAATTGCCGCGGGCCATGCGTGCGTAGCGGAGTTGCATCGGTTCAGTCGTCCTGGCCGTCGGCTTCGTTCTGGCCCTGCACGCCTTGCGGGGTGCACGCGGGATCGGCGGCCGCGGCCGGCACCAGCCACCAGCGGCGGCGGTTCGACACGCCCGCGAACAGGGCCTCCGATCGGTCCACGCACTGCGACAGCGCCGGCTCCTGCACCAGCAGCCAGCGTCGCTGCGGCGCTTCGGCCTGCCAGCGCATCGCCTGCGACAGCTGTTCGGGCCACGCGGTCTTGAAGCCGAAGGTCGCGGCCGGACGATCGGCCATCAGCAGGTTCTGTTCCTTCCACGCGACCAGGCCCAGTTCGGCGTCGGGCCCGATGCGCGCGCCCGCGGATTCCATCAAGCCGCGCGCGGAACTCGAAGGATTCAACAGCGGATAGGCGACCACGCCGTACAGCACCCACACGCCGCCCAGCGCCGACAGCAGACCGACGACGCCGTTGCGCACGCGGTGCCAGCCCACGCAGGCCACGGCCCACGCGCCCATCGCCATCAGCAGCGCGAACGCGGCATGGCCTTCGTCGGTGAAGCCGCGATCGGCCATGAGCTTCGTTTCGAACTTCGGTGTGCCGAACCACATCCACACCCCGGCGATCAGCAACAGCGCACCCAGCGCCAGCGCGAACGCGAAGCCCAGCCGCTTCGCCCACAGCCGGCGCACGATGCCCGGCAGCAGCGGGCCCAGCGCCAGGCACATCATCGGCAGCGCGGGCATGATGTAGACATCGCGCTTGCCGCTGGGAATCGAGAAGAACACGATGATCAGCGCCCACCACGCCAGCGGCAGCAGGTAACGCGCATCGCGCCGCTTCAACCGCGTGCGCCACGCCGGAAACGCCCACAGCAGCGCGAACGCGGTCGGCAGCCAGGCGGTGGCCATCACCACGAAGTGGTACCACGGCGGCTGCGGGTGATCCCACGACTTCGCGTAGCGGCCCGCGGTCTGGCGGAACAGGATGTCGTTGAGATAGGCGCGGTATTCGGGGTTGTCCTGGCTCAGCGCGGTGGTCACCATCGGCACCAGCCACAGCGCCGCGGCGAAGACGAACGCCAGCGGTCCGACCAGGAAGCGCCAGTCGCGCGCATGCACGCGCACCCGCGGCCAGTGCATCAGCGAGGCGATGGCCGCGGGCAGGATCATCAGCAGCGCCAGCCCGCCGACGCCCTTGGTGATCGTGCCCAGGCCCGCGGCGAACCAGCCCAGCGTCCACAGCTTCCAGTTCGGCCCGCACAACAGATGGCGCAGCAGGCCGTAGTTCGCCAGCGTGATGAAGAACGTGACCAGCGGATCGATCTGCGCCTTCTTGCTCTGGTAGGTGAACTGCAGCGCGAACAGCAACGCCCACGCGGCGTACAGGCCGACGCGGCGCGTCCACAGCCGGCGACCGAGGTCGTACACGCACCACAGCGTGCCCAGCGCGGCGAGCAGCGACGGCAGCAGGAAGGCGATGCGCCAGTCGCGGAAGACGGTGTAGAACGCGGCTTCGAACCACATCAGCATCGGCGGCTTGTCCGAGTACAGCTCGGTGCCGCGATGCGGGAACAGCCAGTCGCCGCTCTCGACCATCTGCTTGGCGACGAGGGCGAAGCGCGGTTCGTCCGAAGGCCAGGGATCGCGAAGGCCCAGCCCCGACCCCAGCACCAGCAGGGCGACGATGGCGAGCAGCCAGAATTCTCGTGAGGCGCGTGTTTTCAGCATGCGGGCATCTTAGGGCGTGTCATGTACTTTTGTAGGCGCGACGCGCTTCGCAACGCCTCTCCGTGGCCTGTCGCGCATGCCGGCGCGCCTGCGAAAACGTCAGACCCTGCGCAGCCGCGCATAGAAGAATCCGTCCATGCCGTCCTCGCCGGGCAGTCGCTGCCTGCCAGCGCCAGCGGCATGACCGAAACGCGCGTCGAGCGGTTCGGCCACCGCGTCCGCGGTGCGCGCGAGAAAGGCGTCGATCTGTTCCGCATTCTCGCGCGCGAGGATCGAGCAGGTGGCGTAGACCAGCACGCCGCCGGGCGCGACCACCGGCCACAGCGCATCCAGCAGCCGGGCCTGGGTGGACACCAGCGCGTCGATGTCGGCCGGCTGCCGGTGCAGCAGGATGTCGGGTTGCCGGCGCACGATGCCGGTCGCGGAACAGGGCGCATCGATCAACACGGCATCGAAGGGCTTGCCGTCCCACCATGCGGAAAGATGGGTTGCATCGGCCGTTTTCAGTTCGACCGTCGCGTCGACGCCGACGCGCTTCAGCGTGTCGGCGGTGCGCCGCAACCGCCGCGAATCGATATCCAGTGCCAGCAGCCGCAGCGACGGATCGCGCTCCAGCAGATGCGCGGCCTTGCCGCCGGGCGCAGCGCAGGCGTCGAGCACGCGCGCGCCGGGTGCGGGCGCCAGCGCATCCGCCACCGCCTGCGCGGAACCGTCCTGCACCGACATCAGACCGTCCTCGAAACCGGGCAGATCGGCGACCGCCATCGAATCCTCGATCCGCAGCGCGTCGGTCAGCGCGGGATGCGCGGTCGCGGCGATGCCGGCCGCCTGCAATGCCGCCTGCGCCGCGTCGCGGTCGGATTTCAGCCGATTGACGCGCAGCCACAGCGGTGCCGCGATGGCGCTCGCGGCGAGCACCGCATCGGCCTGCGCCGGCCAATCGCGTCGCACCTCGTCCAGCAACCAGGCGGGCCAGGCGTGCGCCGGATCGGCGGCGGGCAGACCTTCGCGCAGCGCGCGTCGCAACAGCGCGTTGACCATGCCGGCCTGATGGGTGCGGCCGAGTGCGCGCGCCGCTTCCACGGTGGCGTCGACCGCCGCATGCGCAGGCAGCCGCAGCGCGTCGATCTGCGCGAAGCCGACGTACAGCAGCGCGCGCAGCGGGGCGTCGCGCTGTCCCGGCGGTTTCGCCATCCAGCCATCGAGCGCCGCGGCATAGCGCGCGCGTTCGCGCAGCGCGGCGAAACAGATCGCTTCCACCAGTGCGCGGTCGCGCGGGTCGGCGAGTTTCGGCAACGCGTTGGCGAATTCGCTCTTCAGCGAGCGGCCGCGATGCAACACCGCGTCGAGCACGTGCGCGGCGACGAGGCGCGAGGCGGTGCCCGAAGATGGTCCGTTCATGCCGTGGGCGACAACAGATCGCGCCGTGCGTTGAGATAGTCGGCGGCGGTGATGACCTTGCCGCCCGCGCGCTGCAGCGCGCGGATGCGCAGCGCGCCGTCGCCGCAGGCGATGTCGATCCCGTCGCGGCCCGCGGCCAGCACCGTACCGGGCGTCTTGCCGTGAGCGACATCGAGTGCGATCGCGCCGTGGATGCGCACGCGCTCGCCGGCGAGTTCCGCTTCCGTGACCGGCCACGGGTTGAACGCGCGGACCTTGTTCGCCAGCGCGGTCGCGGGCTGCGACCAGTCGAGCTTCGCCTCGTGCTTGTCGAGCTTGTGCGCGTAGGTCACGCCCTCGTCCGGCTGCGGCCGCGCCACCGGCACGATGCCCGCGCGCAGCAGACCCAGGCCGTCGGCCAGCACCTGCGCGCCGAGTTCGGACAAACGATCGTGCAACTGGCCGCCGGTTTCCTGCGCGCCGATCGCCAGCGCCTGCGACAGCAGCACCGGGCCGGTGTCGAGGCCTTTCTCCATCCGCATCAGGCACACGCCGGTCTCGCGGTCGCCGGCTTCGATCGCGCGCTGGATCGGCGCCGCGCCGCGCCAGCGCGGCAGCATCGAGGCGTGCACGTTCCAGCAGCCGTATTTCGGAATGTCGAGGATCTTCTGCGGCAGGATCAGGCCATAGGCGACCACGATCATCACGTCGGGTTCGAGCGCGCGCAGCGCATCGCCCGAAACCTTTTTCTTCAATGTTTCCGGCTGCAGCACCTCGATCCCGCGCTGCAGCGCTTCGAGCTTGACCGGCGACGGCGTCAGCGCGCGTCCACGACCCGCAGGACGGTCAGGCTGGGTGTAGACCGCCACGACCTCGCCATGGCGCGCCGCGGCGCGCAGACAGGGAACGGCGAAGGCCGGGGTGCCGGCGAAGACGATGCGGAGGGTCATGGGCTACCGGAAAAGATCTCTGTCATCCCGAGGCGAAGCCGAGGGATCTGCTGTTCTGGAGAGGAGTGCCTGCAAGCAGCAGGTCCCTCGGCTTCGCCTCGGGATGACAAAGGCGGCGGCCAGAAAGCCGCCGGCTCAATCAGTCACGCCGCGCTGTTGCGCCGTGCCTTCTCCAGCTTCTTGCGCACCTGCTCGCGCTTGAGCTGCGAGAGATAGTCGACGAACAGTTTGCCTTCGAGGTGATCCATTTCGTGCTGGATGCAGATCGCCAGCAGGCCGTCGGCTTCGATCCGGAACGGCTGGCCGTCGCGGCCGTAGGCCTGCACGGTGATCCGGTTGGCGCGGGTGACGTCGGCGAAGATCCCGGGGACCGAAAGACAGCCCTCCTGGTAGACCTGATGGCCGTCGGCCTCGACGATCTCCGGATTGATGAACACCAGCGGCTGGTTCTTCTCTTCGCTGATGTCGATCACCATGAACCGGCGGTGGTCGTCCACCTGGCTGGCGGCCAGGCCGATGCCCGGGGCTTCGTACATGGTCTGGAACATGTCGTCGAGCCGGGTCTGGAACGCCGGATCGGCGATCCCGGCCGGATCCACGGCCGCGGCCTTGGTCCGGAGACGGGGGTCGGGGAATTCGAGAATTGAGAGGAGCGTCATGTTTGCGGCGCCGGGGGAGGGCGAAAGGCCCGATTGCGTCCCATTGTACCGCCTTCCGACTTGCCAAGAGCCGGGTTTTGTGGGCTATAGTGCGGCCGTTGTGTTGGGGAAAATCCCAAGGGGAGCAAGTAGATGGCCAGCATCCTTAAGCGCTTTTCTCACCGTTTCAAGGTGGTCGGCGCCGTAGCCCTTCTCACCGTGGGGACCTATGCGGTCGCCCAGGAGGAGTTCCGTGGCGATCACCCCGACACCTACGTGGTGAAGCGTGGCGACACCTTGTGGGACATCGCGGGTCGCTTCCTGAAGCGGCCGTGGCTGTGGCCGGAGATCTGGCAGGCCAACCCGCAGATCGCCAACCCGCATCTGATCTATCCGGGCGACGTGATCAGCCTCGCCTATCTCGACCGCGTCGGCGTGACGCCGGGCCCGCGCACCGAGGGGCCGATCAACGCGATCCCGCTGTCGCAGATCGAACCCTACCTGCGCGATCTGCGCGTCGTCGACAGCTTCAAGGAACTGCCGTACGTGGTGGGCCTGGAAGAGGACATCGCCCGCGGCGTCGTCGGCCACCTGGCCTACGCGCGCGGACTGGAGGGCGCCCAGGTCGGCCAGCGTTACGCGGTGGTCCGCCCGACCACCCGCTACGTGCGCATCGGCAAGCGCGAGTGCTGCGACATGCTCACCCGCAACCATTACGACTTCCGCGGCGGCCTCGTACCGGGCTTCGGGACGGCCTGGAGCGACACCGCCGGCAACGAGATCGACGGCGAGGAACTGGGCCACGAGCTGTACAAGGTCAACACCGGCACCGTCACCAAGCTGATGGAAGGCGATGTCGAGGTCACCACCCTGCGTCTGGACCAGCGCAATGTCGAAGTGCGCGTCGGCGACCGCCTGATCCCGGTCGACGCCCAGCCCTACGACCTGCAGTTCTTCCCGCACGCGCCGAAACAGCCGCTGGACGAGAACAAGGCCCGCGTGCTGGCCGTCGCCAACTCGCTGACCAGCGGCGGCCCGCTCGACGTGGTCGCGCTGTCGGTCGGTGCGCAGGACGGCATCGACAACGGCACCGTGCTGTCGATCTGGCGCCAGGGCAGCAACAGCGTCGATCGCGTACAGGAAGGCTACTGGCGCGGCGAAGAAACGGTGTCGAAGGGTCGTCGCGTGCAGCTGCCCGACGAATACTCGGGTCACGTGATGATCTTCCGCACCTTCGACAAGGTCAGCTACGGCCTGGTGATGGAAGGCGTGAAGCCCAGCCGCGTCGGCTATCGCCTGAAACATCCCGACGCGAAGTAACGGAACGACCGACGGTCACGACCGGCCGATTCGGAATTTTCCGACAGCACGATGCGACGGCGCCCGAGGGCGCCGTCGTCGTTTGCGCGCCAGCATGGCCGCATGGACATTTCTTCCGACATGCCGGCCGATGCCGACACCGAAGCGCTGCTCGCCCTGCTGCTGCCGGGCGGCCCGGTCGCGCCCAGGCGCGACCTGCTCGACGCCCATGGCGGCCCCGCGGCGGTGCGCGCGTTGCCCCGTGCCCGCTGGCGCGCGGCCGGGCTGGAGGCCGCGCAGATCCGCGCGCTGGAGGGCGACCCCGCCGCCTTTGAGCCGGCGCTGCTGGCCCGCTGCCGCGACTGGCTGCGGCAGCCCGGGCACCACCTGATCGGCTGGCACGATCCCGACTACCCGCCGCTGTTGCGCCGGGCCGGCAGCCCGCCGCTCGCCCTGTTCGTGGCCGGCGACCCGGCCCTGCTCTGGCACCCCACGGTGGCGGTGGTCGGCAGCCGCGGGCCCACGGCCGGCGGGCGCGACAATGCCCGCGCCTTCTCCCGGGCGCTGGCGACGGCGGGGTTCGCGGTCGGCAGTGGGCTGGCGGCGGGCGTCGACCGTGCCGCCCACGAGGCCGCGCTGGAGGCCGGCGGCCTGACCGTCGCGGTGCTCGGCACCGGCCCGGACGTGCCCTATCCGCAGGAACACGCCGGGCTGATGGCGCGGATCGCGGCAGCCGGCGCCGTGGTCAGCGAACATCCCCCGGGCACGGCCGCGCGGCGCGAGCATTTCCCGAGCCGCAACCGGATCCTGGCCGGGCTGAGCCTCGGCACGCTGGTGATCGAGGCGGCCGCCCGCTCCGGCGCCCTGATCACCGCCCGCCTGGCCGCCGACGCGGGGCGCGACGTGTTCGCCGTGCCCGGATCGATCCACAACCCGATGGCGCGCGGCTGCCACCGCCTGATCCGGGACGGCGCGGCGCTGGTGGAATCCGCCGACGAGGTGATCGCGGCGCTGGGCGCCTGGGCCGGCGCCCTGCGCGGCGATCTGCGCCGTCGCCTCGGGGCCGCCGGGCAGGTCGAGAAGGACGGCACCGACGCCCCGGAGCGGACCGCGCAGGACGATCCGGCACACCACCGGTTGTGGCGTGCGCTCGGCCACGACCCCAGCACTATGGATCAGTTGGCCGAACGCACCGGATTGACGGCTGCGGCCCTGTCCTCCATGCTGCTGAGCATGGAGTTGCAAGGGCGGGTCGCGGTCGAACACGGTCGATACAGTCGACGTTGACGCCGGCCTTCCCGGTGCCGGTCGCAGCGAGTTCCGCAGCGCGTGCGCCTCCATCCTTTCCAGTGCGCCCGCGTGCGCAAGTCAGGGGACATGAAAGAAAGCATCCTCGATGTGCTGCTCTACCTTTTCGAGCACTACATCGCCAACGACGCGGATCTCGCCCGGGACCGCGATTCCCTGCAGAACAGCCTCCTGCAGGCCGGCTTCAGTCCGGCCGAAATCCACAAGGCCTTCGACTGGCTGGATGGGCTCGCCGAGCGCCGGCCCGGTGTCGTTTCGCCGTCGGCGGTGCCGCGCGCGGACGGCCCCACCCGCGTGTTCTTCGGGCCCGAGCTGGACAAGCTCGACGTCGAGTGCCGCGGCTTCCTGATGTTCCTCGAACAGCACGGCATCCTCGATGCCAACCAGCGCGAGCTGGTGCTGGACCGCGCCATGGCGCTGGACCAGGACGAACTGGACCTCGACGACCTCAAGTGGGTGGTGCTGATGGTCCTGTTCAATCAGCCGGGTTCCGAAGCGGCGTACGCCTGGATGGAAACGCAGATGTTCGAGGACGACGGCGAACTGGTGCACTGACGCGCGAGGCGCGTCATGCCGGGCGCGGGGGCGCCCGCCGCAATGACACACGCGCCCGACAGAGGCGCCGCGACACAGACGCCGCGACACAGACGATGGGGAAGCGATGACCGACTGGTACTACCACGCACCCGGCCAAGGCAGGGTCGGGCCGCTCACCGCGGACGAGATGCGCGCGTGTTACCGCGAGCGCAGGATCGCGCGCGACACGCTGGCGTGGCACGACGGCCTGCGCGAGTGGCAGCCGCTGGAACGCCTGATCGAGGAGCTGGGGCTCACCGGCGTGCAGCCCGACATGTCGCGTCCTCCGCCGCCGCCGCCGATGCGCCCCGCGGCGGCCACCGCATCGCATGCCGCGCGACCCAGCGCGCCGATCGAACCGCCGCCGTCCAATCGCACCGGTTGCATCATCGCGGTGGTCGTCGCCGGCTTCATCGGCCTGTTCCTGATCGGCATTCTCGCCGCCGTCGCGTTGCCCGCCTACAACGACTACGTGAAGCGCGCGAAAGCGGCGCAGAGCGGGCAGGTCGATCCTGAGGCGGCCGCGCCGCGGATCGATGCATTCGACGCCGGACGGATGGAAAAGACCGACACGCTGGCGCGCGATCTGCTCACCGATACGATGCGCGAGTTCTACGCCGCCAACGGCAATACCTGCCCCGATACGTTCGAATTCGAGCGGATGATGGTGCGTCACTCGCGTTATCAGGGCGACGAGGACGGTTGGTTCGGCATCGATCCGGCGCGGCCGGTCAGCGGCACCTGCGCCTACGCCGTCCGTTTCTACGGCCTCGGTCCCGAGGTCAAGGATCGGACCGTGCAGTACGACGTCGGTGTCGCCGGCGACGAGATCACCGTGTATTGCCGCAACATCGATCTGCCGGCGGGGTTCGCGCCGCCGCGCTGCGGTGCCTGAGCCATGAGCGCGCCGCCGCCGTTGCCGCCGGGCATGTCGTATTCCTCCCCCGCACCCGCCGCGCCGAAGACAGGCATGTCCGGCTGCGCCATCGCCGCCATCGTGATCGCGGTGGCCGGCGTGATCGGCGTGTTCGTCATCGGCATCCTCGCCGCGATCGCGGTGCCCGCGTACCAGGACTATCTCGTGCGCGCGCGCACCCAGGAAGCGTTCGTCTTCGCGCAGACCCTGCAATCGCGCATCGACGAGGCGCGCGCGCGAACCGGTGCCTGCCCCGGCAACCTCGATGTCGGTTACGGCCGCAGCGCGGTGGTCGAACTGGGCGGCGACGAAGGTGCGGCCAAGGGCAGCCACATGCGCCTCAGCGTCGGCGACGCCGCCGATGGCGGTGGCGGCTGCGCGTTCGAACTGCGTTTCCACAACATCGCCACCGGCGTCGACGGACGGACCCTGGTGTTTCGCTCGGGCGACGACGGTTGGACCTGCCTCGAAGGGACGCTGGAAGACCGCTACCGCCCGATGTCATGCCGATCCACCGGGACGACTCCCTGACGGACGGCCGGACACCGCCCGTGGGCGCGGTCAGGGATGGCTGCGGCGACGATCCGAAGCGCGCGCACGAGGCGCGGGCTTCGACAACCTGCCTATCCACAGCCTGCCATTCCACAGCCTGCAATTCGACAACCTGCCGACGGACCCCAACCCCATGACCGAGTGGTACTACAGCGACGCACAGCGTCAACAACACGGCCCGGTGACGCCCGGCGACCTCGCCGCGATGCACACCAAGGGCCAACTGCCGCCGGACACCCTGGTCTGGCGCGAAGGCATGTCCGAGTGGAAACCCTGGCGCGAGATGATCCGCGAAGTGGTCGTCGGCGGCCTGCCGGACGATCCGCGCGCCGAGGCGCTGGTGAAGGCCGCGGAGGCCGCGCCGGACGATGGCGCCTACCGCCCCTACGCCGTGGCCGAGCCGTCGCCCTACGCGCCGCCGCAGGCGCGGGTGGACGAGCGCAGTGCGGTCGTCGGCGGCGGACACGTGGTCTATGCCGGCTTCTGGAAACGCGTGGCGGCCTATTTCATCGACTACTTCGTGGTCACCGCGATCACCTACGCGCTGATGATCCCGGTGGGGATCGTCGCCGGCGTCGGCATCGGCGCGTCGGCCACCTCGGACGACCCCTTCGCCAGCGGTCTGGGTGTGGTCTTTCTGGGCCTGATCTACCTGATCTCGTTCACGATTCCGGCCCTGTATTTCGCCTGGATGCATGCGTCGAGCCATCAGGCCACGCTCGGCAAGATGGCGGTCGGGATCAAGCTGGTCCGCACCGACGGCGAGCGGGTGAGCTTCTGGCGCGCCTTCGGCCGCCTGTTCGCCACCATCCTCAGCAGCCTGATCCTGATGATCGGTTACCTGATGGCCGGCTTCACCGAGCGCAAGCAGGCCCTGCACGACATGGTCTGCGACACCCTGGTGGTCGACAAATGGGCGTATACCGACCATCCCGAGTGGCAGCGCGAGGAGTTGGGCACCGTCACCATCGTCATCCTGGTGCTGATGGGTCTGGCGATGCTCGGCCTGTTCGCGCTGTTCGCGACCCTCGGCGCCATGCTGGCCGGGGGCTTCCGCTGACCGTCGGATCGGCCGGCGGCATCGGCCGGGCGGGTTGCCGCGTCGGCTTGCGTCGAACCTGAACGGGGGCGTTCGCCCCCCGGTCCCGGCAGCCTCCAGGGTGCCCGGTGCGCACGGTCCGCTTGACAGGGGCGGCCCGGACATGACACCACTAAAAAAAGAGAACTGACCGACGCCCGGGCCTCCCCCGGGCGTCGCCTTCTGGTCGGACGCCCCGGGAACGCCCCGCGGCGGCCTGCCGTTGCCGCTTCCGCCCGTCGGTCGCGGCCTTTCCGGATCACCCGCTCGCAATGGCCAAGAATCTCCTCATCGTCGAATCGCCCGCCAAGGCCAAGACGATCAACAAGTACCTCGGCA
>CAMLLG010000056.1 GCA_946480825.1 uncultured Lysobacteraceae bacterium
CCGAGAACAAGGGCCGGCTCGGCGCGAACGCGCTGCTCGGCGTGTCGATGGCCGCCGCGCATGCGGTCGCGGCGTCGCGCAAGCAGGCGCTGTGGCAATACCTCGCCAACGGTCGCGACGTCTCGCTGCCGGTGCCGATGATGAACATCATCAACGGCGGCGCGCATGCCGACAACAACGTCGATCTGCAGGAATTCATGGTGCTGCCGGTCGGTTTCGATTCGTTCTCCGAGGCGTTGCGCTGCGGCACCGAAATCTTCCACGCGCTGAAGTCGGTGCTGAAGGGCAAGGGCCTGAGCACGGCGGTCGGCGACGAGGGCGGTTTCGCGCCGGATCTGCGCAGCAATTCCGAAGCGCTGGACACGATCATCGAAGCCATCGGCAAGGCCGGCTATCGTGCCGGCGAGGATGTGCTGCTCGGTCTCGACGTCGCCTCCAGCGAATTCTTCGAGAACGGCAAGTACAACCTCACCGGCGAAGGCAAGCGCCTCACCAGCGAACAGTTCGTCGATTTCCTCGCCGACTGGTGCCGCGAATATCCGATCGTCACCATCGAGGACGGCATGGCCGAGCACGATTGGGCCGGCTGGAAACAGCTCACCGACCGTCTCGGCACCAAGGTGCAGCTGGTCGGCGACGATCTGTTCGTCACCAATCCGAAGATCTTCCGCGAAGGCATCGACCAGGGCGTCGCCAACGCGATCCTGATCAAGGTCAACCAGATCGGCACGCTGACCGAAACCCTGGAAGCCATCGCGATGGCCGACGCGGCGAAGTACGCGGCGATCGTGTCGCATCGTTCGGGCGAGACCGAGGACACGACGATCGCCGACATCGCGGTCGCGACCACCGCCACCCAGATCAAGACCGGTTCGCTGTGCCGCAGCGACCGCGTGGCGAAGTACAACCAGTTGCTGCGCATCGAACAGGCCCTGGGCGCATCGGCGAAGTACGCCGGTCGCGCGGCTTTCGTCTCCCTGCACGGGGGCTGATGACGGCGCGATGAGCGAAGGCATCCGCCCGCTGCGCATCCTCGCGATGCTGCTTCTCGTGCTGCTGGCGTGGCTGCAGTATCGGCTGTGGTTCGGCGAGGGCGGCGCGTCGGCCACCGGTGCGCTGCAGACCAAGGTCGAGCGGCAGGCGGTCGAGAATCGCGGGCTGCGCCAGCGCAATGGCCAGCTCGCGGCGGAGGTCGAAAACCTCAAGTCGGGCGAAGCCGCCGCCGAAGAGCGCGCGCGCAGCGAGCTGGGCATGATCAAGCCCGGCGAGACCTTCTACCGCGTGGTGGAACCGCCAGAGCCGGTGGATGCCGCGGTCGACGCGGCCGTCGATGCGGACGAGGCGCCATGACGCCGGATCATGCCCCGGGCAGGCTCTGGGCCGTGGTGCCCGCGGCCGGGCGCGGCGCGCGTTTCGGCGCGGAACTGCCCAAGCAGTATCTCGAGGTCGGCGGCCGGCCGCTGATCGCCTACACCCTCGATGCGCTGCTGTCGCATCCGTCCGTGTGCGGCGTGATGGTGGTGCTCGCCGAGAACGATCCTTTCTGGCGCGGAATGGATGCCGTCGCCGGCAAACCCGTGCTGACCTGCACCGGCGGCGCCGAACGCGCGGATTCGGTGCTGGCCGGGCTGAATGCCCTGCCCGAGGGCGTGCGCGCCGATGCCTTCGTGCTGGTGCACGACGCCGCGCGTCCGAATCTCGCGCATGCCGACCTCGATCGTCTGCTCGATCTGGGCTGCGGCGATCCGGTCGGCGCGATCCTCGCCGCGCCGGTGCGCGACACGCTCAAGCGCGCCGGCGACGACGGCGGCATCGACCGCACCGAGCCGCGCGAGCGGCTGTGGCGCGCGCTCACGCCGCAGTTGTTCCGGCGCATGCAACTCGCGCGCGCGCTCGCCGCCGCGCAGGCCGCGGGCGTGGCCATCACCGACGAATCGATGGCGATGGAACGGCAGGGCCTGCGTCCGCTGCTGGTCGAGGGCAGCGAAGACAATTTCAAGATCACCACGCCGGCGGATCTGGCGCGGTTCGAATTCGCGGTTTCGCAACGTCATCGTTGATTCCGCAGCGATGAAGACGACAAGGAAACGTATGAAGATCGAGATATCGAAAGCGCTGCTGTCGCTGACATTGCTGCCGCTGGCCGCCCTGCCGGTTTCCGCGGCGCAGCCGCAGCCGGCGGCGCCATCCCGGCCCGCCGCGCAGTCCGCACCGAAAGCCGCGTCGCCGATCCGCGCGCAGGATGCGTTGACCCGGTGCCTGATCGAATCCACGTCGGAAGACGAAAAGCGCATCCTGGTGAAATGGGTATTTTCGGTGATCGCCCAGCATCCCGACATCGCTTCGATGACCCGGATCGACGCCGCGCAGCGGACCACGATCGATCGCGATGCGGCCGCGGTGTTCGAAACGCTGCTCGCCGATCAATGCGCGGCGCCGCTGCGCGTCGCGATGAAGCAGTCGGGCACCGATGCGATCGGCAGGAGTTTCCAGGCGCTGGGCACGTCCGCCGCCACCGACATGCTGCAGAACCCGCAGGTCGTCTCCAGCGGTGCGGGCCTGATGAAACACCTCGACATGCAGCGCATCCTGATGGCGCTGATCGCGCCGTGACCGTCGATATCCGCATCGGCCAGGGCTTCGACGTCCACGCCTTCGGCGACGGCGATCACGTCATGCTCGGCGGCGTGCGCGTGCCGCACGACCGCGGCATCGTCGCCCACAGCGACGGCGACGTGGTCCTGCACGCGTTGTGCGACGCGCTGCTCGGCGCGCTGGCGCTGGGCGACATCGGAACGCACTTCCCGCCGAGCGATCCGCAATGGAAGGGCGCCGACAGCCGCGCGTTCCTGCGCCATTGCGATCACCTCGTCCGCAACCTCGGCTGGAAGACGGGCAACGTCGACCTCACCGTGATCTGCGAACGGCCGAAGGTCGGCCCGCATGCGGAAGCGATGCGGCGCCTGATCGCGCTGGATCTCGGCATCGAACTGGATGCGGTGAGCGTGAAGGCCACCACCACCGAGAAGCTCGGTTTCACCGGGCGCGGCGAAGGCATCGCCGCGCAGGCGGTCTGCCTGCTGGTCCGCGCGTGAGCGATCCTTCGCTGCCGAAGGCGCATGGCGATGCGGTGCTGTCCGCGCGCATCCGCAGCGCGCCGGAGGATTTCGTCGTCGACGAGATCGACGCATTCGAGGCCAGCGGCGCCGGCGAGCATCTGCTGCTGACGATCGAGAAGCGCGGCATGAACACCGCGTTCGCCGCGAAGCGGATCGCACAGTGGGCCGGCGTCGCGGAATCGGCGATCGGCTATGCGGGGCTGAAGGATCGCCACGCGCTGACGCGACAGCGCTTCAGCGTCTGGATTCCGAAGAAGATCGCGCCCGACATCGCGACGCTGGAGACACCCGACTTGCGTGTGATCGCCCACGCCTGGCACGCGCGCAAACTGCCGCGCGGGGCGTTGGCCGGCAACCGTTTCGCGCTGACGCTGCGCGGCGTCGAAGGCGACATCGAGGCGATCGACGCGCGTCTGCGCGCGGTCGCCGCGCGCGGCGTGCCGAACGCCTTCGGCGAGCAGCGGTTCGGCCGCGGCGGCGACAACGTCGCCAAAGCGCTGTCTATGTTCGCCGGTCGCCGCGTGCCGCGCGAGGAGCGCACGCATCTGCTCTCGGCCGCCCGCTCGGAACTGTTCAATCGCGTGCTGGCCGAACGCGTGCGTCGCGGCGACTGGGACCGCGGCCTCGACGGCGAAGTGTGGATGCTGGACGGCAGCCGCAGCGTCTTCGGCCCCGAACCGTGGAGCGAAACGCTGGCCGAGCGTCTCGCCCGCTTCGACATCCATCCCAGCGGGCCGCTGTGGGGCCGCGGCGAACTGCGCACCCGGGACGAGGCGCGCGCGGTCGAGCTCGCGGCGCTGGACGAGACCCATGCGCAGGCCCTGCGCGCGGGCCTGGAACGCGCCGGGCTGGAACAGGAGCGGCGGGCGCTGCGGCTGCGGCCGCAGGCGTTCGCGCGCGACTGGCTGGCGCCGGACGTGTTGCGCCTGCAGTTCGAGTTGCCCGCGGGTTGTTACGCCACCACCGTGCTGGCGGAGCTGGGCGAGGTGGTGGACGCGGCCTACGGCTGAGCGCGAAACGCGCCGCACCGTTCATCGGAAACGCAAGCCGTGCACAGCCGGAAGTCCGGTGCAGGCGTATAAGCCGTGGTGAGCGCCCTGCGGTCGCCGGGCGCGCATGAACCGCCGTCGCTCCGGAGGTTTCAGATGAACGCAAGCCGTTTCCCGCCGCTCGTGCTGGTCATCGCCGTGCTGTCGTTGTCCGGGTGCAGGACCATGGACGATTCCGCATCGGCGACGCCGCCCGCCAGCGTCCAGACCGCGCCCGCACAGACCGCCACCACCTATCAGCCGCGCATCGAAGAAGACGCGAGATACGTGGCCCATGTCGAAAACATGGCCCGTCGCCGCGGCGTGATCGTGCGCTGGGTCAACAAGCCGGTGAAGCGGCACGTCGACGAGTCCCTCGATCGCGAGTGATCGCTCGATCGCCGTACTCGACGACCGTTCGCGCGCTCAACGATCGGTGATCAGCACCAGCACGGCGCCGGTGCCGCCCGCGGCCGCCGGCGCGGAATGGAACGCCAGCACGTCGCTGCGCTGGCGTAGGATGCGGTCGACCAGATTCTTGATGGTCGGCACGCCGTCCGGCGAGTTCAGGCCCTTGCCGTGGATCACCCGCACGCAGCCCGCACCGGCCTCGCGCGCTTCCTTCAGGAACCGCCGCAGCAGCGCTTCGGCGGTCGCGGCGTCGGCGTGGTGCAGATCCAGTTCGTCCTGCGCGGCATAGTGGCCGCGCGACAGCCGTTGCAGCACCCGCTGCGGCACTTCGTCGCGGCGATAGCTGAGCGTGTCGCCGGCCAGCAGCGGCGAAGCGTCCAGCGCGCGCCGGAATTCGCTGCGGGCATCGTCCTCGTCGAGATCGCGCATCCGCGTGGAGGGCTTCGGTCTGGGTTTCTGCGGCACGGTCTCCACCGCCGGCAGTTCGCGCACCGGACCGACCGCGGCGCGGAACAGCGCGGCATCGTCGTCGTCGGGCAGGGGCGCTGCGGGCGGGTCTTTGCGCGGTGTCATCGCCGTCGAGGTTAGCAGGGCGCGCAAGCGGGGGCATGCGCCCGCGAGCAGGTCCGGCGCATCCGGTATCATTCGGAACATTCCCCTCCGTTGGCGACGATTCCGACTCCATGCGCATCCTGGTCAGCAACGACGACGGCGTCGACGCCCCCGGCATCCGCGTCCTCGCCGCCGGTCTGCGCGCGGCCGGGCACGAGGTGCTGGTGGTGGCGCCCGACCGCGACCGCTCCGGCGCCAGCAATTCGCTGACCCTGGACATGCCGATCCGGGTCATCCGCCAGGACGAGACCACCTGGCGCGTGCACGGCACGCCCACCGACTGCGTCCACGTCGCCATCACCGGCATGCTCGAACACGAGCCGGACATCGTGGTCTCCGGGATCAACAACACCGCGAACCTCGGCGACGACGTGATCTATTCCGGCACCGTCGCCGCGGCGATGGAAGGCCGCTTCCTCGGTCTGCCCGCGGTGGCGGTGTCGCTGGTCACCGCCGATCACAAGGGTCTGCACTACGAGACCGCCGCGCGCGCCGCGGTCGAGATCGTCGCCCGCCTGCGCGCCGATCCGCTGCCGGCCGACACCATCCTCAACGTCAACGTGCCCGACCTGCCGTGGGCGGCGATCCGCGGCTTCGAGGTCACCCGCCTCGGCAATCGTCATCGCGCCGAGCCCTGCACGCCGCAGGAAGACCCGCGCGGCCGCACGTGGTGGTGGATCGGCGCCGCCGGCCCCGAACAGGACGCGGGCGCGGGCACCGATTTTCACGCGGTGCGCACCGGCTTCATCTCGATCACGCCGATCCACGTCGACCTCACCCGCTATCAGGCGCTGGAGCAGGTGGCGAGCTGGGTCGGCGGGCTGGCCGCCGGTCTGAACGATACGCAGAACGATGCGCAGGGCGACGCGCCGCGCGATGCGGAAGGAGCGGCGACATGACCGCGCGCATGCGCCTGCAGCCCGAAGCCATCGGCATGGGCATGACTTCGCAGCGCGTGCGCGATCGCCTGATCGAGCGCCTGCGAGAGAAGGGCATCCTCGACGAAAACGTGCTCAATGCCGTCCGTACCGTGCCGCGGCATCTGTTCGTGGACGAAGCGCTGGCCGCGCGCGCCTACGAGGACAACGCGCTGCCGATCGGCCATGGTCAGACCATCTCGCAGCCGTGGGTGGTCGCGCGCATGACCGAGGCGTTGTTCGAGGACGGCGCGCAGCCGAAGAAGGTGCTGGAAGTCGGCACCGGTTCCGGCTATCAGGCCGCGATCCTCGCGGCGCTGGGGCTGGAAGTGCATACCGTCGAGCGCATCGGCGATCTGCTGCGCACCGCGCGCAAGCGTTTCCGCACGCTCGGCCTGAACATCCGCAGCAAACACGACGACGGCCGCATCGGCTGGGCGGAGAACGGTCCGTTCGACGCCATCATCGTCACCGCGGCGGCGCCGGCGCTGGTCGACGCGCTCTGCGAACAACTCGTGCCCGGCGGTGTTCTCATCGCCCCGGTCGGCGGCAGCGGCGGGCAATCGCTGGTGAAACTGCGCAAGGCCGCGGACGGCGGCATCGAACGCACCGATCTGGCCGCGGTGGTCTTCGTGCCGCTGCTCTCGGGCACGGTGGACTGAGCGCATGACGCGGCCGCCTGAGACGCCCGCTGCCGAGACGCCCGTCCACGGTGCGGCCGGTCAGAACGGTTCCCTGGGCGAACAGCTCGTCGGCATCATCGAACGCCTGCCGCCCGACGCGCTGAGCCTGCAGGAACTGCTGGACGTGTTCAGCGACGAAGGCCTGTTGCTGCTGACCATCCTGCTGACCCTGATCTTCCTCATTCCGGTGTCGATCCCGGGCGTCAGCACCGTATTCGGCGCGGCGATTCTGCTGATCGGCATCAGCCGGCTGATCGGCCGCCCGCTGTGGCTGCCGGCGCGCCTGCGTCGCCGGGCGTTGCCCGCCGACCGCCTGCGTCCGGGACTCACCGCCGGCCTGGTGTGGGTGCGGCGGATGGAGAAGATCAGTCGCCCGCACCGCCTGCGGCCGCTGGTCGACGGCGCGCTGCCGCGACTGTTCAACAATCTCGCCTTCATCCTCGCCTCGGTGTTGCTGATGGCGCCGTTCGGCCTCGTGCCCTTCAGCAATACCCTGCCGGCGTTGGCGCTGCTGCTGTACGCGATCGGCTTCATCCAGCGCGATGGCGTCGCGGTGCTGCTCGGCCATCTCGCGAACATCGGCACGATCGTCTATTTCGGCGTGCTGATCGGCAGTGGCGGGCTGGCCGCGCGCGAACTGCTGCAGAAGGTCGGGCTGTGAGTCGCGCCCGACTTCTGGCGGCGCTGTGCGTGTTCGGCCTGCTGGCCGGCTGCGCGCAGACCACCGTGGTGCGCACCGCGCCGCGCGGCAAGCCGCAGACCGTGCGCCCGGCGACGCCGCCGAAGCCCGGCGCAACCGCGGTGGTGCGCAAGGGCGACACCGTCTACCGCATCGCGACCAGGCACGGCGTGAGCCCGCTCGATCTGGCGATGTGGAACCGGATCGCGCCGCCGTACACGATCCATCCCGGGCAGCGTCTGCGCCTGACGGCGCCCGATGCGCGCCGGCCCGAACCGCCGCGCCCCGCGGGACCGAAGCCCGCGCCGCCGCGCGTCGTCGGTTCGACGCCGACACCGACGCCGCGTCCGCCGACCGGTACGTCGCCATCGCCGAGCACGTCGCCGCCGAGTACGGCAGCGCCCGTCGCCACGCCGCAGGCACCGCGGCCTGCGCCGCCGCCGAGCGCCGCGGCGTTCGACTGGCGCTGGCCTGCCGAAGGCACGCTCGTCGGACGTTTTGCCGCGGGCGACCCGACCCGGCAGGGCATCGACATCGCCGGCAAGAGCGGCGCGCCGGTGCGTGCCGCCGCGGACGGCGTGGTGGTGTATTCAGGCGCCGGCCTCGTCGGTTACGGCGAACTCATCATCGTCAAACACGACGAACAGTGGCTCTCGGCCTACGGCCACAACCGCGCGCGTCTGGTCAACGAAGGCCAGCGCGTGAAGGCCGGCGAACAGATCGCCGAGATGGGCCGCAGCGGCGCATCGCGCGACATGCTGCACTTCGAGATCCGCTACAACGGCAAGCCGCAGGATCCGCTGCAGGCGCTGCCGAAACGGTGACGATCGCGATGGACTCCCTGCGGATCTCCGGCCCGACGCAGCGCGCCGGGCGCTCATCGGCGCGCAGTCCGGTGGACTGCACGCAGCGCCGATTCGCCCGCTACAACGGCAAGCCGCAGGATCCGCTGCTGGCGCTGCCGAAGCGCTGAGCATCCGGTGTCGCGATCGGTCTGCGTTCGCGTCGTCGTTCGCCTCGCTTCGCGGGCGATGACCGCGGTTCTGCCGTTCGCGATCCTGCTGCTCGCGATGCTGCCGACCGGATGCCATCGCAACACCCGCGCCGACCCGCCGCTGACCGTCGTCACCTTCAATCTGTGGCACGACAAGCAGGACTGGCCGCATCGGCAGAACCTGATCGTGGCCGAACTGCAGGCGCAGTCGCCGGACGTGATCCTGCTGCAGGAAGTGCTGCAGGACAGCGGGCTGCCGAACCAGGCGGCCGCGCTCGCCGAACGGCTCGGTTACCGGTACCGCTTCTTCTCGGTCGATCCGCCGGATCGCGTGCGACGTTACGGCAATGCGATCCTGACCCGTGCGGAGCCGCTCGCGACGCACGAGATCAAACTCGCGCCGCTCGACGACTACCGCAACGCCGGTCATGTGCTCGCCGACATCGGCGGTCGCCGGGTTTCGATCTACGTCACCCATCTGCACCACACCGTGGACGGCGGTGCGATCCGCGCGCTGCAGATCGCGGATCTGCTGACTTTCGTCGCGGCCACGCGCGGCGATGCGCCGGCGCTGATCGGCGGCGATTTCAACACCCGCGCCGACGCACCGGAACTGAAACCGCTGACCCACGCGTTCGACGACGCCTACGCCGTGGCGCATCCGGGCGAGCCCGTCGACGCGCCGGAACACGGCACGCTCAATCCTCATCTCGGCCACGCGCCGCTGCGCATCGATCACGTGTTCTTCCAGCGCGATGCCTTCCGTGTCGTCGAGGCGCGGATCGTGCTCGATCGCGCCGATGCCGGTGGCGCATGGCCGTCGGACCACTACGGCATGCGGGTGCGTCTGCAGCCGCGCTGACGCTGTCGTCGCTGTGGCGATGTCCTCACCGGCCGGTTGGGAATCTCGACGAGCCTGCAAGATCGCCGGTAGAGCGGCCTTCAGGCCGCTGCGCCCTTCCCGCAAAAAACAGCGGCCTGAAGGCCGCTCTACCGACACTCCGAGGATTTGTCTCCCCCGGCCGCAGGCGCGGCACGGATATCGTCGCGCTCGGAGTGCTGCCTGGGCCGGCCTGGTTTTCAACAGTCGAATGACTGGTCAGGCCGCTCTATCGATAGGTGGATCGGCGGTTTTGAACAAGTGCTCAGCGCGCGGTACAGAGCGAGGTCCGCCAGCTGTGGTCCTCGCCCCAGGTGCGGTAACCGGCGGTATCGATGTGGATCGCGGTCGGCGTGTAGAACCCGAGGCCCATGTCCAGTGCCTGCCCGTGTTCGCGCCAGAACGCGCAGAGTCGTTCGACGTTGTCGCCGCGCTCGGGTAGATCGAAATCGATCGCGCGGTTTTCCAGATGCTTGCTGCGGGCGCTGCCGCCGGCGCAGGCGTTCATCGCCGGATCGCGGTACACCGACCGCGCGCGCTGCGGTTCGAGGATGCCCTCGTCGCGCAGCCGCGCGACGAGGCGCAGCGTCGGCGGCATGTTCGCGTGCAGTTCCGGAGGCGGCACATCGAATTCGCGGTTGCCGCATAGCCGCCAACGGCGCGCGGTCCGCGCCAGCGCCGCGGCGGGAACGATGTCGCCCACGCCTTCGCTGCGCAGATAGGCGGCATAGGCTTCGGCGGCGTCGCGATGGCCGGCGTCGAGCCAGCGGGCGTGACGCGATGCCGGCGGCAGGATCGAGGTGCAGGCGGCGAGGGCGACGCACAGCGTCGCGAGCGCGAGCCGGCGCCGGTGCGATGCCGGGATCATCCCGCCAGCACGAAGCCGGCGACCACCCGGCGGCCTTCGCCGGCCAGCACGTTGAACGTGCGCGCGGCGGCGGCATTCGTCATCGTTTCCAGGCCGATGCCGCGCGAGAGGCAGGCGGCGAGCGTGGCGGCGGGCGGAAAGGTCTGGCGGTCGCCGCAGCCCAGCAGGATGAGTTCCGGCGACAGCGCGAACAGCGGCTCTAGGTCCGCGGGTGTCATCGTGGCGACCGCTTGCACCGGCCAGGTGTCGATCAGCGTGTCCGGGGACAGCAGGAAACTCGCGGTCAGGCGGCGGTCGTTGACCAGCGCGCCGTGGCCGTCGGCGCCGCGCAGGAAGAATTCGTGATCCGGGCGTTCGAGATGGAGCTGCATCGGCCGGTGCTCACGCCCGCGGCAGCACGATCTGCCGGTGATCCGTGCTCTGGCGGTACAGCACGGCGACGTTGCCGATGCGCTGCACCAGCGCCGCGCCGCTGCGGCCGGCCAGCTCGGCGACCATCGCATCGCGGGCGCCGCGATCCTCGGCGGCCACCTTCACCTTGATCAGTTCGTGGTGCTCCAGCGCCAGTTCGACCTCGGCCACCACCGCGTCGGTCAGACCCTTGGCCCCGATCTGCAGCATCGCCTTCAGGCCATGGGCCTGGCCACGGAGGAATCGGATCTGGGCGTTGGTGAGCGTGGACATGCGGAAAGCGTCTCGAAGGGAATGCGGGGCGAGTCCGGGGCGAAATCCAGGGGGCGGAATCCGGAGAGAATCCGGGCGCCGGGAAGGCCCGCGGAAGGGCGGATCGGGGCGGGCAGGGTATCATGGCCCGCACGCCGGCCCAGCCGGCTCCGGCGCCATCGCATCGCCGCGCCTCCATTCTCCCTTCCGCGCCGTACCGCTTCCCATGACCCGCAGCAAGAGCAGCCATCGCTGGCTCAAGGAACATTTCGCCGACCCCTACGTCAAGAAGGCGCAGGCGGAAGGTCTGCGTTCGCGGGCGGCCTACAAGCTGGAGGAACTGGTCGAGCGCGACCGCCTGCTCAAGCCGGGGATGGTGGTGGTGGACCTCGGCGCCGCCCCCGGCGGCTGGTCCCAGTGGGTCCGCCAGGCGATGGGCGACAGCGGCCGAGTGGTGGCCCTGGACATTCTGGAGATGCCTTCGCTGGCCGGGGTCGAGTTCATTCACGGCGATTTCCGCGAAGATGCCGTTCTGGCCCAGCTCGAAAGTCTGCTGAACGGCCAGGTGGTGGACCTTGTGCTGTCCGACATGGCCCCCAATATGAGCGGAGTCGACGCGGTGGACCTGCCGCGGGCCATGCATCTGGCGGAACTGGCGATGGACTTCGCCGACCATCATCTGCGGCCCGGCGGTACTTTCCTGATCAAGCTGTTCCAGGGAGTCGGGTTCGACGATTACGTCCGGGCCTTGCGCAAGCGCTATGCCCGTGTCGTGATCCGCAAACCGGCAGCCTCGCGCAAGCGATCGCCGGAGGTCTACGCCCTTGCCCAGGGCCGCCTGGCCCAAGGCAGGCACGCGGCTCCGGCCGGGTGACGCGGGCGGCGGTCGTGTCTGTGCGTTAGCTGGTGCTTTTCGAGTCGGTACTGTTTTGAGTGAGTACGTTTCCAACCACGCGTCCCCGAACGGGGACGGTAGCGAAGGGTGAACATCTTGGCCAAGAATCTGCTGCTGTGGGTGATCGTCGCCATCGTGCTGATGGCGGTGTTCCAGAGCTTCACCCCCTCGGGGATGAGCGCGGGCGACAAACCGCTCACCTACGACCAGTTCGTGCAGCAGGTCCAGAGCGACCGCGTGGCGAAGGTCGTGATCGAAGACGACGGCATGACCATCCGCGGCCAGCGCAAGGACGGCACCCAGTTCTTCACCTACAGCCCCGGCGACCGCGACATGGTCAACGACCTGATCAAGCACAAGGTCGAGATCGAGCAGAAGCCGCCGTCGTCCGGTCGCAATCTTTTCCTCAGCCTGCTGTTCAACCTGCTGCCGATCGCGCTGCTGATCGGCGTGTGGCTGTACTTCATGCGCCAGATGCAGCAGGGCGGCACCAAGGGCGCGATGTCGTTCGGACGCTCGCGCGCCAAGCTGCTCAACGAAGACCAGACCAAGGCCACCTTCGCCGACGTCGCCGGCTGCGACGAAGCGAAGGAGGAAGTCGCCGAACTGGTCGAATTCCTGCGCGATCCCGGCAAGTTCCAGAAGCTCGGCGGCAAGATTCCGCGCGGTGTGCTGATGGTCGGCCCGCCGGGCACCGGCAAGACCCTGCTCGCCAAGGCCATCGCCGGCGAAGCGCGGGTGCCGTTCTTCAGCATCTCGGGCTCGGACTTCGTCGAAATGTTCGTCGGCGTCGGCGCCAGCCGCGTGCGCGACATGTTCGAGCAGGCCAAGAAGCACGCGCCCTGCATCATCTTCATCGACGAAATCGACGCCGTCGGCCGCCATCGCGGTTCCGGCATGGGCGGCGGCCACGACGAGCGCGAGCAGACCCTCAACCAGATGCTGGTCGAGATGGATGGTTTCGAGGGCGGCGAGGGCGTGATCGTGATCGCCGCGACCAACCGTCCCGACGTGCTCGACAAGGCGCTGCTGCGCCCGGGCCGCTTCGACCGCCAGGTCATGGTCGGCCTGCCCGACATCAAGGGCCGCGAGCAGATTCTGCGCGTGCACATGCGCAAGGTGCCGCTGAGCGACGACGTGCGCCCCGAAGTGCTGGCCCGCGGCACGCCCGGATTCTCCGGCGCCGATCTGGCCAACCTCGTCAACGAAGCCGCCCTGTTCGCCGCGCGTCGCAACAAGCGCGAAGTGCAGATGCAGGACTTCGAGGACGCCAAGGACAAGATCTACATGGGTCCGGAACGCCGCAGCATGGTCATGCGCGACGAAGAGCGCCGCAACACGGCGTATCACGAGTCCGGTCACGCCGTGGTCGCGATGTCGCTGCCGAAGGCCGACCCGGTGCACAAGGTCACGATCATGCCGCGCGGCTGGGCGCTGGGTCTGACCTGGCAGTTGCCCGAGCACGATCAGCTCAGCAACTACAAGGACAAGATGCTGGAGGAGCTGTCGATCCTGTTCGGCGGTCGCATCGCCGAGGAATTGTTCATGGGCAGCATGTCCACCGGCGCTTCGAACGATTTCGAGCGCGCGACCAAGCTGGCCCGCGCCATGGTCACCCGCTACGGCATGTCCGATGCGCTGGGCACGATGGTTTATGCGGACGACAAGGATTCCGGTTTCGGTCTGCAGAACAAGACCATCTCCGAGGCCACGCAGCAGAAGGTCGATGCCGAGATCCGCCGCATCCTCGACGAGCAGTACGCCGTGGCGCGCAACATCCTGGAGTCCAAGCGCGACATCGTCGAAACCATGACCGCCGCGCTGATGGAATGGGAGACGATCGACGCCGAGCAGGTGAAGGAGATCATGGCCGGCCGTCAGCCGACGCCGCCGCCGGGCTGGACCAAGAAGCCGGAGTCGACGCCGTCCGACCCGACGCCGCCGCCGGCGGTGAGCCTGGGCGACCCTCAGGCGAGCACGTAACTCGACTGGCACGCAGTCGACTTGCTCCGCAATCCCGAAAAGGCCAGAGTCCGCTCTGGCCTTTTTCGTTTCCGGGACCTCCGATGTTCGATCTTTCCCCGCAACTCGACTGCGCCGGCCGCATCCTGGTGCTCGATCGCCCGCGCGTCATGGGCATCGTCAACGTCACCCCGGATTCGTTCTCCGACGGCGGCCTGCATGCCGATCTCGATGCCGCGGTCGCGCACGCGCTGCGGCTGGCGGCGGAGGGCGCGGACGTGCTCGACATCGGCGGCGAGTCCACGCGCCCGGGCGCGCAGGCGGTCTCCGTCGACGAAGAACTGGCGCGGACGATTCCGGTGATCGAACGGCTCGCGCGCGAGACCGCGCTGCCGATCAGCATCGATACCTCCAAGCCCGAGGTGATGCGCGCCGCGGTCGCCGCCGGCGCCGGCATGATCAACGATGTCTACGCGCTGCGCCGCGAAGGCGCGCTCGACGCCGCCGCCGCGCTGGGCGTGCCGGTGGTGCTGATGCACATGCAGGGCGAGCCGCGTTCGATGCAGGCCGCGCCCGATTACGACGATGTGGTCGCCGAGGTGCACCGCTTCCTGGCCGAGCGCATCTTCTCGGCGGAGATGGCCGGCATTCCGAAGAAGAAGATCGTGGTCGATCCCGGTTTCGGCTTCGGCAAGAGCACCGCGCACAATCTCGCGCTGCTGGCGCGGTTCGAACGCTTCACCGATCTGGGCGTACCGGCGCTCGCCGGCCTGTCGCGCAAGCGCAGCATCGGCGAGCTGACCGGTCGCGACGACCCGCAGGCCCGCATCCACGGTTCGGTCACCGCCCATCTCATCGCCGCGCAGCGCGGTGCGAAGCTGTTGCGCGTGCACGACGTAGCCGCGACCGTCGATGCGCTCAAGGTCTGGAACGCGGTGGCGGCGGTGCCGATGCCGAAATCGTCCGCAGCCGCAGCGCCGGGCATCCGCTGGCCGGACGAAATCTGAGCCATCGTGTTTGTGCACAGTCTCTGTGGACAAGTATCGGGATTGTTCTGTGGACAACGTGCTGCGGTCCTGCCGTGGCGGGCCTCGCAGGCAGTGTGGCGAAAAAAACGACAGCCCGATTCCCCGCTCCGGGTGGTCAAATATTGATCATGTCATCTGCAGGCCTTGCTGCGGCAGGGGTGCAGCGGTTCATCCACAGACTTGTGCAGACGTTGTCCACAGCGGCTGTGGATGAGACCTCGCGGTGTCGGTACGCGCTCGACGATGCGGCCGGTTTCCGTCGCGCCGCGGGAGAAGCCTTCGGGTGTCCGCGTCTGCGCGCCGTGCGCGCTGCGGTCGTCAGGCGGTGATGCGATTCACGCGCCGTCGGCCGATGCGGGCGCGGCTTCGTCTGCGCCCACGCCATCGCGGAACCTCCGCACCCGCGGGTCCACGATCCGGAACCACAGCGGCGGGCACAGCGCGAGCAGGAACATCGCCGCGTAGCCGCCCGGCAACTGCGGGCTGTCGGCATGATGCAGAAGAGACTGGTAACGGCGGCGCGGCGTTTCGTGGTGGTCGGAATGGCGCTGCAGGTGGAACAGCAGCAGATTGCTCAGCAGATAGTCCGAATTCCACGAATGCAGATGCGTGGTGCGTTCGTAGCGACCGTCGGCGAGCCTGCGCCGTTCCAGGCCGTAATGCTCGATGTAATTGATGATTTCCAGCGCGCAGGCCGCGAAGAAGCCCTGGGCGAGAAAATAGACCACGCCCATCGCGCCCAGCCATTGCGCGAAAGCGACCAGCATCGCCAGCCACAGCGCGGTCCAGCGCAGCAGTTCGTTGTCCCTGTGCCACCAGGGCCGACCCTGTTTCGCGAGCCGTTGCGTTTCCAGCCGCCACGCGTTCGCGGTGTTGCGCAGCAGCGCGCGCGGCAGGAAATGCCACAGCGATTGGCCGAAGCGCGCGCTGGAGGCGTCCTCGGGTGTCGAGACGTGGACGTGATGGCCGCGCACATGTTCGATCTTGAAGCCGTGATAGCCGACGCTGGTCAACAGCAGGCCGCCGGCGATGCGTTCGGGCGCGGTGTCCTTGTGGATGAGTTCGTGGGCGACGTTGATCGCCAGCACGCCGCCGACGATGCCCTGCGACAGCAGCCAGCCGGCGATGCCGACGGCGCCGAAATCCGCATGCGCGAAATACCAGCCCGACCAGGCCATCACGCCGAGCTGCGCGGGCAGGGCGGCGAGCGTCATCGCCTTGAACCAGCGCCCGGTACCGCCGTCCGCTTCCATGGCGCGCATCTCGTGGGACGTCGGATTGCGCGGGTCGTGGCCCAATCCGTAGTCGGCCACGGGCAGCAGCACGAACAGGAAGAACAGCGGGAACCACGCCATCAGGTCGTGACGGCCGGTGTGCGCGCCCAGCCACGCGGCCGCGGGCATCAGCGCCGGCACCACGAACACGAACAGGAACCCGAGGCGTTTCCAGAGCGGCATGGCGTATCGATCGCGGGCGATGGCGACAGCGTACGCCAACGGATGGACGATTCAACCGTGGCGGCCGACGCCCGCGGCGCCCGGTCGCCGGGGTATCCTCCCCGATCGACGCATCCTCACCGGAACCGCCGCATGACCGCTGGCCAGCCGCTGCTCATCACCTTCGGCATCTATCTCGTCGCCATGATCCTGATCGGCGTGTGGGCCTGGCGCTCGACCCGCAGTTTCGACGACTACATCCTCGGCGGGCGCTCGCTGGGCAGCGTGGTCACCGCGCTGTCGGCCGGCGCATCGGACATGAGCGGCTGGCTGCTGATGGGCCTGCCCGGCGCGCTGTATCTCGGCGGCGTGTCCGAAGCGTGGATCGCGCTGGGACTGATCGTCGGCGCCTGGTGCAACTGGAAATTCGTCGCCGGCCCGCTGCGCATCTACACCGAGCGCACGCGCAACGCGCTGACCCTGCCGGATTATTTCACCCATCGTTTCGAAGACCGCCAGCGTCTGCTGCGGGTGTTTTCGGCCGTGGTCATTCTGGTGTTCTTCGCGCTGTACTGCGCCAGCGGCATCGTCGCCGGTGCGCGCCTGTTCGAGAGCGTCTTCGGCGTGCCCTACGCCGAAGCGCTGTGGTGGGGCGCCGCGGCGACGATCCTGTACACGCTGATCGGCGGTTTCCTCGCGGTGAGCTGGACCGACACCGTGCAGGCCTCGCTGATGATCTTCGCGCTGGTGCTGACGCCGGTGATGGTGGTGCTGGGCAGCGGCGGCGTCGATGCCAGCCTCGCGCTGATCGAACAGACCGACCCGGCGAAGCTCGACTGGTTCAAGGGCGGCACGCTGGGCTTCGTCGGCATCGTTTCGCTGCTCGCCTGGGGGCTGGGGTATTTCGGCCAACCGCACATCCTCACGCGGTTCATGGCCGCCGATTCGCTGACCACCATTCCCAAGGCGCGCCGCATCGGCATGAGCTGGATGGTGCTGTGCCTGTTCGGCGCGATGGCGGTGGGCTTCTTCGGCAACGCCTATTTCGCGCAGCATCCGGACCAGGTCGGCCCGGTCGCGGAGAATTCCGAGCGCGTCTTCATCCAGCTCGCCACCGTGTTGTTCAATCCGTGGGTTGCGGGCGTGCTGTTGTCGGCGATCCTGGCCGCGATCATGAGCACGCTGTCGTGCCAGCTGCTGGTCTGCTCCAGCGCGCTCACCGAAGACTTCTACAAGGGTTTCCTGCGCCCGAACGCCAGTCAGCGCGAACTGGTGTGGTTCGGCCGCGCGATGGTGCTCGCGGTGTCGCTGCTGGCGATCTGGATCGCGCGCGACCCCGACAGCAAGGTGCTCGGTCTGGTGTCGTACGCGTGGGCGGGTTTCGGCGCCGCGTTCGGGCCGGTGGTGCTGTGCTCGCTGTTCTGGGGCCGCATGACCCGCAACGGCGCGCTCGCCGGCATGCTGGCCGGGGCGGCGACCGTCATCCTGTGGAAGGAGATCGCGGTGAAGCAATACGGCAGCGGGCTGTACGAAATCGTGCCGGGCGTCATCGCAGCGTTCGTCGCGATCTTCATCGTCAGCCGGATCGGAAAAGCGCCTTCGGACGAGGTGCAGTTCCGGCACAAGGGCGTGCAGGAGACGTTGAAGGTGCATGGCTATTGAGCTTTTGCAGGAGCGCTGGAAGGCGCGATGCATCTGCACGATGCGAAAAGATCAAAGCATCGCGCCTTGACCAGCCTTCGACTGTTGAAAACCGGAGCTCCTACAAAAAGCGACATCACCGCATGCCCGCCGACACCCGCCCGCTCGCCATCGCCCTGATGGGCCCGACCGCATCGGGCAAGACCGCGCTCGCGCTCGACTGGGCGCAGCGTTTCGGCGGCGAGATCGTCAGCGTCGATTCGGCGCTGGTGTATCGCGGGCTCGACATCGGCGCGGCCAAGCCCACGGCCGAAGAACGTGCGGCGGTGCCGCATCATCTGATCGATCTGCGCGAGCCGTGGCAGCCGTACTCGGCCGCCGACTTCGCCACCGATGCGCGCGTCGCGGTGCAGGACATCGTCGATCGCGGACGCCTGCCCATTCTCGCCGGCGGCACAGGCCTGTATTTCCGCGCGTTGTTGCAGGGGCTGTCGCCGATGCCGCCGGCCGATCCTGCGATGCGCGCGCGGCTGGAAGCCGAAGCCGCCGGACGTGGTTGGCCGGCGTTGCACGCCGAACTGGCGGCGGTCGATCCGGCCGCCGCGGCGCGCATCCACGCGACCGATCAGCAGCGCATCCAGCGCGCGCTGGAGGTCTATCGATTGAGCGGTCGCGCGATCAGCGACTGGCAGCGCGAGGCGAGCGCGTCGCCGCGATTTCCGTGCCGCGTCCTGAAGCTCGCGATCGCGCCTCGCGACCGCGCCGTGCTGCACGCGCGCATCGAACGCCGCTTCGACGCGATGCTCGAGGCCGGTTTCCTCGACGAGGTGCGGGCGCTGCGCGCATTGCCGGCATTGCGCGCGCATCCGGCGCCGCTGGACTTGCCCGCGCTGCGCGCGGTGGGCTATCGCCAGGCGTGGGAGCATCTCGACGGCGCACTGTCCGCGGCCGAGTTCCGCGATCGCGCGATCTTCGCCACCCGCCAGCTCGCCAAACGGCAGACCACGTGGCTGCGCGGCGAACGCGACCTGCGCGTCTTCGACCCCGCAAACGAGAACGCAGGTCTCGAAATGGCGATCCGCGCATTCCTCGGCGCCGGATGACGGGTCGATTCGACCTTCGGGCGACTTCCGGTCAGCTCCCAGTTATGTAACCATCGGGTGTCCGGCAGGGGTGAGCCGCGCCGCACGGCGGCGGGCATGGCCGGCTCGCGATGAGCGATCGTCGATTTCGAAGAGCGCTTCTCGAACAGCAATCCTCGAAGAACTCAAATTTTCGAAGAACTCATGTTTCAGCCAATAACAAGACCCAAAACGGGGAACACCATGTCGAAGGGGCAGTCTTTGCAGGATCCTTTCCTGAACGCTTTGCGGCGCGAACGCGTTCCGGTTTCGATCTATCTCGTCAACGGCATCAAATTGCAGGGCACGATCGAATCCTTCGACCAGTTCGTGGTGCTGCTGCGCAATACCGTCAGTCAGATGGTCTACAAGCACGCGATCTCCACCGTCGTGCCGGCGCGCAACGTGCGCGTGGGCCCCGGCGGCGGATATGTGCATTCCGCCAACGATCACGACGACGGCGGCCCTTCGGGCGCGCTGGTCGGCGACGACTGACGCCCTGCGGCGGCCTTGCGGCCGCCGCGCGTCGAAGCGTCTCACGACAGATCACGGCGCGATGCGGCGCGGAAGCGCCGCAGACGGCATACTGGCTTCCCCTCTCCACGGAAGTGCCGGTTTGTTCGAACGTTCCCGCAAGGGCGAAATCGCGCTCCTGATCCAGACTCACGCCGGCGGCCCGCCGGAACCCGACGTGCTGGAAGAATTCGCGGACCTCGCGCGTTCCGCCGGCGCCACCGTCGCGGCCGTGCTGCACGCGCGGATCGACAAGCCGAAGGCCGCGCTGTTGATCGGCAGCGGCAAGCTGGAAGAAGCGAAGGCCGCGGCCGATGCCACCGGCGCCGATCTGGTGCTGGTCAATCACATGCTCAGCCCGGTGCAGGAGCGCAACCTCGAAAAAGCGCTCGGCCGTCGCGTCGTCGATCGCACCGGCCTGATCCTCGATATCTTCGCCCAGCGCGCGCGCAGTCATGAAGGCAAGCTGCAGGTGGAACTCGCGCAGCTGCGGCACATGGCCACGCGTCTCGTGCGCGGCTGGACCCATCTCGAACGTCAGCGCGGCGGCGCGATCGGACTGCGCGGCCCCGGCGAAACCCAGCTCGAAACCGATCGCCGCCTGCTGCAGAAGCGCGTCGAACAACTGCAGCGGCGGTTGGAGAAGGTCGAGGTGCAGCACACCCAGATGCGTCGCGCCCGCGTGCGCAGCGAGCTGCCGCGGGTCGCGCTGGTGGGCTATACCAATGCCGGCAAATCGACACTGTTCAACGCGTTGACCGGCGCCGAGGCCTACGCCGACGACCGTCTGTTCGCGACCCTCGATCCGACCGTGCGCCGGATCGCGCTGCCGGGCGGCGGTGTGGTGCTGGCCGACACCGTCGGCTTCGTCCGCGATCTGCCGCATGAGCTGGTGGCCGCGTTCCGTTCCACGCTGTCGGAAGCGCGCGAGGCCGACCTGCTGCTGCACGTCATCGACGCCGCGGATCCCTTGCGCGATGAGCGCATCCGCCAGGTCGACGCGGTGCTGGCCGAAGTCGGCGCCGGCGATCTGCCGCAGTTGCTGGTCTTCAACAAGATCGACCGCATCGAGGGCGCGGTGCCGCGGCACGATCCGGCGCTGCGTTCCGCGATCGCGGGCGAGGTCGAGAGCGACGAAGCCTCGACGGCATCCGATCCGCAGCACGATCCGCTGGCCGCGCCGCGGGTCGAGCACCACGGCCTGGAAGAAATCGCGCGCGAGCGCGTGTGGCTGTCGGCCCGCGACGGCAGCGGCCTCGATCTGCTGCGCGCGGCGCTGGTCGCGCGTCTGGGCCTGCGCCGGGTGGCTGGCAGCGTGCGCCTGCCCGCACGCGATGGCCGTCTGCGCGCGCGTCTCTACGCGCTGGAAGCGGTGCGCGCCGAGACCCACGACGACGACGGCGGCTGGACGCTGCAGGTCGATCTGGCCCAGGCCGACGCCGAAAAACTGGCTGCGGGCCCGGGCGGCGATGCGCTCGACGCGCTGCTGCCGCGGGACGATGCGGACGACGATTGGCGCCCGGATCGCCGCCGGGATGCCGGCATCGGCGGCACTCCAGACAGCGGCACCTTGTAAACTCACCCTCTCGCCCGCATTCCTGCGGAGCGCAACGGCTTCGGAGCAGGCATGGCCTGGAACACGCCCGGCAAGGGCTCGCCCGACAAGGGCAACAACAATTCGTCGGGCGGTTCCGGCGGCGGCAATCGCAACCCGTGGAAGCCCCGTCAGAGCGGCCGCGGCGGTGGCGGTGGTTTCGACGACATCCTTGATCGCCTGCGCGGCCTGCTCGGCGGCGGTGGCGGTTCCAGCGGCGGTCCGCTGCGCTGGGTCGCGATCGCCGTGGGCCTGTGGCTGGTCTTCAGCAGCTTCGTGCTGATCACCGAACAACAGCGCGGCGTCGTGCTGCGCTTCGGCGAGTTCTCCCGGATCATGGATCCGGGCCCCAGCTTCAAACTGCCGTGGCCGATCGAAAGCGTCTACAAGGTCAACGCCACCCAGATCAAGAACTACAGCGACAGCGTGCCGGTGCTCACCAGCGACGAGAACATCGTCCAGGTCGAGATCAACGTGCAGTACCGCATCAACAATGCGCGGCTGTATCTGTTCGGCACCCGCGACGGCGACGAAGTGCTGAAGCAGGCCGTGCTCAGCTCGGTGCGCGAGCAGGTCGGCCGCTCCACCCTCGACACCGTGCTCGGCGCGCGCGACGCGCTGGCCGTGGCCGCGCGCGTCCGCCTGCAGAAATCGCTGGAGGCCTACAACACCGGTCTGGTCGTCACCGAGCTCAACCTGCCCAACGCGCGTCCGCCGGAAGAAGTGAAGCCCGCCTTCGACGACGTCAACTCCGCGCAGCAGGACAAGGACCGTTTGATCAGCGAATCCCGCGCCTACGCCGCGAAGGTCGTGCCCGAAGCGCGCGGTGAAGCCTCGCGCACCCGCACCGTCGCCGAAGGCTACAAGACCGCGTCGATCGCGCGCGCCACCGGTGATGCGTCGCGCTTCACTTCGCTGCTGCAGCAGTACCGCGGCGCGCCGGAAGTCACCCGCAAGCGCCTGTGGCTGGAAACCGTGCAGCAGGTGCTGGCCGACAATCGCAAGGTCGTCGGTGGCGACAGCCGCCAGATTCTCTATCTGCCGGTACCGCCGGCGCGCGGCCAGGCGCCCGCGGCGAGCGACAGCGCGCCGCCGCCCGAGCTGATCGCGCCCACCGTGACCGCCACCCCCGACGACACCACCACGCGCAAGGGCCGCAGCAGCGGCCGCGATGGAGACGGCCGATGAGATTCTCGCTCTGGATTCCGATCGCGCTGACGGCGCTGTTCATGCTGTTCGGTTCGGTCTTCATCGTGCGCGAAGGCCAGACCGCCATCGTTCTCAACCTCGGCAAGGTCGTGCGCAGCGACATCGGCCCCGGCCTGCGTTTCAAGTGGCCGCTGGTCGAAACCGCGCGCATCTTCGACGCCCGTCTTCTGGTGTTGCCGGCCGAACCCGAGCGCTACCTCACCTCCGAACGCAAGGACGTGAGCGTGGACTTCTTCGCCGTCGGCCAGATCCAGGACGGCCGCGCGTTCTACCGCGCGACCGCCGGCGATGAACTGGCCGCGATCGACCGTCTCGCGCCGATCATCAAGGACGCGCTGCGCAACGAGGTCAACGCGCGCACGCTGTCGCAGGTGGTCTCCGGCGACCGCAGCAAGATCGTCGATGCGCAGCTCGCGGCGATCAACAAGGGCGCGGCCACGCTGGGCGTGAAGATCGTCGACCTGCGGATCAAGCAGATCGACCTGCCCACCGACAGCCAGGTCATCCGCGACGTCTATCGCCGCATGAGCGCGCAGCGCCAGCAGGTCGCCAGCAAGCTCCGTGCCGAAGGCGAAGAGCAGGCCAACCAGATCCGCGCCCAGGCCGACCGCGACCGCGCGGTGATCCTGGCCGAAGCCGAACGCGACGCGCAGAAGCTGCGCGGCGAGGGCGATGCGGAAGCCGCGCGGATCTACGGCGGCGCCGCGAACGCCGATCCCGGTTTCTACGCCTTCCAGCGCAGCCTCGAAGCCTATCGCGCGTCGTTCTCCGATGGCGACGCGGTGATCGTGCTCGACAAGGACGATCCGTTCCTGCAGTACATGCGCAGCGATCGTTGAGGCCGGCATGACCGACCTCTGGGCCGCCCTGGCCCTCGTCGCCGTGCTCGAAGGATTGATGCTGTTCGTCGCGCCGGGCGTGTGGCGCCGCGCGGCCGAGCAGATGCTGTCGATGCCGCCGCGCCAGTTGCGGGCGATCGGCGCGGTGGTGATGGTGACGGGGTTGTTGGCGCTTTACCTGGTCCGCGGCGGCTGAGGCGCCGCGTGGTGCGAGCGGGCGGACCGGTATGCGGCGCGTCTCGCGTGCCGTGACCGTCGAGACGTGAATTTGTGATGCCGATCGCGTTGAGCGCCTCCGCGGCCGCGATTTCTGCCCGGTTTCTTCCTCGCGCGCCGGGTGACAGGGCGCATACTCGACCTGCGGCACGCCAAGGCAGGCATCCGAATCCGAATCCGAACCTTGACGGCGCCGCAGTCGCCCTCGGCGATGAAGCGTTCTGTCGCCGGTGGTCCTTTCGCACGATCAAGGAGTGATCCGCATGAAAGATACGACCCCTTCGCAACGTCGCGTCCGCGCGTTGCGCCGTACGTCCATCGCCCTCGCCGTGGCGCTGCTCGCGCCCAGCCTTCCGGCGTTCGCCGCGAACTGCCTCGCCTACAATCCGGCCAACAAGGCCAACAAGCTCTATCTGCTCTATCCGACCGCGCCGCTCGCGTTTCCCTCGTTCGGGTTTTCCGCCGGATCGGTCACCAATCCGGCCGCGCCGTTCAACGCCGCCGATCTGCCCAGCTACACGGGCACCACCGCCGCGTTGCGCGATGCGGTGACTCACGTGGTCGAACTCGACTACTGCGAGTTCAACGTCCAGGTCATCCCCACGACCACCTTGCCGCCGGCCACGTTTCCCCGGCGCAACACGGTCGCGGTGACCACCAAGTCGAACATCACCGACGGACTTTTCGGTCTGGCGCAGGCGGTCGATACGGGCGATCCGACCGCCGTCGACTATTCCTACGTCTGGGGCAAGACATACCAGGATTGGACGGGCGGTCCGGGAGGCGCCCTGAACGGCGCCAACTCCACGCTCGATCGGTGGGCCAATTCGATCGGCGGCACCGCCGCGCACGAAGCCGGCCACAATTACGGCCTGGCGCACAACATCACGCTGGCGCCGGGGGAAGACACCTTCAAGCACCACATCATGCCCGCCGGCAGCAACCTCAACGCGGAAGATCGCGCCGGCTACCGCCGCCATTTCAGCGACGGCGAGTTCTCGACGCTCGCGGCGAACCTCGGTCTGTCGCTGCAGACCATGTGGAACTGGGACATGGTCAATCCCAACGCCGCGCCGGCGTACAGCCTCGACATGACCGTCCTGTATCCCTCGGCCACGCCGCCGGTGATCGCCTGGGCGTTCGCCGGGTGCAGCAGCCCGTGGATCAACCCGACGGTACTCGGTCCCACGGGGCCGTCGCAGGTCTTCCAGGGCGGTACCTACTATCCCTACACCGTGCGTTGGAACACGCCCAATCCGGGCAATTGCGTCGGTCCGCCCGGCCAGGCGCCCGGCGGTGTGCTGTTCCACATCGGCGCCACGTTCACCTCGGTCAATTTCAATCTGAACACGCCGAATCCGATCGTGATCAAGGACGTCATTCTCCGCAACGCGACCAATGTCGCGATGGCGCTCAATCCGCGTCTGCATGCCTTCGATGCCGGCACGCTCGACACCATCGGCGGACAGTTCAACGTCGGCGCGTTCAATCTGGCCGCGGTGCCGCTGCAACTGGGCAATCTGGAAGTGCGGCAATTGCCGCGCGTGGTCGCGCTCGATCAGATGGTCCGCGGAGGTCGCATCGCCGACTTCACCGGCATGCCGTTCGAACCTTGGCCGGACACCACCCGCACTCTCATCGACAGGCCGGTAACCCTGGAGCCCGGCAAGGCGATCAGTTTGCCGGTCGCGCGCCTCGACCAGAAGCGCCACGTCTATGAGGTGATCACGGCCGAGGATTGCCTGAAAGCGCTCGGCGACAGCCTCAACGGCGGGCCCGATACCGCGGACTGCTACCCGGGGACCAATGTGGATCTGTTTCCCTCCACCACGCTGTATTTCACCGGCGACACCATCGATCCCAACGCGACGTACTGGGATCCGGAGGCGAGGAAATACGTTCGCGGCCCGTTGACCAGCAGGACCTATTACCAAGTGACCGGTCGCCGCCTGGATACCGACAAGAACGGCGTCGACGATTACGTCGATCTGCAGAGGGCCAAGGCCGCCAAGCGTTGAGTCCACGCCACCTTCGCCACGGGCCTTTCGCCGGCTCGTGGCACCGGTGCGGACCGCTCGCGAAAATAATCCGCCCCGAGGGTGGCCCCGGGGCCCAAAACCCGGATAATGCACAAAAGCCGGACGGGGCATCTGCCCCTCCGGCTTTTTCCGTGTCGGAGGGTCTCCGGCACGCCTGTCGCAGGCCGTGGTGTCGGGCGCAAGTTGAATCTGGAGAACAGTGATGGGTCAGTCAGTCGTGGTGTTGGGTGCCCAGTGGGGCGACGAGGGCAAGGGCAAGATCGTCGATCTGCTGACGCAGGACATCGGCGCCGTCGTGCGCTTCCAGGGCGGCCACAACGCCGGCCACACGCTGGTCATCGGCGGCAAGAAGACCGT
>CAMLLG010000057.1 GCA_946480825.1 uncultured Lysobacteraceae bacterium
CACGACGGCGGAGTCCATGCCTCCGGAGACGAGAACGACGGCGGGTTTCATGCGGTGGATGTCCTCAACTTGCGACTCAACTTGCTCTGCTGCGCATTGCGATGAGAGAAAACGAAACAGGTCCCTCGCCTGCGGCTCGGGATGACGGCACAAGAAGCACGCACGGACCTCACCGGCCCGGCTCGTCGTTCCACAGGATCTTGTGCAGCTGCATCTGGAACTTCACCGGCAGGCGGTCCTGCACGATCCAGTCGGCCAGCGTGCGTGCGGACAGTTCGCTCTTGCTCGGCGAGAACAGCACGTCGCAGCGCGCGTGCAACCGATGTTCGGCGACGACGGCGCGCGACCATTCGTAATCCTCGCGGCTGCAGATCACGAACTTCACCTGGTCGTGCGCGGTGAGCAGCGGCAGATTTTCCCAGCGGTTGCGCCCGACCTCGGCCGAGCCCGGGGTCTTGATGTCGAGCACGCGCGACACGCGCGGATCGACCTCGGCGATGTCGATCGCGCCGGAGGTCTCCAGCGACACGACATGGCCGGCATCGCAGAGCCTGCGCAGCAGTTCGAGGCAACGTTTCTGCGACAGCGGCTCGCCGCCGGTGACGCAGACGTGGCGCACACCGTAGTCGGCGACCTCGGCCAGCAGATCGTCGATCGTCCGCCATTCGCCGCCGAAGAACGAATAGGTGGTATCGCAGTACTGACAGCGCAGCGGGCAACCGGTGAGGCGCACGAAGACCGTCGGCCAGCCGGCGTCGCGGGCTTCGCCCTGCAGCGACAGGAAAACTTCGGTGATCTTGAGGCGATCCGCCGGCGCGGCGGTCGCCGCGGCTGCGGGTTCGGCGTTCATGCGGGCATTTTAGCCGGTGACCGCATCGGTCGAGCGGCCGCGCTTACCGCACCCGCGACAGCTGGATCGCGCGCAGGCGATCGTCGGCGGTCCGCGCGGCTTCGGTGCCGGGATAACGGGCGATGACCCGCGACAGCGTGGCCTCGGCGGCGTCCAGCTGGCGCAGTCCGTACTGGCACAGCCCGACCTTCAGCAGCGCACCGGCGGCCTTGTCGTGGGTCGGATACTGGTTGAGCAGCGTCTGGAACTGCTCCTGGGCCAGCGCGTAGTTCTGGGTGACGTAGTAGCTCTCGCCCAGCCAGTACATCGCGTTGGGCGCGAAGACACCGCTGGGATAAGTATCGAGAAAGGTCTGGAAGGCGCGCGCCGATTCGGCGTAACGGCCGGCCTTGAGGGCTTCGAAGGCTGCGCTGTAGGCGCCGCGCTCGTCCATGCTCTTGTCGAGCGTGGATGCGTCGCCGTAGATGCGCGGCGCCGGGTCCTGCACGGCCGGCACGCTGGCGGCGGGCGGCGCGGAAGACGACGACGGCACCGAGGCCGGCGCGGCGGGCGTCGCGGGCACCGACGGAACGATCTCGGGCGGCGCACCCGCACTTTCCAGTCGGTTGAGGCGGCCGTCGAGATCGAGATATTGCGTGCGGCCGCTCTGCTTCTGCTGCTCGATCTGCTGCTGCAGCTCTTCGATCTGCGCACGCAACGATTGCATCTCCGTCTTCAGCTCGCCGACCTGATTGAGCAGATCGAGATTGCCCGAACGCATCGCGGTGAGCTGCTGCTCCAGCGCGGTGAGGCGGTCGGACGTACTCATGCGCTGCGCCGACGCCGGAGCGGCGAACAAGAACGCGAGAACGATACAGGCGAAGAACGGCAAACGTCTGATGTGCACGACGGGCGACCCGATGCTGGATGATCCGATACTGCGATCACGGCATGCCCGCGCTCAACGCGGGCCACGAATGCGGCGGGACGTCGCGGACGACGTCCCGCGCGCAGGCATCACTTGGCGGTGTAGACGATCTCGACGCGACGGTTGCGGCCCCAGCAGTCTTCGTTGGAGTCGGTGCAGGTCGGACGCTCTTCGCCGTAGCTGACGACGGTGATCTGGCTGCCGCCGCCACCGTTGGCCTGCACGGACGACGACACCGCATTGCCGCGGCGTTCGCCGAGGCCGAGGTTGTATTCGCGGCTGCCGCGCTCGTCGGCGTTGCCTTCCAGGGTCATGCGCGCGCTTGGACGGTCGCGCAGATATTTGGCGTGACAGGCGACGATGTTCTGGAACTCGGGCTTCAGCGCATCCTGATCGAGGTCGAAATAGACCACGCGCTGACGCAGGCAGCCATCCGTATCGAGATCGCCGGGGCCGTAGAGGCCGCCCGTGGAGGGGCCGGTATTGTTGCCGATGCCCGACGACGACGTGGAACCGGGATTGGTGGTGCTCGGGGTCGCGCCGGTATCCGGGTCTTCCTTCACTTTCTTGCTGCAGGCTGCGGCAGTCACGCAGAGGATCGCGGTGAGCAGCACTCGGGAGGTCGTGTTCATGGTGGTCCTCGTCTTTGTCGCAGGTGGAGTCGGGTGAACGAACGGGGGAAACGAACGAAGGGAACGATCGACGGCGCGCGATCAGCGCGGCAGGCGGTAAGGGCCCCATGCGGGTTCGCGCACATCGCCGTTGGCCAGGACCAATCGCTGGCGCACGCGAGCGTCGGCGGAGACCGCGTACAGCACGCCTCGGCCGCCTTCGCGGGCCGCGTACAGCACCATGCTCGCGTTCGGCGCGAACGTCGGGGATTCGTCCAGCGAACCCGGCGACAGCATGGACCAGCGCGGCGAACCGAGGCTGCGATCGAGCATCGCGATACGGTACACGCTGCCGCTGCCCTGCGCCACGGCCACTTTCTTGCCGTCGGCGGACACCGTCGCACGCGCGTTGTAACTGCCTTGGAAGGTGACGCGACTGGCCGAACCGCCGCTGGCGGACACCTGATAGATCTGCGGGCGGCCGCCGCGATCGGAGGTGAAATAGAGACTGCCGCCGTCGGCGCTCCAAGTCGGTTCGGTGTCGATGCCGAACTGGTGGGTGACCTGGGTCAGCGCACGGCTGCCGAGGTCCATCACGTAGATTTCGGGATTGCCGCTTTTCGACAGCGAGATCGCCAGCCTGCGCCCGTCGGGCGAGAAACTCGGCGCGCCGTTGATGCCCTTGAAGCTCGATACGGTTTCGCGCGCGCCGGTGGCGATGTCCTGGATCACGATCGCGGAATTGCCGCGTTCGAAGCTCACGTAGGCGAGCTTGCGTCCATCGGGGCTCCAGGCCGGCGACATCAGCGGCTTGTCCGAGCGCACGATCGTCTGCGGGCTGTAACCGTCGGCGTCGGCGATCATCAGCGCGTATTGCGCCCCCTTGCCCACGCCGGTCTGCACGACGTAGGCGATGCGGGTCCAGAACGCGCCGCGCACGCCGGTGATCTTTTCGTAGATGGCGTCGGCGATCTGGTGGGCGACATCGCGCATCGCGTTGGCGCGCGCGGTGAGCGCGAAGGCCAGCATGCGGTTCTTCGCGATGTCGAACAATTCGTATTCGACCCGATAGCCGCCGTCGCCGGCATCAACCACGCGGCCGACGACGACGTAGTTCTGTTTGGTCTGCTGGAAGTAACCGAAGTCGATTTCGCTGCCGCGGGTCGGGCGCTGGGCGCCGAGATTGGCCGGCGGCATCGGCCGGAACTGGCCGGAACGCGCGAGGTCGGCGCGAACGACTTCGGCGATGTCGGTCGGGGGCGCGGCGCCGACCCCCTGATACGGCATCGGGACGACCGCGATCGGCAGGGCCGAGGCGTTGCCGCCGACGATATCGATCTCCAGCCCACGCTGTTGCGCGAGGGCGGCCAACGGCAGCAACGCGACGAAGAGAAGGAGATTCTGGAACAGGCGCTGCGGCGAGGGGAACGGCAGTCGGGTCATCAGCGGTCCGGGCGACTCACGGGAGCCGACAGCTTGGCCGCGAAAGCGGTCAGAAAGATGAACGCGAGCGGACTCAGGGCGATCTGCACGGAAGCATGCACGACGCGCATGCCGCGATCAGCGGTCTTCCGCGCGGAAATTGAGGGTCAGGGTGCGGCTGAACACGGTTTCGAAGCCCTTGTGGGGCAGCGGCTGGGCCTTGAGCACGGCCGCCTCCACCGAGCGCCGTCCGGCTTCGTCGTAGGGACAGGACGGGTCGACCTCGGCGCTGATCACTTCGCCGCCCGGAATCTGTTTGATCACGATCTTGCAGACCTGGGTCGGCGAGACGTTGTCGGGCTGGGTCCAGTTGCCGCGGATCTTCTCGATCAACGCCTGGCGATACAGCGCGGTGAGGTCCGGATCGGTGCCGCGATTGCCCGGCGGCGGTGCCGCCGCCGCGGCGGCGGCCGAAGCCCGGCGGGCGCGCTCGTCGGCCAACTGCCGCAAGCGCGCTTCGGCCAGCGCCGCTTCGCGCTGGACCTGGTCTCTCTGGCGCCGGATGTCGGCCAACTGCTGATCGCGCTGTCGCTGCATCTCGGTCTGGCGCTGTTCGGCCTGTTCCTGGCGCCGGCGCTCGTCGGTCAGATCGACCTGGGCCTGGCGTCGGCGCGCCTCCTGTTCGCGCTGCGCGGCGGCATCGGCGACGGCATCGGGCTTCACTTCTTCCTGATCGACCGTGTCCGGATCGGGCAGTTGTTCCTGCGGTTGCGGTTGCGGCTCGGGTGGCGTTTCCTCCAGCGGTTCCGGCAGCGCTTCTTCGGGCAGCGGCGGCTCCGGCGGCGCGGGCTCGGGGTTCGCCAGCGGCTCCGGCGGACGTCGCAGCGCGCTGCGCATGCTCGCCGACAGCGCGTTCGGATCGATGACATCGGCCACCACGGGGTCGCCCGCGCTCAGCGACGGCGGCGATTGCCAGAGCGAAGCCACCAACAGCAACAGCAGCGGCACCAGATGCACCAGCAGCGCGAGCAGGCCGGCCTGCACGATGTCGACGCGGTTCTCGCGCATCTAGCGCCCCACCCCGCGCATGGCATCGCGCGCCGCATGTCGCCCGGCGATGGCAGGCTTCGGCAGCGTGCGCGCGCGACGGAACACTAGCGGCCTTCCTGCGGCAGGCTGACCAGACTGACCTTGTCGATGCCGGCGTCCTTGATCAGATCGATGCCGGACAGCACCCGTTGATAGCTGGCGTCGCGGGCGCCGTTGACCAGCACGGTCGCATCGGCATTGCGGCTGCGCACCGCGCGCAGTTCGGCGACGATGTCGGTGGCGGTCATCTCGCGGTTCTTGCCGCGCTCCAGCATCAACGCATAGCGACCGTCGGCGTAGATGCTGACGACGATGGGGTCTCTCGGCGCTTCCAGCGATTTGGCGCGCGACTGCGGCAGATTGATGTCGGTGCCGAGGTTCATCAGCGGCGCGGTGACCATGAAGATGATCAGCAGCACCAGCATCACGTCGATGTAGGGCACGACGTTGATTTCGGCCTTCAGTTTGCGCTTGCGGATGCGGCGACCGGCGGCGGTGTGGGCCATGCGGACTTACCTCGGTGATGCGATGCGGGCAACGCGCAGGCGATGCCCATGGATGCCTTGCGAACGCACGATACGTCCGCGCGGGGTCAGGCGTCGTCGACGTGCGCCTGACGCTGCAGGATCGACGAGAATTCTTCGGTGAAGGTGTCGTAGCGGACCGCCAGGCGCTCCACCCGTGTGGCGAAGCGGTTGTAGGCCCAGACCGCGGGAATCGCGGCGAACAGGCCCATCGCGGTCGCGAGCAGCGCTTCGGAGATGTGCGGGCCGATCACGCCCATCGTCATTTCCTTGGCGTCGGCGAGCGCATAAAAGGCGAACATGATGCCCCAGACGGTGCCGAACAGGCCGACGTAGGGGCTGATCGAGCCGACGTTGGCGAGGAATTCCAGATTGTGTTCGAGGCTGTCCAGCTCGCGCGAAGCGGTGGCGCGCATCGAGCGCTGCGCGCCTTCGAGCTGCGAACGCGCGTCCATGCCACGGCGCTGGCGCACGCGGTTGAATTCGCGCAGGCCGCTTTCGAAGATCGCCTCGAGACCGCTGATCTGCTGCTTGCGGGCGCTGGCCTCGGCGAACAAGCGGCCGAGATCGCCGCCCGCCCAGAACCGCTCCTCGAAGCCGTCGGCTTCGCGCTGCGCGCGATCCAACTGGCTTTTCTTGCGGAAGATGATCAACCAGGACATCAGCGAAGCGATCAACAGCAGTGCCATCACCGCCAGCACCGGCCAGGTCGCCTCGGTCAGCATCTTGTAGATCATGCCGAGCGAACTCTTCTGGGACACGACCGCGCCGGGCAGATCGAGCACTTCGGCCGGCAGCGGTTCCGCGGCCGTGGCCAGCAGGGTCATCGCGAGATCGATCATTCCAACATCACTCCACGTTCGGATCGTTGTGCCGGCTTTCGGCCGGCGTGGCTTGCAGTTGTTTCAACATCGGATACAGCGTCGGCGGAATGGGCTTGGGCTTGAAATCGCCGGCCGCCAGCGCGGCGACCCGCACTTCGGCGTCCAGCAGGCGCACACCGTCGCGATCGATGGTCTGCCCGATGACGAGACTCGCCCGCCGGCATTCGCGCAGGGCCACGCCGACCTGCAGCGCGTCGTCCAGTCGCGCCGGCAGGCGGAAGTCGATGGTCATCGCGCGCACCGCGAACACCAGATCGTGTTCGAGGCGCAGAAGTTCCTGTCCGTACCCATGCGCCCGCAGCCATTCGGTGCGTGCGCGTTCGAGGAAGGCCAGATACTGCGCGTGATAGACCACGCCGCCTGCGTCGGTATCTTCCCAATAGACCCGTGTCGGCCAGCTGAACCCGCCCGGTCCGATCTCATGCGCCATCGACGCCCTCCGCGAACAGATCCTGCGCCCCGGTCCGGGGCTTCAAACCCAGATGCAGATAGGCCTTGCGGGTCGCCATGCGTCCGCGCGCGGTGCGCACCAGGAAGCCCTGCTGGATGAGATAGGGCTCGATCACGTCTTCCAGCGTGCCCCGCTCTTCCGACAGCGCGGCGGCCATCGATTCGACGCCGACCGGGCCGCCGTCGAAGTTGGCGATGATCAGATTGAGCAGCCGCCGGTCGAGATCGTCGAATCCTTCCGGGTCGACCTTGAGCATCTTCATCGCGGCATCGGCGACGTCGCGGTCGATGTGGCCCTCGGCGCGGACCTGGGCGAAGTCGCGGACACGCCGCAGCAGGCGATTGGCGATGCGCGGCGTGCCGCGCGCGCGGCGCGCGATTTCGCCGGCGCCTTCGGCTTCGCAGGCGATGCCGAGGATCTGCGCCGAACGCCGCACGATCCGGGTGAGCTCTTCCGCGCTGTAGAACTCCAGGCGCTGGACGATGCCGAAACGGTCGCGCAGCGGCGCGGTGAGCAGGCCGGCGCGGGTGGTGGCGCCGATCAGCGTGAACGGCGGCAGATCGAGTTTGATCGAGCGCGCCGCGGGGCCTTCGCCGATCATGATGTCGATCTGGAAATCCTCCATCGCCGGATACAGCACTTCCTCGACCACCGGCGACAGGCGATGGATCTCGTCGACGAACAGCACGTCGTGCGGCTGCAGGTTGGTGAGCAGCGCGGCAAGGTCGCCTGCCTTCTCGATCACCGGCCCCGAAGTGACGCGCAGATTCACCCCGAGTTCGTTGGCGATGACGTGGCTGAGCGTGGTCTTGCCCAGTCCGGGCGGGCCGAAGATCAGGACATGGTCGAGCGCCTCGCCGCGACGCTTGGCGGCTTCGATATAAATCGACATCTGCTCGCGCACCGGCACCTGGCCGAGATATTCGTCCAGCCGTTTCGGGCGGATGCTGGCGTCGGCGAGGTCGTCTTCGCGGGTGGCGCCGCTGGCGATGATGCGGTCTGTGCTCATCCGCGCATTATGCCCGCCCTTCCGGTAGAGCGGGCTTCAGCCCGCTGACCGTTTCAGCAGGATCGACAGCGGGCTGAAGCCCGCTCTACCGAAAGATTGCCCCGGCGGGATCAGATCTGCACCTGCGCGCCCAACTCCACCAGGCGGTTGCCGGGAATCCGGAAGAATCCGGTCGCCGAGGCCGCATTGCGGTGCATCACCGCGAACAGTTTGTCGCGCCACACCGGCATGCCGCGGTGGGCGCTGGCGACGATGGTTTCGCGGCTGGCGAAATACGTGGTTTCCATCGGATCGAAATGGATCCCGCCCTTGTCGCAGCTGCGCATCAGCGCCAGCGGCACATCGGGCGTTTCCATGAAGCCGAAGCGGATCACCACGCGATAGAAATCGTTGCCGATGGACTCGATCTTCAGCCGTTTGTCCTTGGGCGCGTACGGCACGTTGAGCGTCTCGACGGTGAGGAAGACATTGCGCTCGTGCAGCACCTTGTTGTGCTTGAGGTTGTGCATCAGCGCGTGCGGCACCACGGTCTTGTCGGCGGTGAGGAACACCGCGGTGCCGGGCACGCGCACCGGCGGCGCCAGCATCAGGCCGGGCAGGAAGCTGTCGAGCTGGATGCCTTCCTTGCGGATCTCGGCGTGCAGCAGCTCGCGGCCGCGGCGCCAGGTGCGCATCATGGTGAACGCGGTGATGCCGATGAACAGCGGCACCCAGGCGCCGATGCCGGTGAGCAGCTTGGCACCGTTGGCGAACAGGAAGGCCAGATCGATCATCAGGAACAGCGCGCACAGCGGCAACACCCAGCGGCGCGTGTCCGGCCAGCGCGTGTAGGCGACGATCGCCAGCAACAGCGTATCGATCAGCATGGTGCCGGTGACCGACAGGCCGTAGGCCGTGGCCAGCGCGGTCGAGCTGCGGAAACTGAAGACCAGCACGATCACCGCGCCGAACAGCATCCAGTTGATCGAAGGCACGTAGATCTGGCCGATGGTGTCTTTGGAGGTGTAACGGATCGCCAGCCGCGGCACGTAACCGAGCTGGATCGCCTGGCGCGTGACCGAAAACGCGCCGGTGATGACCGCCTGCGATGCCACGGCCGCCGCGGTGGTGGCCAGCACCAGCATCGGGATCTGCGCCCACGCGGGAATCGACATGTAGAAGGGATTGGCGACCGCGGCCGGGTTCACCAGCAGCAGCGCACCCTGGCCGAAATAGTTCAGCGTCAGCGCCGGCAGCACGAAACCGAACCAGCCCCAGCGGATGGGCGCCTTGCCGAAGTGGCCGAGATCGGCGTAGAGCGCCTCGCCGCCGGTCACCGTGAGTACCACCGCGCCGAGGATCAGCACCGCGTGCCAGTTGTGGGTGGCGAAGAAATGCCAGGCCCAGTAGGGATTCATCGCCTTGAGCACGATCGGGTTCTGGACGATGTTCCACAGACCGAAGGCGGCGATCACCACGAACCAGGTGATCATGATCGGGCCGAACGCCTTGCCGACCTTCGCGGTGCCGAAGCGCTGGAACGCGAACAGGCCGGTGAGGATGACCACGCTGATCGGCAGCACCCAGTCCTTGAACACCGGCGAGATGACTTCGAGGCCCTCGACCGCGCCGAGCACGGTGATCGGTGGCGTGATCATGCCATCGCCGAAGAACAGCGCGGCGCCGAAGATGCCGAGGATGCCGACCGTGTAGCTCATGCGCGAGCCGCTTTTCAGGCTGCGCTGGGCCAGTGCGGTCAGGGCCATGATGCCGCCCTCGCCTTCGTTGTCGGCGCGCATGATCACGATGACGTACTTCAACGTCACCACCAGCAGCAGCGACCAGAAACCCAGCGACAGCAGCCCGCGGACCGTGTCCGCATCCGGCGTCAGGCCGAAGTGCGGATGGAACATTTCCTTGATGGTGTACAGCGGGCTGGTGCCGATGTCGCCGAACACCACGCCGACCGCGCCGGCGACCAGCGCGGCCATGCCGGCCCGGCCGTGAGCGCCATGCGCGGGAGAAGAACCGTTGGAAGACGATGTGCTCATCGAAAGAAAGCCGGAAGGCCCTCGAAGCGTGGGTATGGCGAAGGATCAGCGCAGCGCGGACTGCAGCGCTTTGCGGATGATGGTGGCGGCATCGTCGCCCGCGGCGGTGGCGTCGCGCGCCATGCGCGCGGCCTCGGCCGGTTTGTAGCCGAGCTGCTGCAGCGCGCTGGTGGCTTCGGACTGCGCATCGGCGGGCATGCCCGCGATGGGCGTGCCTGTGCCGGTCGCGAGGCCGTCCCCGTACAAGCCCGCGACGCGGTCGCGCAGTTCCACGACCATGCGCTCGGCGGTCTTCTTGCCGATGCCGGGAATGCGGGTGAGTGCGGTCACGTCGCCGGTCTGGATCAACCGCGCGAATTCGTCGACGCTGGCGCCGGACAGCACCGCCAGCGCGATCTTCGCGCCGATGCCGCTGACCTTCTGCACGTCGCGGAACAGGCGGCGCTCGGCGTCGCGCAGGAAGCCGTACAGCGACACGCTGTCTTCTTTCTGCGCGTAATGGGTGAACAGCACGACTTCGCGGCCGACCTCGGGCAGGTCGTAGAAGGTGCTCATCGGCGCTTCGAGTTCGTAGCCGACGCCGTGGACGTCGATCACCAGCCAAGGCGGTTGCTTGTGGATGAGCGTGCCTTTCAGGCGACCGATCATGGCGTCATTTCCTCCACGCCTGGCGCGCCTGCACGCCCAACCGCTGCGCAGTGGCGCGCACGTGCGCGTGGGTGATCGCGACCGCCAGCGCATCGGCGGCATCGGCCTGCAGCTTGCCCTTCAGATTGAGCATGATTCCGACCATGTGCTGGATCTGGGCCTTGTCGGCGCCGCCGGTGCCGACCACCGCCAACTTGACCTCCTTGGCGGCGTATTCGTGCACCGGCAGGTCGCGCTGGACCGCGGCGCAGATCGCCGCGCCGCGGGCATGGCCGAGTTTGAGCGCCGAATCGGGGTTGCGGGCCATGAATACCTTTTCAATCGCCACCTCGTCGGGGCGATGGGCCTCGATGATATCGGTCAGGCCTTGGAGCAATCGCTTCAATCGCAGCGGGAAATCCTCGCGCCCGTCGCCGTCGCCATCGGACGCCAGCAGATTCAACGGCGCATGGAAGACGTGACTGGGGCGGCCGGCGGCGTCGACATCGATGATGCCCACGCCGGTGCGCTGCGAACCGGGATCGATGCCGAGGATGCGGGTCACGGGATTCGCTCGGCCGTCGATCTTCAGGCGTACGCGTCTTGGCCGAGTTCGGCGTTGGAATACACGTTCTGCACGTCGTCCATGTCTTCCAGCCAGCGCAACAGTTTGACCACCTGCTGCGCGGTTTCGCCGGACACCGGGCTGTCGTTGTCGGCGCGATACGTGATTTCCGCGATGTCGGCGATCAGGCCTGCGGCTTCCATCGCGGCCTTCACCGCGGGAAAGACGTCGGGCGCGGTGAGCACGTCGATCGCGCCATCCTCGGGATACACGACGACATCGTCGGCGCCGGCGTCGATCGCGACTTCGGTGATCTTCTCTTCGTCCGCACCGGCCGCGAACGACAGCACGCCCTGCTTCCTGAACATGAAGGCGACCGAACCCTCGGTGCCCATGTTGCCGCCGCACTTGCTGAAGGCGTGGCGCACGTCGGCCACGGTGCGGACCTTGTTGTCGGTAAGACAGTCGACGATCACCGCGACGCCGCCCGGGGCGTAACCCTCGTAGCGCACTTCTTCGTATTCGACGCCTTCGAGTTCGCCGGTGGCCTTCTTGATCGCGCGTTCGATCACGTCCTTCGACATGTTCACCGCGAGCGCCTTGTCGACGGCGGTGCGCAGACGCGGATTGCCGTTGGGATCGCCGCCGCCGGCGCGCGCGGCGACGCCGATCTCGCGGATGATCTTGGTGAAAATCTTGCCGCGCTGCGCGTCGACCGCGTTCTTGCGCGCTTCGATGGAAGGCCCTCTGCCCATGGACGTGACGCACCTGTCGGAATGCCGAGCCGCGCATTTTACCCACAATGCGCGGGAGCACCGCGGACAGGCGGGCCGACCGGCCGACCGGTCAGCCGGCGAATCGGCCGTGATGCAGGAAATGCCCGGCCTGGCGGGCGGCATCCGCGGACAGGATCAGGCCGCTGTGGCTGGCGGGGACGATGCAATGATCGGCCAGGCCCGGCAGGCGGGTCTCGGCCACGCTGACGGTGCCGTCGGACTCGCCGTCCATCCGCGTGAACCAGCCGCCGACCCCGCGGGCGAGATTGCCGGCCACCACGCCGACCGCGGCCGGCCCCTGCCACGGCGCGCAACCGGTTTCGAGCAGGCCGCGGCTGCGACCCAGCAACAACGAGAGCGCCGGGCGACCGCCGATCGCCGTCGCCACCCCGCTGCCGCGCAGGGGCGAGCCCAGGCAGACCACGCGCCGCACCGGCAGTTCGGGCGCACGGCGCAGGGCTTCGAGGATCACCAGCCCGCCGAGGCTGTGGCCGACCAGCAGTTCGACCGGGTGCCGGCGCAGATGGGCGATCAGCCGGTCGCCGGCCCGTTCGGGCTCGCGCAGCACGCTGTCGTAACCGAACAGCCGCGGCGCCAGACCTTCGCGGCGCAGGCGCAGCGCGAACGGCGCCAGCCACGCCTTCGCGTTCCAGATGCCATGGACGAGCAGGACCGCGGGCGCGGTGCCGTCGGTGGAGACGTCGTCGGAACGATCCGGTGTCGTCGACATGCGGGTTGGCGTCCTGGTGGGCACTCACGCCGACATGGTCATCGACGCAGCGGATCGCAAGCCCGTGCCGATGCGCCTGTCGGCGTCAGTCCTGTCGCGTCTCGGCGGCGCGGCGGAAGATGAATTCGTGGTCGTTGGTGGCGCCGACCGGGAACAGGTACTCGCCGACCTTTTCGAACCCGTAGCGGCCATAGAACCGCTGCGCGCCGAAGTTCTCGCTCCACACGCCCACCCACAGGGTGCGCGGACCGTCGCGCAGCAGCCAGTCCATCGCGGTCCGCATCAGCGTCGCGCCCCAGCCGCCGTTGTGCGCACGCTGCAGGATATAGAGACGCTTGATCTCGCCGTCGCCCTCGCGGACATCGGTGTGCGGCAGTCCGCAGGGGCCGACGAAGATGTGCCCGATCGCCTCGTCGCCGTCTTCGAGCAGCCAGGCAGCATAGCGCGGGTCTTCCAGCGCCTCGCGCTGGGTTTCGGCGACGTAGCTGGTGCGCAGGAAATACGCGAGATCCTCCGGCGGATACAGATGGCCGAAGGTCTCCGTGAAATTGCGCCGCGCGATGTCGGCGACGCGCTCGGCGTCGACGGGGGTGGCGCGGCGGATGGAATAGTCTTGACCGCTCATCGTGTGCTTCCCGATCGGAGATCCCGGCCATCCTCGGCGGCGGCCGGCACCGGCTTGTGATCGCGGAAAAGTTGCATGCCCGAAGCCACCATCCCACTTGCCTTGCCGTCCACTCCGCGACTCAGGGTCACGACAGTCACCAAGCCATCCGTCACCCGCCAGTGGAACTCGGCAATTTTTTGAGTGGGCCCGGATGCAGGACCGATCTCGATGCCGGTCGCAGCTTCACCCAGCTCCTTCTCGAGCGCGGCGAATCCGCGTCGGGTCGCCGCCATGTCGACGTCTTCCTCATCCGCCATGACGACGCAATTGCCCATAGGCGTGAGAACGACGGTGAGGGAGCGCGCTTGCTCATCCACGATATAGCCCTGCATCTGCTGCGGATTGGGCCTTCCCGGCGGATCGGGCACGGCAACCGCATTCCGGGCAAGCAGCGCCTTCCGCCGATCCTCCGGAGAGGCTCCCGCATAGACACAGGCCTTGACCATCTCCATCGTGAGATCGAATCCCGCGTCGCGCTGCTGTTGCGCGCGGGTTTCGCCGACTCCCGCAAGCGCGATCAGCATCAGCGCGACGGCCCGGACTCTCATGCGGTCGGCCGCACCTGCACATGCACCTCGGCCAGCTGCGCGTCCGGAATCGGCGACGGCGCGCCGGTCATCGGGCACTGCGCGGTGGTGGTCTTGGGGAAGGCGATGACGTCGCGGATCGACTCGGTGCCGGCCATCAGCGCGGCGATGCGGTCGATGCCGAAGGCGATGCCGCCGTGCGGCGGCGCGCCGTAGCGCAGCGCGTCGAGCAGGAAGCCGAACTTCAGTTCCGCCTCGTCCTTGCCGATGCCCAGCAGTTCGAACACCGCCGATTGCATCGACGAGCGATGGATGCGGATCGAACCGCCGCCGATCTCGTTGCCGTTGAGCACCATGTCGTAGCCGCGCGACACCGCGGTCTTCGCGTTCGCGCGCAGGTCGGCGATGTCGTCCACGGCCGGCGCGGTGAACGGATGGTGCAGCGCGACGTAGCGCTGCGCCTCGTCGTCCCACTCGAACATCGGGAAGTCGGTGACCCACAACGGCTTCCAACCGGCTTCGACCAGATTCAGATCCCTGCCGAGCTTCAGGCGCACGGCGCCCATGAAATCGCTGGCGAGCTTGTACGACGCGGCGCCGAAGAAGATCGCATCGCCGGTCTGCGCGCCGGCGGCCTGCACGATGGCGGCGAGCGTGGGGTCGTCGAGGAACTTGGCGATCGGCGAAGCGATGCCGTCGCGCCCCTTCGCGGCGTCCTCGATCTTCATCCACGCCACGCCCTTGGCGCCGTATTTCGCCGCGTGCGCGCCGAGGTCGTCGATCTGCTTGCGCGACAGCGCCGCGCCGCCCGGCGCGCGCAGCGCGATCACGCGGCCGTCCTCGTGGTTCGCCCAGTCGGTGAAGACCTTGAACTCGCAGGTCTTCACCAACTCGGCGATGTCGGTGAATTCCATCGCGATCCGCAGGTCGGGCTTGTCCGAACCGTAGCGACGCATGGCATCGGCATAGGTCATGCGCGGGAATTCGCCCAGTTCCACATCCATCACTTCGCGGAACACTTCGCGGATCATCGACTCGGTGGCGTCCTGCACGTCGCGCTCGCGCACCCACGCGAACTCCATGTCGAGCTGGGTGAATTCGAGCTGGCGGTCGGCGCGCAGCGCTTCGTCGCGGAAGCAGCGCGCGATCTGGTAGTAACGGTCGAAGCCGGCCACCATCAGGATCTGCTTGAACAGCTGCGGCGACTGCGGCAGCGCGTAGAACTCGCCGGGATGCATGCGCGCCGGCACCAGGAAGTCGCGCGCGCCTTCCGGCGTGGCCTTGGTGAGGATGGGCGTCTCGATGTCCTGGAAGCCGCGCGCGTCCAGCCAGCGGCGCAGCGCCTGCACCAGGCGGATGCGGGTGCGCATCATCTGCTGCATTTCGGGGCGGCGCAGATCGAGATAGCGGTACTTCAGACGCACGTCTTCGCCTGCATTCTCATGGGCGTGGAACGGCAGCGGCTCGGCCTTGTTCAGGATCTCGATGGCGGTCGGCACGATCTCGACCTTGCCGCTGCGGATCTTGTCGTTCGCGGCATAGCGCGCACGCACGCTGCCGGTGACGCGGACGCAGTCTTCGTGGCCCAGTTCGCCGGCGGCCTTGAAGAGTTCGGACTGGTCGCTCTCGATGAGGACCTGCACGATGCCTTCGTGGTCGCGCAGATCGACGAAGGCCTGATGGCTCTGGACGCGGGCTTTGTTGACCCAGCCGCACAGGGTCACGGTCTGGCCGATCAGCGCCTCGTCGACGAGGCCGCAGAAGTGGGTACGCATGGAGGAACTCCGGGTGTAGGATTCCGGCGTCTGCCGGAGACCGCGCATTTTAGCGGTTGCGGCGGCCGGGCGCGGCCCATCGTCACCGCCGCACCCGATCGCCTGCCCGCGACGCACCGACACCCGCCCCCGAGGAGCCGAGATGGAACGCCTGCCCCCCCTGCTGTCACGAACACTGCTGTCGCGGGTACCTTCGCGAAGCGTTTCCGTCGCCCTGCTGGGCCTCGCGCTGATCGGTGGCTTCGCACTGATGCCCATGCAGGCGGTCGCGCAGGCGGCGCCGGGCGAGATCGCCCCCAAGGCCTATGCGCCGGAACGCCTGTGGGAACTGCCGGTCGAGGATCAGCGGCGCGTGATCGGCCTGGAGTACAGCGAACAGTCCGACGGCCGCGCCATTCCCGATGACCAGATGCGCTTCTATCTGGACCAGGTGCGCTTCTCGCGCTGGACCTTCACCCAGATCCGGTCCGACATCACCCAATCGCTCGCAGGCAGCGGCGTCAGCGACCCCGCCGCGCCGCACACCCTCCGCTGCGAGAGCACCGACGGCCGCCAGAAGACCTGCCGCACGACCTGGCAGGGCATTTCGAAACTGGTCAGGCAGTTGTCCAACACCGCGTGCATCCAGGGCCAGACCTGGTCGTCGACGCCGGGCCAGATCTGGGTCAACGGCGGCTGCCGCGCCGAGTTCACCGAAGAGATCGACACCTCCGCCGGCGGGATCCGCTGCGAGAGCGTGGAAGGCCGCAGCCAGACCTGCCCCGTGCCGTGGCGCGGCACCGCGAAGCTGATCCGGCAGTTGTCGGGCACGCGCTGCGTCGCCGGTCAGAACTGGTCGAGCGGCAATGGCCAGGTCCGGGTCAGCGGCGGCTGCCGTGGCCTGTTCGTGGCGTCCGGCGATGGCGCCATCGGCAGCGACGAAATCCGCTGCGAAAGCACCGACGGCAAATACAGGGAATGCGGCAGCAATCTGTACGGCACGCCCGCTCTGGTGAGCCAGCTGTCGGGCACCACCTGCACGCTCGACCGCAACTTCGGCCTGCGCAACGGCAAGCTCTGGGTGAACCTGGGCTGCCGCGGCATCTTCAACGTGAAGGACGGCTCCGCCGAGGGCTATCGCGTCACCTGCCAGAGCAACAACGGCAAGTACACCGAATGCACGTGGGACCACACCCGCGGCCCGCCGCGCCTGCTGCAGAAGCTGTCGCGCCGCCCCTGCTTCCAGGGGTCCAGCTGGGGCTACAACCGTCGCGGCAAACTCTGGGTCAACACCGGCTGCAGCGCGGTATTCGCGCCCAACAACCGCTGATCGCCCACACGCCCTCGACCCCGAAACAAGGACCTCCCGTCATGCACAGCATCCGTCTGCTCGCCAGCCTGCTTCTGGCCTTCGCCGCCTGCGCCACCACGCCCGCGGCGCAGGCGCAATTGTTCGACAAGGACAGCGTCCGCTGCGAAAGCAAGGAAGGCCGCCGCGAAACCTGCAATGTGTCCTGGCCCGGCCAGACCAAGCTGCTCCGGCAGATGTCGGCCACCGACTGCGTCAAGGGCCGGAACTGGGGCGCGACCGCCGGCAAGGTCTGGGTCTCCGGGGGCTGCCGCGGCGAATTCGGCCCGCAATACGCCGGCGACGAAGTCCGTTGCGAAAGCAGCGACGGGCGCTACAAGGAATGCGGTCGCAATCTCTACGGCCATGCCGACCTGATCCGCCAGCTCTCCGATACCGCCTGCCGCCAGGGCAGCAGTTGGGGTCTGCGCAACGGCGCGATCTGGGTGGACAAGGGCTGCCGCGGCGTGTTCCGCGTGGGCGACAGCGGCGGCCGCTACAGCACCACCTGCGCCAGCGAGAACGGTCGTCGCCAGACCTGCGCCTGGGACAAGGCCCGCGGCACACCGGTGCTGCTGGAAACGCTGTCGAACTCGCCCTGCGTCCAGGGCCGCAGTTGGGGCTACGACAAAAAGCAGGGCCTGTGGGTGGACGAAGGCTGCCGGGCGCGTTTCGGCCTGCGCTGAATCTTCCGACCTCCGGAAAAAACGAAGCCCCGCAGATGCGGGGCTTCGTCGTTGCGGGCAGCGGGAGATCGTCAGGGGGTCGTGCCCCACGGCGGCGGCGGCAACGGGACGATCGGCGTGGTCAGATCGAATTCGACCCGGAACAGACGCCCGTTCGGGCGCGACAGTTCGTAGACGAAGCGATCCTGCGACAACTCGACCGCCCAGGTGTTCACGACCGAGGCCGCCAGAGCGTTGGCCTTGAAGTTGGCGATCGATTCGGCGTCGACCGGAAACTCGATGCGGATCATGCCCTTGTTGGTCAACCGGCCACCGGCGCTGTCGCCGCCATACATCGTCACCGCATCCGGGCTGCCGTCTTCGTGGCGATGGTCGTGTTTCAGCCGCAGTCCGTCCGGCACGCGCGAAAACACCCAGGTCCGCGAGTGATCCTCGCCGACATGAAACGGAATGCGGACCTCATCGTCGCCGCAATCGCGCACGTGCATCACCAGACGCTTGCCGGCGAACGGCGAATCCGGAGTCGCCGGCGTATCCGCCACGACCCGACCGGCATAGGCATTGCCGCAGTGGCGGTCGATGGCGGTCATGAAGGCGTGGGTCAGCAGGCTGGTGCTGACTCCGGGGGCCGGCGTGGACGGTGCGGGCGCCGGCCGCGCGGCCGGCGACGCGGACGGAGACTGCGCGGGCGACGCGGCACCGGCCGCGAGCAGCGCGAGGAACAGAACGGAGCGGGAAGTCTTTTTCATCGTCACACCCTAACAGGTTGTCGAAAAACGCTCACCGCGATCATTTCGACTCGCCGCAGACTTGCGGTTCGTCGCTTCGCGGCCTGCTGCGCTGTTCGCGCCGACGCATGCCGGCACAGTCGAGTCGCGCGTCGGGCGCGGACCCGCGGCCGCGGCAAGCGCTCAACCCGCCGGCTTGCTGTCCGCGGCGGGCTTGGCCGCAGGCGCGGCCTCGGTCTTGGCGGGGCTCGCGGCGGGCGCGGCATCGGCCTTGCCCTCGGCTTTCGGCGCATCGCCCTTCTCGGTGAGATTGCGCTTCTTGTCGCCGTCCTTCTTGAAGTCGGTCTCGTACCAGCCGCTGCCCGAAAGCCGGAAGGCGGGTGCGGTCAGCTGCCGGCGGACCGTCGGCGCCCCGCACTCGGGGCATTCGGTCGGGTCGGGGTCGGACATTTTCTGGAGGCGGTCGAACTGGTGACCGCAGGCGTCGCATTCGAAAGCGTAGATGGGCATGGCAACGGAGAATGAGCGCGAGTGGGCGCCATTCTGGGGGCACGCGCGCAAGTTGCAAGGCCGCGGAACCTCGAAAACCGCAACGACGGCGATCGCGGCCGCATTCCGGCGGCCTGCCCGCTGAATACGATTCCAGCCACCGGCATCCCGGCCATGTGCGTTCGCACATCGGGCGATAGTGCGGACCCCACGGATCGCGCAGGCGCCCGGGCCACGGTGCAGCCTTCGCATTCCACAACCCACGAGAGGGAATGGACGATGGCATCTTGGATTCGAATCGCGGGCACGTCGCTGCTCGCACTCCTGCTGACGTGGGCACCCGGCCGGGCCGATGCCGCGATCAACGCCTACGACCTCGGCGCGCGCTACGACGCCGGCATGACCAACCTCCGCTTCCGGGTGTACTCGTCGCGGGCGACGCGGATCGAAGTTTGGCTGTACTCGGCGCCGACCGGCGCACACGAGGCCGCGCGCTACACGATGACCAAGAACGCGACGACCCAGAACTGGGAGGTCAACATTCCGGTCGCCACCATCAAGAACACGCACGGCATCACCGGCACCGTGTATTACGGCTATCGCGCCTGGGGGCCCAACTGGCCCTACAACAGCGGCTGGACCAAGGGCAGCGGCGTCGGTTTCGTCACCGACGTCGACGCCAGCGGCAACCGTTTCAATCCGAACAAGCTGCTGATCGACCCGTACGCGCGCGAGATCAGCCAGGACCCGAACACCGCGACCTGCACCGACGGCACCATCTACGCCTCCGGCGCGCTCCATCGCAACAAGGACAGCGCGCTGTGCGCCAGCAAGAGCATCGCGCTGGGCACCATCACCACCTCCACCGGCACCAAGCCCACGCGCGCGCTGAAGGACGACATCGTCTACGAAGTGCACGTCCGCGGCCTGACCATGAACGACACGTCGATCCCGCTGTCCAAGCGCGGCACCTACGCCGGCGCGGCGCTGAAGGCCGCGCACCTCGCGGCGGTGGGCGTGACCGCGGTGGAATTCCTGCCGGTGCAGGAAACCCAGAACGACCAGAACGACATCGATCCCAACTCCACGAGCGGCGACAACTACTGGGGGTACATGACCCTCAACTACTTCGCGCCGGACCGTCGCTACTCGTCCGACAAGACCCCCGGCGGGCCGACGAAGGAATGGCGCGCGATGGTCAAGGCCTTTCACGACGTCGGCATCAAGGTCTACGTCGACGTGGTCTACAACCACACCGGCGAAGGCGGCGCCTGGGGCGGCAGCGACGGGCTCACCGTCTACAACATCACGTCCTGGCGCGGCCTGGACAATCCCACCTATTACTCGCTGACCGCCGACTACCAGTATTCGTGGGACAACACCGGCGTCGGCGGCAACTACAACACCCGCAACCCGATCGCGCAGAACCTGATCATCGATTCGCTCGCCTACTGGCGCGATGCGATGGGCGTCGACGGTTTCCGCTTCGATCTGGCGTCGGTGCTGGGCAACACCTGCCAGCACGGCTGCTTCAATTTCGACAAGATGGATCCGAACAACGCGCTCAATCGCATCGTCAACGAACTGCCGCCGCGCCCGGCGGCGGGCGGCACCGGCCTGGATCTGATCGCCGAGCCGTGGGCCATCGGCGGCAATTCCTATCAGGTCGGCGGCTTTCCCTCCGGCTGGGCCGAGTGGAACGGCATGTACCGCGATGCGCTGCGCAAGAAGCAGAACCAGATGGGGATAGAAATAGTGACCATGGGCACGCTGGCCTCGCGTTTCGCGGGCTCCTCCGACCTGTACGGCGACGACGGCCGCAAGCCGTGGCATTCGGTCAATTTCATGGTCGCGCACGACGGCTTCACCCTGAACGATCTCTACAGCTACAACAGCAAGCAGAACAACCAGCCCTGGCCGTACGGCCCGTCCGACGGCGGCGACGACAACAATCACAGCTGGAACCAGGGCGGCATCGTCGTCGACCAGCGCCGCGCCGCGCGCACCGGCATGGGCTTCATGATGGTCAGCGCCGGCGTGCCGATGTTCAACGGCGGCGACGAAGCGCTGCGCACGCAGTTCGGCAACAACAACGTCTACAACCTCGATTCCCCGGCGAACTGGCTGTACTGGACGCGCAGCACGGTCGAGGCCGATTTCGAGACCTTCACCCGGCGCATGATCGCCTTCCGCAAGGCGCATCCGGCGCTGCGCCCGCTGAATTTCTATTCCGGCATCGACAACAACGGCAACGTGATGGAGCAGTTGCGCTGGTTCAAGCCGGACGGCGGCGTGGCCGATGCCGCGTATTTCAACAGCACCAGCAATCACGCCATCGCCTGGCGCATCGACGGCAGCGAATTCGGCGACAGCGCCAGCGCGATCTACGTGGCCTACAACGGCTGGTCGGGCAACGTGAACTTCACCCTGCCGTGGCCGGGCACCGGCAAGCAGTGGTATCGCGTCACCGACACCGCGACCTGGAACGAAGGCCCGAACACGGTCGCGCTGCCGGGCTCGGAAGCCTTCATCGGCGGCGAGTGGACGGTGTACGGTCTGCAGGCGCGGTCGTTGCTGGTGCTGATCGCGAAGTGATGCGACGCCTGCGGGCGCGGCCGAGGCCGCGCCCGCAGATGCCGAGGCTGGAACGTGTCGATCGCACGCACGAAACGCGGTATGCACGCGCATCGATTCAAACCCGGAAACCGATCGTATGCGTCGATCGAAACGACGCAAAAGGGCCAAAAAGACAGCGCCGGAATGCGAGATTCCGGCTGCGTGCGCATCGATTCCGGCCCAATCTGCCCCAGCGCGTCACCGAATCGCGCGATCCCTGACGTCGCATTCGCGCAGAGCACGCCGCGGATCCCGCCGATCGATTGGCGCAGCGATGCGGATACGGACGCAACGATTGATCCGCGCTGCAGGAAGCGTCGCCGACGACCCGCCGCTTCGCATCGATATGCGACGACACCCACAAAAACGCGGCAGACATTGGCATTTCTTTTGCTGCGCACCTTCACAGGGAGAATCGTGTCGATATCGACGCGTCTTCCGGGAGGTCGCAGGCAGGCATGCCGTTCATCGATGCCATGACCGGCGATCGCGAATGTCGGAACGCATTTCAATGGGGCACACGGCGCCCACGGGAATCAGAACCATGTTTTCGCTGAACAATCGCGGCATCGGCGTTCGCCCGCAGGACATGACCGGTGTGGGCACGGCTGGCCACACCGCCTACGACCCCACGCTGATCAAGCACCTGATGTCGGATCATGCCTCGCTGCGCGACCTGCTGACCCGCCTCGACGATCACGCGCGGCACCGTCAGTTCGCGAAGGTCCCCGGCACGCTCGCGCGGTTGCGGGAGGCGCTGATGCGCCACATCGAAGAAGAGAACGAACACTTCTACGCTTACGTGTTCCGCTGCGCGGCGGACGATCCCCATGCTCGGGAACAGCTGGAACGCACCTGCGCCAAGATGGCGGGCATCGCGCGGCTCGCCCTGCTGTTCACGCGGCACTACACCGAGATCGGGGTGACGTCGCTGAACAGGGATGCGTTCGCGCGCGATCTGGAGGTGATCGCCGCGCTGCTGACCGAACGGATCGAACTGGAGGAGACGTCGCTCTACGCGCTGTATCGGGCGCCGCAGCGGACAGCGGGCAGCGCACGGACGCGGAACGACGGATCGTCGCTCTGCGTCGCCTGAGCGACGGGACGAGCCGCCGCATCCGCGCTCATTCGTAGAGCGCCAGCAACTCCGCTTCCGCCGTTTCCAGTTGCCCGCGCAGCGTCTGCTGCTCGCGCCCCAGATCGGCGGCGCGCTTGCCGCCGTCGTTCCATGCAGCGGGGTCGGCCAGTTCGGTTTCGATCTGCGCCAGTCGCGCTTCCAGCTCGCCCACCCGCGCTTCGGCCTTGGCCAGTTTGTGCGGATTGATCTTCTTCGCCGGCGCAGCGGGCGCCGGCGGCGGTACCGGCTTCGATTCCACGACGGCCGCCGCGGGCTTCACCGCTTTCCCGTCGTTCTTCTTCTGATCGCCGCCCGAGCGCGTGCGCAGCCAGGCCGCGTATTCGTCGAGATCGCCGTCGAAGGGTTCGACCACGCCGTCGGCCACGCGCACGAAGGTGTCGCAGACCAGTCCGATCAGATGACGGTCGTGCGAGACCATCACGATCGCGCCGTCGAAATCGCTGAGCGCTTCGGCCAGCGCCTCGCGCATGTCGAGGTCGAGATGGTTGGTCGGTTCGTCGAGCAGCAACACGTTCGGCTGCCGCCACGCGATCAGCGCCAGCGCCAGTCGCGCCTTCTCGCCGCCGGAAAAACCGTCGATGCTTTCGAACGCGCGGTCGCCGGGGAAATACCATTTGCCGAGGAAATCGCGGAACGCCTGCGTCGGCGCGTCCGGCGACAACTCGCGCAGATGGTCGATGGGCGATGCGCCTTCGACCAGCGACTCCACCGTGTGCTGCGCGAAGTAACCGATGCGCAGATCCGGATGCGCGTAGCGCTCGCCGGCCAGCAGCGGCAGTTCGCCGACCAGCGTTTTCACCAGCGTCGACTTGCCGGCGCCGTTCGGACCGAGCAGGCCGATGCGGTCGCCCGCTTCCAGACCGAAGCCGACGTTGTGGAGAATCGTCGCGTCTGCCCCGTAACCGCAATCCGCGTCGTTCAACCGCATCAGCGCGAACGGCATCTTCGCCGGCGCCGGGAAATCGATGCGGAATTCGCGCTCGGCGCGCACCGCCTCGGTGCCGGACAACTTCTCCAGGCGCTTCATGCGCGACTGCGCCTGCTTCGCCTTGCTGGCCTTGGCCTTGAAACGATCGATGAACTTCTGCAGGTGCGCGCGTTCGGCCTGCTCCTTCTCGAAGGCGATGTTCTGCTGGCGCAGATGCTCGGCCCGCTGGCGTTCGAACTGGGTGTAATTCCCGGCGTAGAGCTTGGCCTTGCCGTCGTGCAGGTGCAGGATGTGGGTGGTGACGTTGTCGAGGAACTCGCGATCGTGCGAGATCACCAGCAGGGTGCCGGGATAGCGCCGCAGCCATTCCTCCATCCACACCACCGCGTCGAGATCGAGATGGTTGGTCGGTTCGTCCAGCAACAGCAGGTCGCTGGGCATCATCAGCGCGCGCGCCACGTTCAGGCGCACCCGCCAGCCGCCGGAGAAATCCGAGACCGGCTTCGGATGGGTGTCCGCCGGAAAGCCGAGCCCATGCAACAGCTTGCCGGCGCGGGCCGCGGCGTCGTAGCCGTTCAGTTCTTCGAGCCGGTGATGGGCCTCGGCCACCGCCTCCCAGTCCTCGGCCGCGAAGGCGTTGGCTTCGGCCTGCACCGCCGCATGCACTTCGACATCGCCCGACAGCACGAAATCCAGCGCCGGATCGGGCAGCGACGGGGTTTCCTGGGCCACGCTGGCGACCCGCGCCTTGCCCGGCAGATCCAGATCGCCCTTGTCCGGCTCCAGCTCGCGCATCAGCGCGGCGAACAGCGAGGATTTGCCGGTGCCGTTGCGGCCGACCACGCCCACCCGCCAACCGGCATGCAGGGCCAGGTCGACATCGGACAGCAGCAGGCGCTCGCCCCGGCGGAGGGCGAAATTGCGGAAAGCGATCATGGGCTGGGGAAACTCCGGAGGACGCGTCCGACGATGCGCCGGGCGGCGATTTTACGCCGGGCACCGCCCGAAAAGCTCGACTCCATCTCTTCATGCAGATGCGGGGTTTGACCCCCTTCCGTCGGCGTGTTACATCGCGGGCAGACGGATTTTTCCCACAGGAGTGCACCATGAAGCGACACCCGCTCACGTTCGGCCTGCTCATCGCATTGGCCGCCGTGCCCGCGTTCGGCCAATCGCCGGACGAAACCCAGCAACAGGACGACCAGGGCGACAGCCTCGAAACCATCGTCGTCACCGGCACGCGCACCTCGGCGCGCACCGTGGCCTCGTCGCCCTCCCCGATCGACGTCATCACCCCCGCGGCGCTGGAAGCCACCGGCACCACCGAGCTGGCCACCGCGCTGTCGCGGGCCCTGCCTTCGCTGAATTTCCCGCGCCCGGCCATCACCGACGGCACCGACGCCGTGCGCCCGGCGCAGCTGCGCGGCCTCGCTCCCGACCAGGTGCTGGTGCTGGTGAACGGCAAGCGCCGCCACACCACCGCGCTGATCAACCTCAACGGCAGCCAGGGCCGCGGCGCCTCGCCGGTCGACCTCAACGCCATCCCGATTTCGGCGATCCAGCGGGTCGAAGTGCTGCGCGACGGCGCGTCGGCGCAGTACGGCTCCGACGCCATCGCCGGCGTGGTCAACATCGTGCTGAAGGGCAGCGACAGCGGCGGCAGCATCGCCCTGACCGGCGGCCAGTACAGCGCCGGCGACGGCCGCACCGCGCAGCTGTCGGGCGATGTGGGCATCAAGCTCGGCGAGAAGGGCGCGCTGCACCTCGCCGCCGAAGCCCGCGACCAGGACCAGACCGACCGCGCGCGGCCCTACGTGCTGGCGCCCGGCGTCACTGTGCGCCCGGCCACCGCCCCGCCGCCGGGCGTGGTCGTTCAGCGCTACGGCGACCCGGAAGTGCGCCAGTACGCGTTCTCCGCCAACGCCGAGCTGCCGGTCAACGAAGCGCTGAGCTTCTACAGCTTCGCCAACGCCAGCCGCCGCGATGCGCTCTCGAACGGCTTCTATCGCACCGCGCTCGACACCCGCAACATCCAGGCGATCTATCCCGACGGCTTCCTGCCGCAGATCCGCAACATCGCCGAGGACCGCGCCTTCGTCGTCGGCCTGCGCGGCCTGACCGCGCTCGACTGGGATGTCGACCTCAGCTACAACTACGGCAACAACGACCTCAGCTTCGGGGTCGAGAACAGCCTCAACCGCAGCCTCGGCCCGACCTCGC
>CAMLLG010000058.1 GCA_946480825.1 uncultured Lysobacteraceae bacterium
TGATCGGTCGGTTCTGATCGGTCGGTTCTGATCGGTCGGTTCTGATCGGTCGGTTTCGATCGCACCGAGGCGACATCGCTTCACGGAACGGACGGCGAATGCCGTCCGTTCTTTTTTGGCCGTTCTTTCGCAGGAGGGCCTTCAGGCCGGCCCAAGTAGGCGCTCGTTCACGAAGAGGGTTGGGCCGTGCCCACGGCCGACGAAATCGAATCGCGATCGATTCGACATGGAGCGCCCTTCAGACCGCCGCGTCTACCGCGAAGCGCATCGGGCCTGAAGGCCCTCCTACGAAGCGACAACCCCGTTCTCCCGCCTGACGCGTTTGCCGGTCTGCCCACTCACGGAGACCCGCCATGCGCCGCACCGCCCGTCCGCTGTCCCGCCACCTTCCGACCCACGCCCTCGCCGCCGCCGTACTCTGCGCGCTGACGCTGGCGGGCTGCCATCGCAGCGACACCGTCGCCGAAGCGCCTGCCGGTCGCGAGGTCGCACCGACATCGGTCCGGCAGGACCCGGTCCAACAGGAACCGGCCCGGCAGGCGGCGGATGCCGCCGCGAACGACGAACTCGACAATGTGCTCGTCACCGGTTCGCGCATCACGCGCGCGCAGGAGCGCAAGGCCGCCGGCGCAGTCGCGAACGGCTACACGATGCCAGCGCCGCCTCCGCCCCCGCCGGCACCGGTGATGATGATCGCGCGCGAAGCGATGCCGATGCCCCAAACCGAAAACACCGAGAACTACGCCGAGCGCGACGACAACCCGGTGCGCCGCGCGAGCGAGGAACCGGTCTCCACCTTCTCGATCGACGTCGACACCGGCAGCTACAGCAACGTGCGCCGGATGCTGCGCGGCGGCATGCGCCCGCCCGCCGATGCGGTGCGTGCGGAAGAAATGATCAACTACTTCGACTACGGCCATCCCGGGCCGTCCTCGCTGGCGACGCCGTTCCGCGTCACCACCGAAATCGCGCCGGCGCCTTGGAACGGCAAACGCCAGCTGCTGATGATCGGCATCAAGGGCTACGACGTGCCCAAGGCGCAGTTGCCGCCGGCGAATCTGGTGTTCCTGATCGATACCTCCGGTTCGATGCACAGCGAAGACAAACTGCCGCTGCTGAAACGATCGTTCGCGCAACTGGTCGAACAACTGCGGCCGCAGGACCGGGTGACGATGGTGGTCTACGCCGGTTCCGCGGGTCTGGTGCTGGAACCCACGCCCGGCAGCGAGAAGGCGAAGATTCTCGCCGCGCTGGACGATCTGCAGGCCGGCGGAAGCACCAACGGCGGCGCCGGCATCCAGCTGGCCTACGCGATGGCGAAGCAGGCGTTCGTGAAGGACGGCGTGAACCGCGTGATTCTCGCCACCGACGGCGATTTCAACGTCGGCACCACCGACCCGAAGGCGCTGGAAACGCTGGTCGGCGATCAGCGCAGACATGGCATCGCGCTGACCACGCTCGGTTTCGGCCAGGGCAATTACAACGATGCGATGGCCGAACGCCTGGCCGACGTGGGCGACGGCAATCACGCCTACATCGACACCCTGCAGGAAGCGCGCAAGGTGCTGGTGCAGGAAATGCAGTCGACCCTGCTCACCATCGCGAAGGACGTGAAGATCCAGATCGAATTCAACCCGGCGCAGGTCGCGGAATACCGCCTGATCGGCTACGAGAACCGGATGCTGAAGCGCGAGGACTTCGCCAACGACCGGGTCGACGCCGGCGACATCGGTGCCGGGCACGAAGTGACCGCGCTTTACGAGGTCACGCTGGTCGGCTCGGGCGCCGAGCGCCTGCCCGCGCTGCGCTACGCGCCTGCGGAAACGAAGGGCGCTGCGGTGTCCGGCGAACTGGCGCACCTGCGCCTGCGCTACAAGCGTCCGGGCGAAGACGCCAGCCGTCTGATCGAAACCCCGATCGCGAAGCCGCACGAACCGCGACGTCACGCGCCCAGCGCATCGCTGCGTTTCGCCGCGACCGTCGCCGCCTATGCCGACGCGCTGCGCGGCGGCGGCAACATCGAAGGCTGGACTTGGCAGGACATCGCTCGCAGCGCGCGCGAAACCATCGGCGACGATCCGTGGAAGCAGCGCGCCGAGTTCATCGGGCTGGTGGACGATGCGCGCCGCATCACCGGCGGCGACATGTCGCAGGTCGGCCCGCAGATCGGGATGATCGCCGACTGAGTCCGCATGCGGCGGCGGCCTCCGGCCGTCGTCGCGGGACCCGGCCACCGCCATGCAGACCGCGACCGCCCGCATCGTCACGCGTCATCCCCATCGGCGAAGAAGCGCGACCGTCTTCACGAACCGCGCCGCAACGCTTAACCTGACGCGCATGAACGATGTGTCGGAGGTCAGCGACGAAAGCCTCATGCTCGCCTACGCGGCGGGCGATGCGGCTGCGTTCGAACGTCTCTACCTGCGTCACCGCGGCAAGCTCTACCGCTTCCTCGTCCGCCAGTTGCACGGCAACGGCGCGCTGGCCGACGAACTGTTCCAGGATGTATGGCAGCGGGTGATTTCCGCGCGCCAGGGCTGGAAACCGGAGGCGGCGTTCTCGACATGGCTGTACCGGATCGCGCACAACCGCCTCGCCGATCACTGGCGGGCGCTGCAGCACCGGCCACCGGCGCCCCTGGACGCCGACGAACGCACCGAGCGGGTGCCCGACGACGACACGCCGGAGCGGCAGTTGTCGGCGTTCGAAGAGCGGCGTCGGCTGCATCTGGCGCTGGACGAGTTGCCGGAAGAGCAGCGGGAGGTGATCCTGCTGCGGTTGGAACAGGATCTGAGTCTGGAGGAAATCGGCGAAATCACCGGCGTCGGCCGGGAAACCGTCAAATCGCGCCTGCGTTACGCGATGGACAAACTTCGCCTGAGGCTGACCGCATGAACCGCCGCATCGAACCCCTGTCGCCGGAAGAACGCGATCTCGCCGAGCGCCTCGCGCGCCTGGGCGGGGCGCGCGAACCTGCGCCCGCGCTCGACGCGATGATCCTGGCCGCGGCCCGCGCCGCGGTCGCCGAGGATGCGGCACCGGTCGCGGGCGACGCGCTGCCGCCCGCGGCGCCGGCCGATCCGAAAGTGACCCCGCTCCGTCCCCGCCGCACCGTTCCGCGCTGGCCGTGGGGCATGGGCCTCGCGGCCTCGGTGGTGCTGGCCGCCGGCATCGGCTGGAAACTGCAGGGCGATGGCGAAGGCAGCTCGGCGGAACACAGCGCGCCGGCCGCCGCAGCGGACTACGCGCAGGACGAAGCCACCGAAGCGGTGATGATCGAAAGCGCGGCCCAGGCCGTGACGCCTCCGCCCCCACCGCTCGAAGCCGAGGCGGATGCCGAAACGTTCGCCCGACGGATGGCTCAGGCTCCGGCCGACGCCGCAGCGAAACCCGCACCGGGAGGCAACGTCGTCGACTTCGCCGCGGACGCGCCGATGGCCGAATCCGTCGCCGCCGTACCTCCGGCGCCCGCCGCTCCGGTGCAACAGGCGGCGGAACCCGAAATCAGCGTCAATCGCGAATCCAAGGGCGTCGTCGATCTGTCCGGAGCCCGGGTGCCGCGCAGCGAGATCGAGAGTGATCGTTCGGTCGGCGCAGCCGAATACACCCGCACGCCGCTGGACCAGCGCCGCGAACAGGTCCGCGCGAATCGCGCGGCGGCGGCTGCGGAAGTGCCGGCCCCGCCGCCCCCACCGCCGCCGCCCGCCGCGGTGTCTCCACGCGATCGGGCGCGCAGTGCCGCCAACGAACCGCGCCCGACGAGCGGCGAAGCGGGCAAGCTTTCGGACGCCTACGACGACCGGCCGCCGGTGTCGGCGGATTCGCCGGAATTCCGCCAAGCCTGGCTGCAGCGGATCCGCGCCCAGATCGCCCGTGGCGAAACCGCGGCCGCCACGGAAAGCCTGCAGGCCTTCCGCCGCCGCTATCCGGACGTCGAACTGCCGGAAGACCTGCGCAAGCTGGCCGCGACCCTGCCGCCACCGGCACCGTGAGCGCGCCGGTGGCGAGCACGCTGACCGCGCCGGCCACGCATCTGCTCGACGTCAGACACAGCCGCTTTCTCGCACAGGCGGTGCCGGTGGATTCGCCCGAAGCCGCCCAGGCCGCCCTCCCGCCGCTCAGCGACCCTGCCGCCACCCACAACTGCTGGGCCTGGCGGATCGGCCCGCAATATCGCTCCAGCGACGACGGCGAGCCCGCAGGCACGGCCGGCAGGCCGATCCTCGCCGCCATCGACGGCCAGGGCTGCGACCGGGTGCTGGTGGTCGTCACCCGCTGGTTCGGCGGCATCAAACTCGGCGCGGGCGGTCTGGTGCGCGCCTATGGCGGCGCCGCGGCCGAATGCCTCCGCCGCGCGGACAAGCGACCCTTGATCGCCTTCACGGACATCGAAGTCGCCTGCGCCTTTTCAGATCTCGGCGCCATCCATGCCGCGCTCAACGCGTCCGGCGCAGCCAAGACGGAAGAACGCTTCGACGCCGGAGGCGCGATCCTGCAGGTGCGACTGCCGGCCGATCGCGCCGGCGACTTGAAAACCCGTCTGCGCGACGCCACCCGTGATCGGGTGCGGTTCACGACGCCCGGCTGAACGCGACCTTCCCGGGCGCGCACGGGCAAAGTCGTCTCCGACACGCCCTCTCTCCAACGGCCGCCGCATGAGCTCCCCCGAACCCAAGTCCCCCAAAGCCCCTCTCGGCAGCCTGCGTGCGCTGTGGCCGTTCGTCCGCCGACATTCCACGCTGTTCGTCGCTTGGCTGCTGGCGCTGGTCGTATCCTCGTCCGCCTCGCTCAGCATGCCGCTCGCGATCAGGACCATGATCGACGAAGGCTTCAAGCGCGGCAGCGGCAGCGACATCGACCGCGCCTTCCTGCTGATGTTCTCGGTTGCGCTGGTGCTGGCGCTGGGCACCGCGGCGCGCTTCTTTTTCATCTCGCTGCTGGGCGAACGCGTCGTCGCCGACCTGCGCGGCAAACTCTATGCGCACCTGATCGGGCTCGACAGCGGCTTCCACGAGCGCAACCGCAGCGGCGAACTGGTCTCGCGCCTCACCGCCGACGTCGAATTGATCCGTGGCGTGGTCGGCAGCGCGATGTCGGTGGCGCTGCGCAGCACGATCACCGTGATCGGCGCGCTGATCATGCTGTTCGTCACCAGCCCGCGCCTCGCCGCATGGGCGCTGGTGGGCATCCCGATGGCGGTGCTGCCGATGGTGATCGCCGCACGCAGGCTGCAGAAGATCTCGCGCAACAGCCAGGATCGCATCGCCGACGCCAATGCGCTGGCTTCGGAAACCCTCGGCGCGGTGCGCACGGTGCAGGCGCACGCGCGCGAAGGCTACGAACGCGGGCGCTTCGACGCCGCGGTGGAGATCGCGGTACGCACCGCGCGCACGCGCATCGGCTGGCAGGCGATCATGACCGCGACGATGATCGTGCTGTTCTTCGGCGCCATCACCTGGGTGCTGTGGTCCGGCGCGCACGACGTGCTGTCCGGGCGAATGACCGCCGGCACGCTGATCCAGTTCGTGCTGTACGCGGTGTTCGCCGGCGGCTCGGTGGCCGCGCTGGCCGAAGTCTGGAACGAAGTGCAGCGCGCAGCCGGCGGCATGAGCCGGATCGGCGAACTGCTGCGGGAATCCCCGGAGATCGTCGCACCGGCGCAGCCGAAGCCGCTGCCGGAGCCGCTGCGCGGCGAGATCGTGCTCGAACACGTCGAATTCCATTACCCGATGCGTCCCGATGCGCCGGCGCTGGAGGACTTCAACCTCCACATCCTGCCCGGCGAGACCGTAGCCCTCGTCGGTCCCTCGGGCGCCGGCAAGAGCACGGTGCTGTCGCTGCTGCTGCGTTTCCACGACCCGCAGTCGGGACGGATCGCCATCGACGGCGTCGATGTGCGCGACTGCGACCCAGCCGCATTGCGCGAACGGATCGCGCTGGTGCCGCAGCAGCCGACCCTGTTCGCCGCGAGCGCGCGCGAGAACATCCGCTACGGCCGCCTGGAAGCCGGCGATGCGGACGTCGAAGCGGCGGCGCGATCGGCCGAGGCCCACGAGTTCCTGAGCGCGCTGCCGAAGGGATACGAGGAAGAACTCGGCGAACGCGGCGTGCGGCTGTCCGGCGGCCAGCAACAGCGCATCGCGATCGCGCGGGCGCTGCTGAAGGACGCGCCGTTGCTGTTGCTGGACGAAGCGACCTCCGCACTCGACGCGCAGAGCGAGCGAGCGGTGCAGCACGCGCTGGAAAACCTGATGCGCGGGCGGACCACGCTGGTCATCGCGCATCGCCTCGCCACCGTGCTCAAGGCCGACCGCATCGTGGTGATGGACAAGGGCCGGATCGTGGCCGAAGGCACGCACGAAACCCTGCTCGCCCAGGGCGGACTCTACGCCGAGCTGGCGCGGCTGCAGTTCCTCGACTGAAGGTCGTCGGGCGTATGATCCCGTCGATACGCATACCTGCGGTCAGGAGCGCACGATGACGAATCACGAAGATGCCACGACCTATGCGGTCGTGGTCAATCACGAAGAGCAGTATTCGATCTGGCCGACGGACCGCGAGTTGCCCTTGGGTTGGCGAGCCGAGGGCTTTCGCGGCGACAAGGCGGCGTGCCTCGCGCATATCGAAGAGATCTGGACCGACATGCGGCCACGGTCGCTGCGCGAACGCATCGAAGCGGAGCGCAAGGCGCGCGACGGCGGCTGACATCGCGGCGCGCCGATTCGCGGGTTTGCGGCTGTTTTCATCGCACACAACGAAAAGCCGACGATTTCTCGTCGGCTTTTCGTCTGAAGATGGCGCGCCCGGAAGGATTCGAACCTCCGACCCCCAAGTTCGTAGCCTGGTGCTCTATCCAACTGAGCTACGGGCGCGTGGTGAAGAAGCGGAATTGTGCCAATCCGGAATGGGTTGGTCAATCCTCATTGATCGATTCGATTCATTTCGGGGATGCGATACGAAAAATCGCAGACCGTTGAACCGAAAAATCGACGATGCCGCTTCTGATACGACACGTGACGGGGAGTGACGCGTGATACCGGGATGGTCGCCGCATCGCGGCGTACCGGGAATCACGCGATCAAACAACGTCGGTGCACACTTCGTCGATACACACTTCGTCAGTACAGCAGGTAATGGCGGAGAGTGAGGGATTCGAACCCTCGATGGAGCTTTTGACCCCATACTCCCTTAGCAGGGGAGCCCCTTCGGCCTCTCGGGCAACTCTCCGTCGGCGCGACGATGCGCGCTTGAAAGCATAACGCGGTCAGTCGCCCTGCGGCAAACCCGAATTCGGGTTGTGGCCTTCGCCACGCTGGATGCGCTGGTAAATCTCTTCGCGATGCACGGCCACGTCTTTGGGTGCCGTGATGCCGATACGCACCTGGTTGCCTTTCACTCCGAGCACGGTGACGGTGACGGTGTCACCGATCATCAGAGTTTCGCCAACCCGGCGAGTCAGAATAAGCATTGCATGTCTCCGTTGGCCGACTTCCCCCTCGTCGGCACCATGTCGTTGTTCCGCGACTCGTATTTCTGGCGGGGATGGATCGTATGTCGCGAACGCAATAAATAAGGATAACCGGACTGGCGCACTGTCGGGAAGCGTCTGAAGTCATGCCTTCAGATCGCGTGCCCGCCGGTTACCCCATCCTGTCTTTGACCCAATCCTGAATGCCGTCCAGAGCGCTGCGCAGCCGGGGACCATCTTCGCCGCCCCCCTGGGCCATATCGGTCCGGCCACCGCCCTTGCCACCGATCTGTCCGGACACATGCGCCATCAGCTCTCCGGCCTTGATGGGTCCCAGAGCTGCGCCGCTCACGCCCGCAATAAGCGCCACTTTACCATCCGAGGCCCCCGCCAACAGTACGACCGCGTCACGGAGTTCGGCCTTGAGCCGATCAACGGTCTCCCGCAAAGCCTTGGCATCCATGCCTTCGACCCGTGCGGCCAGGACGCGTATACCGCCGATGTCCGCGGCCGAGGCCGCCAGATCGACCGCAGCCGCCCCAGCGGCCTTGGCCTTGAGCCCTTCCAGCTCGCGCTCCAGCTTCTTCTGGCGATCGAGCAATGCGCGCAGCTTGTCGCCGATGTCGGCCGGGTTGCCGCCGAGCAGGTCGGCGGCCTCGTCGAGGCGGCGCTCTTCGTCGGCGATGTAATCCAGAGCGCCCTGCCCGGTCACGGCCTCGATCCGGCGCACGCCGGCCTGGATGCCGCCTTCGGAGACGATCTTGAACAGGCCGATATCACCGGTGCGGCGCACATGGGTGCCGCCGCACAGTTCGGTCGACGTGTCGCCCATGCGCAGCACGCGCACGTGCTCGCCGTACTTCTCGCCGAACAGCGCCATCGCCCCGAAATCCAGCGCTTCCTGCATGCCCATGTGATGCACTTCGGCCTCGCTGTTGGCGCGAATCTCGGCGTTGACGCGGCGCTCGATCTCAGCCAGTTCGTCGGCGGTGACCGCCTGGAAATGGCTGAAGTCGAAACGCAGACGGTCGGGGGCGACCAGCGAGCCCTTCTGGGTCACGTGGGTACCGAGCACGCTGCGCAGCGCGGCATGCAGCAGGTGGGTCGCGCTGTGGTTGAGGATGGTGGCGCCACGACGCGCGCCGTCGACCCGACCCGACAAGCGGTCGCCACGCTTGAGGCTACCGCCCGCGAGCATGCCGTCATGGCCGAAGAACTGACCGGCGAATTTCTGGGTGTCGCTCACGACGAACTCGGCCCCCTCGCCCGCCAGCGTGCCGGTGTCGCCGACCTGGCCGCCGGACTCGGCGTAGAACGGGGTACGCGCCAGGATGACGATTGCCTCGTCGCCCGCAACGATGCTTTCCACCGGCGCGCCGTCCTTGAGCAGCGCGACGACTTCGAGGTCGTCGGCATCGAGGCGGTCGTAGCCGAGGAAATCGGTGGGCGCGAGCTGGGCGATGAGTTCGGCGGACAGAACCGTCTTTTCAGTGAAACCGCCGCCTTCCTTGCTTTTGCGCTTCTGTTCTTCCATCCGCCGATCGTATTCGGCGACCACATCCGGCGTCAGCTCGCCCAGGCCCTTCTCGCGAAGAATGTCTGCAATGAGGTCCGGCGGGCAGCCATAGGTATCGTGCAGGAGGAACAGCTGTTCGCCGGTGACCGTGCCGCCGTTCTGAGCGAGGTAGCCTTCAAGCCTCGCCATGCCGGCGTCGAGCGTCTGCGAGAACGCGGCCTCTTCCGCCTTCAACGCGCGCTCGATCAGCACGCGCTTCTCGGCCAACTCCGGATACGCTTCGCCCATCACATCGATCAGCGGCTGCAGCATCCGCCAGAAGTTGCCTTCCGCATTCAATGCGCCGAGTTTCCAGAGATGACGCACGGCGCGGCGAATGATCCGGCGCAGCACATAGCCACGACCGAGGTTGCTCGGCAATACGCCGTCGACGATCAGGAAGCTGCAGGCGCGGGTGTGGTCGGCGATGACGCGCAGCGATTTGTGCTCGAGATCGGCGGTATTCGTGATCGCGGCGGCGGCCTTGATCAGATGCTGGAACAGATCGATTTCGTAATTGCTGTGCACGTGCTGCAGCACGGCCGCGATGCGCTCCAAGCCCATGCCGGTGTCGACGCACGGCGCCGGCAGCGGCAGCAGGCTGCCGTCGGGCTGGCGATCGAACTGCATGAATACGTTGTTCCAGATCTCGATGTAGCGGTCGCCGTCCTCGTCGGGCGAGCCCGGCGGGCCGCCGGCGATGTGGTCGCCGTGGTCGTAGAAGATTTCGGTGCAGGGGCCGCAGGGGCCGGTGTCGGCCATCTGCCAGAAGTTGTCGGAGGCGTACGGCGCGCCCTTGTTGTCGCCGATCCGGATGATGCGGTCCGCGGGCAGGCCGATCTCCTTGTGCCAAATGTCGAAAGCTTCGTCGTCGGTGTGGTAGATCGTGACCAGCAGCTTCTCTTTCGGCAGGCCCCATGTGCCGGTCAGCAGTTCCCAGGCGTAGGCGATGGCGTCGCGCTTGAAGTAATCGCCGAAGCTGAAGTTGCCCAGCATTTCGAAGAAGGTGTGATGGCGCGCGGTGTAACCGACCTGATCGAGATCGTTGTGCTTGCCGCCGGCGCGCACGCAGCGCTGGCTGGAGACGGCGCGGGTATAGCTGCGTTTCTCGGCGCCGAGGAACACGTCCTTGAACTGCACCATGCCGGCGTTGGTGAACAGCAGGGTCGGATCGTTGCCCGGCACCAGCGGGCTCGACGGCACCACGGTGTGGCCCTTCGAGCGGAAGAATTCGAGGAAGTCGCGGCGGATGTCTGCGGTGGTTTTCGCGGTGATGGTCATGGCTTCGGCGGCAGAAGACGGGCGCGGTGCGGATGCCGCGGACCGGCAGCGTGCCGGCGCGGAATCGAGCGAACAACCCAGGACCGCGTAGGTTAGCAGGCGTCGGCCCGTCGGGCGCAGCCGGCGGCGCGCTGGCCGAACAGCCTGCTAGTCCTCGTCCGGATCGAAACGGGCGGCTGCCCGGACCTGGCCGCCGGAAAAGCCGCGGCGGATCAGGAAATCGGCGGCTTTCCGCCGCACTGCGGGATCCTCGGCGCCGCCCGGGAACCGTCGGCGCACCAGATCGCGGGCGTTTTCGGTCCAGTCGCCGTCGTAGGTGTCCATCGCGATGGCGACCGCCTCCCGATCCAGCCCGTGCGTGCCCAGTTCGGCGCGGATGCGCAGCGGGCCGTAGCCATTGTTCGCCCGGCTGCGGACCAGTTGTTCGGCGAAGCGGGCATCGTCCTGCCAGCCCTCGGCGGTCATCCTGTCCACCGCGGCCTGCGCATCCTCGGCCTGTACCCCGCGACTGGTCAGCTTGCGCGCCAGTTCCTTGCGCGAATGCTCGCGACGCACCAGCAGGCCGAGGGCGCGCTGCTGCGGGGTGAGTTCGGGGCGACGACGTTTGGCGGCCGGCTTCGCCGGCGCATCGGCGACCGCGTCGTCGTCGGGCGGCGGATCGATCTCGTGCATGCGGCGAGTGTAGGTCAGCCCGGGCGCGCGGGGCATGGGCGGCTCAGAACGGCTCCCAGCGGTCTTCGCGCAGCACGAACAGGCGATCGGTCAGCGAATAGGCAGCCTCCGCACGCATCTTCGCCGCGAGTTGGCGCAGTTGCGCCACGGCCTCGGCATCGGCGGAATCCGCGAACAACAACAGATCGCGAGCGGGCACCGCGGCCACCGGTTCTCCGCGAAGCTTTTCGCGCTCGCGCGCCCACAGGTCGGAGAACAGCAGCAGCGAGGCTTCGTAATTGCCGTCGGCGGTGACCATGTTCAGCGTTTCGCCGCGCTGCACCTCGATGCCCGGCAGCAGGCCGCGCAGATTGCGCACCGCGAGCGCGCGGAGGGCATCGCGCTCCACGCCCAATCGCTCCAGTTCTTCCGGACTGAGGTAGGCGATGTTGCTCGGCGTATCGATCGCGTAGACCACGACCAGATCGTCGTTGAGATCGTCGTAGACCTTGGCCTGCCCTTCCTTGCCCATCTGCCGCATCGAGGCTTCGATCTCGGCAAGCCAGGCGCGATCCTTGACGACCGGAATGATCGCCTCGGGACTGCGCTCCAGCCCCTTCGCCGCCTCCGCGAACGAAGCCACGAAACGGTCGATCAGATCCTCGCGGCCCTTCGGCGACTCGCCCCGGTACATCTGGTACGCGTTGTGCAGGAACGCGCTGTTGCCGCCTTCGTCGGTCATGTCGATCGCCAGTTCCAGCTCGCCGACGATCTTCACGTCGATCTCCGGCACGGACATACGCACGCGGCGCGCGACCTCCTCGGTGAAGGCTGCGGGATCCATCGGCGGGTCGACGGGTTTGCCGCCGAAGAGCGAGCGCAACGAGGACAGGAAACCCGACATGGACGTGCTCCGGAGGGTGGATGGAAAGAACAGCGGATGGACGGAAACGTGGACGCGAAACAGTCAGTCGGCGGCGGCGTCGAGGGCATCGGCCAGACGTTCGACCGCGATCACCTCCATGCCTTTGTAAGCGTTGGCCTTGGGCGCGTTGGCCCTGGGTACGATCGCACGCTTGAAGCCGTGGGTCGCGGCTTCCTTCAGCCGCTCCTCGCCGTTGGGCACCGGGCGGATCTCGCCGGACAGGCCGACTTCGCCGAAAGCGATGGTCTTTTCGGCCAGAGGCCGGTCGCGCAGCGACGACAGCACCGCCAGCAGCACCGGCAGATCGGCGGCGGTTTCCTGCACGCGGATGCCGCCGACCACATTCACGAACACGTCCTGATCGCCGACCATGATCCCGCCGTGACGGTGCAGCACCGCCAGCAGCATGGCGAGGCGGTTCTGTTCGAGACCGACGGCGACCCGGCGCGGATTCGACAGCGGCGACGCATCGACCAGCGCCTGCACTTCCACCATCAGCGGCCGCGTGCCCTCGCGGGTGACCATCACGCAGCTGCCGGGCTGACGGCCGCTGCCGGACAGGAAGATCGCAGAGGGGTTAGGCACTTCGCGCAGGCCCTTGTCGCTCATCGCGAATACGCCGAGTTCGTTGACCGCGCCGAATCGATTCTTGAACGCACGCAACACCCGGAAGCGGCTGCCGCTGTCGCCTTCGAAATACAGCACGGCGTCGACCATGTGTTCGAGCACGCGCGGGCCGGCGATGCCGCCTTCCTTGGTGACGTGGCCGACGAGGAAAATCGCGGTGCCGGTTTCCTTGGCGTAGCGCACCAACCGCGCGGCGCTTTCGCGCACCTGGCTGACCGAACCGGGCGCGGCGGTCAGGGATTCGGTCCACAGCGTCTGCACCGAATCGGCGACCAGCAGTCCGGGCTGCATCTGCGAGGCCTGTTCGAGAATGCGTTCGACGCCGGTTTCGGCCAGCGCGCTCAGGCCATCGAGCGGCAACCCGAGCCGCGAAGCCCGGCCCGCGACCTGGGCCAGCGATTCTTCGCCGGTGACGTACAGCGCGGGCAACCGGCCGGCCATGCTCGCCAGCGCCTGCAGCAGCAGCGTGGATTTGCCGATGCCCGGGTCGCCGCCGATCAGGATCACCGCGCCTTCGACCAACCCGCCGCCGAGCACGCGGTCGAATTCGCCGATGCCGGTGCTTGTGCGCACGTCTTCGCGATGCAGCACGTCCTTCAGCGCGGTGACTTTCGGCGGATCGACCTTGCCGGCCCAACTGCTGCGGCGTGCGGCCGGCGATGCCGCGGCGGCCGCGGATTCCAGCACGATCTGGCTGAGCGTGTTCCAGGCCCCGCATTCGCCGCACTGCCCCTGCCATTTGCCGTGCTCGCCACCGCATTCGCCGCAGACGAAGGCGATGCGCGGTTTGGCGGCGGTCTTGCCGGGGGCTTTGCTCATGATCGATCTCGGACGGCACGAGCGCGTACTGTAGCCGCGGCCGGTCGCAGTCGGCGAGACGGCCAGCGGCACTGCATCAACGCGCGACGCGAGCCTGCAGTGTCGCGGTGCCCCGCCAGGCCCACAACGCGGCCGGCAGACTGAGCGCCGCGACCACCGCAAACCCGCCGTGAACCGCCGCAGCGGGACCCGGAAGTCCGGACAGGCGATCGAACGATGCAGGCCATGCCGCAAGCCAGAGCAGTCGCGGAATCTCGACGGCCAACGCCCACCGGCGCCCCTCCATCAACAGCCCGAGCGACAACAGCCCCGTCGTCAGGAACAGGGCATCGAGCGCCAGCAACGCTGCGCCCAGCGTCGGCGCGGCCGACAGGAAATGCACGCCCAGCGCCAGCAACAGCAGGAAATGCAGCAGGCCATACGCGCGCATCGGTCGCGACAGCGACGGGTCGTACTCGACGCGCGCGATGTCGAATGCGGGCCTCGGAAATCGCTCGACCAGATCTGCGGGCCGCCAGCCCGGCGATGCGAACCAGACCCGCAGCTTGTCGCGCCAGCGCCGCGCGCGCCAGGCATCTTTCGCCAGCGCCCAGTACACCTCGACGTTCGCCCAGAGCGGGTTCCAACTGCGCAACGGTGCGCGCGTGCCGTACACCGGCGGCTCATCGTCGCGTTCCTCGGCGAAGGTGCCGAACATGCGGTCCCACAGGATCAGGATGCCGCCGTAATTCCTGTCCAGATAACGCTCGTTTACCGCATGGTGGACGCGATGATTCGAGGGCGAGGCGAACACCCGGTCGAACCAGCCCAGCTTCGGCACCAGCTCGGTATGGATCCAGTACTGGTAGATCAGATCGATCACCGCCACCACCGCGAACACTTCCACCGGCACGCCCAGCACCGCCATCGGCAGGTAGAACAGCCAGCCCAGCAATGCGCCGCTGCCGGTCTGTCGCAATGCGGTGCTGAGGTTGTAGCGCTCGCTCTGGTGGTGCACCACATGCGCGGCCCAGAGAATGCCGACCTCATGTCCCGCGCGATGCAGCCAGTAGTAGCAGAAGTCGTACAGCAGCAACGCGCCGACCCATACCCACACGCTGTCGAGCGGCAGCGCGAACAGGGCCACGCGTTCGACCACCCATGCGTAAATTCCGATGGTCAACAATTTGGTGAATACGCCCACAACCTGCGACAGCACCCCGAGACCGATGCTGTTGATCGAATCGTTGAGCCGATAGACCGACCGCCTCATCGCGCGCGCCGCAAGCATTTCCACCGCCATCAGCGCGAAGAAACACGGGATCGCGACCATCATGATCGTTTCGGCCAGGGCCATGGCTAGCGCTCCGCGACCGATTTCGCGATGCACCACTGGGCCAGCCAATAGCTGGACAGGATCAGCAACGCCGAAAAAGGAATGCCGCCGCCGAATTTGTCCCATGCCAACAGGCTGTCGCTGAGCACGAAGCACAGGCCGCCCGCGGCCGCATGGCGCACGCTGCCCGGTGTCTTATCCGCGAGTGCAGGCGTCCATGCGCGCGCCAGCGCGAGCGCCGCCATCGACGCCAGCACGACCACATACGCAAGCACGGCGACCTTCAGATCGGCCCCGATCCGCGGCAGCAGGCCGACGAGATTCGCGCCGGCGACGACCGCGAGTAGCGCGAAGGCCCCGAGCTTCGCCTGCATCGATGATCCCGGCGCGAACGCGACGATGTAGCCGAGGTGCGCGAGCAGGAACGCGATCAGCCCGGGCACGAAGAAATCGCCCGGCAGCATCAGCAACACATCGCCGACCAGCGACAACGCCATGCTGACCAGAACGGCGACGCGATAACGCGGACCGATCGCCGGCGACAGCGAGGCCGCGAGCCAGAGAATCAGCAATGTGGTCAGCGGTTTGCCGATGTAATGCAGCCAGAGCCACTGCCCGCCCAGCCATGCGCCGGCGATGGCGGCGGCGGCCGAGATCGGAATCAGGAGCCTGAGCGGCCCCTCCATCGGAAAAGGCGAAGGACGTTGCGGCATGGGCGGGACACCGGATGCGGCCGCATACGTTAGCGTACGCACCGACGGACGTGTCTGCGATGAGCGTCGCGATCCGGCGCCGCCGATGCGTCAAGCCGGACGGCGCGCCCGACGCCACAGCACGTTGCGCCCGACCGTCATGGTCTCGACCTCGCCGGCGGCGAGCAGGCGTTCGAGCGCGGATCGGGTGACGATCGGCGAGACCGCGGACTCGGGCCATGCGATCCACCAGCGATGAACGCCCTCCAGCGTATCCGCGGACTCGGGTCGCGCCACCAGATGGTCGCGAATGGCGGATTCGGCGAAAGCGACGAGGCGGTCGTCCATGGCGAGAGGCATCGGATGCGGGAAACGATGGTAACCGGCATGCTGCACGATGCGACCGGGTCCGACGAAACGCACGCCCGGCGCGTCCATCGCACGGGGCATCGCCGCAGCACGACCGCGGAAACGAAAAAACCGCCCCTGAGGGCGGTTTTCGCGAAGATCTGGTGCCGGAAACAGGAGTCGAACCTGCGACCTACGCATTACGAATGCGCCGCTCTACCGACTGAGCTATTCCGGCGTTTGCTGCAGCGCCCCCGGCGAAGGCCGGAAGCGGGAGGGGGATTCTAGGTTTTCGCGGGGCCGGCGGTCAATCTCGCGCCTCGATCCACGCCTCAATCCACCAGTTGGACCCGCAGTTCCTTCGGCAGGGCGAAGATCATGTCCTCCGTCGCGCCGTCCAGTTCGCGCAGCCCCGCGGCGCCGAGCGCCCGCAGGCGGGCGATGACGCCCTGCACCAACACGTCCGGTGCGGAGGCGCCGGCGGTGACGCCGACATGACGACGGCCTTCGATCCAGCGCGGATCGATCTCTTCGGCGCCGTCGATGAGATACGCCTCCACCCCTTCGCGTTCGGCCAATTCGCGCAGGCGGTTGGAATTCGAGCTGTTGGGCGAGCCCACCACGAGGACCAGATCGCACTGCTCGGCGAGCACGCGCACGGCATCCTGGCGGTTCTGGGTGGCATAGCAGATGTCGTCGTTGCGCGGGCCCTGGATCTCCGGGTATTTCAGGCGCAGCGCCTCGATGATCCCGCGGGTGTCGTCCACCGACAGCGTGGTCTGGGTGGTGTAGGCCAGATTGGCCGGCTGTCCGACCGCCAGCGTCGCCACGTCGTCGAGATCCTCGACCAGATAGATCTGGCCGACCCCGGCCTCGGCCAGCCACTGACCCATGGTGCCCTCCACTTCCGGATGGCCCGCATGCCCGATCAGCACCACGTCGCGGCCCGCGCGGCAGTGCCGCGCGACTTCGAGATGGACCTTGGTCACCAGAGGACAGGTCGCATCGAATACCTTCAGCCCGCGACGCTCGGCCTCGATGCGGACCGCCTGCGAAACGCCATGGGCGCTGAAGATCACGGTCGCGTTGTCGGGCACTTCGTCCAGTTCTTCGACGAACACCGCGCCGCGCTTGCGCAGGTCTTCGACCACGAAACGGTTGTGCACCACTTCATGGCGAACGTAGATCGGGGCGCCGAGAGTCTCGATCGCGCGCTTCACGATCTCGATGGCGCGGTCGACGCCTGCGCAGAAGCCGCGGGGGTTGGCGAGGATGATGTCCATGAGCGGATTATCCTCCTTCCGCAGGCGCTTTGCCGTGGTTGCCGAACACGCCGAAGACCACCAGCGCGATGGCGCCGCCGACGATGGCGGAATCGGCGATGTTGAACGACGGGTAGTAGTAGACGTTCATCCAGTGCCACTGGATGAAATCGACGACATGCCCGTGCTGGAAACGGTCGAGCAGGTTGCCCAGCGCGCCGCCGATCACCAGCGAGAACGGCAGGGCCTCGCGCCACTGCCCGCGCGGCGTGCGCGCGAGCCAGTAGGCCAACACGCCGCTGATCACCACCGCCAGCGCCGAGAACACGTGGCGGCCCCAGTCGGTATCGGCCAGGAAACTGAACGCGGCACCCTTGTTGTAGCTGCGGTACCAGTTCCAGTAGTTCTCGATGACCGTCACCGCCTGATATTCGGGCAGGCTGGACAGCACCCAGGCCTTGCTCCACTGGTCGAGGCCGATGATCACCGCGGACAGCAGCAGCCAGATCAGGGCGTTGGGTTTGGGGAATGCGCTCATGCCGAGAATCTGCTCCGTAGAGCGGGCTTCAGCCCGCTGGATGTTGCGTCGCGCGGATCGGCGGCCCGGTTTTCAACAGTCGAATGACTGGTCAGGCCGCTCGACCCGATCAGAACCAATGCCGGTCTTCGCCCGGACCTTCGACGTTGCTCACGCAGCGGCCGCAGATCTCGGGATGGTCCGGATGACTGCCGACATCGTCGCGATGATGCCAGCAGCGGATGCATTTGCGCTTGGCGCTGACCGTGGCGGCGAAACCGGTTTGGCCTTGGGTCACGACGACATCCCCGCTGATGAAGAAGAACCGCAGTTCATCCCCCAGCGGCGTCAGCCAGGCGAACTCATCGGCATGGCAGGCGAGCGCGATTTCGGCATCCAGCGCCGCGCCGATCTCGCCGCTGGCGCGCATCGGCTCCAGCGTCTTCGCGACCTGCTCGCGCAGTTCGAGCAGGCGCGAGAAGCGCTCGGCATTCAGCGTCGCGTCCGCCGGCAGCGGCGCCAGCCCTTCGTACCACGTCGCGAACAGCACATGACCTTCGCGCGGACCGCGTTCGGTGACCGCAGGCAGGTGCCGCCACAGTTCGTCGGCGGTGAACGTCAGAATCGGCGCGATCCAGCGCACGAAGGCTTCGGCGATGCGGTACATCGCGCTCTGCGCGCTGCGCCGGCCGCGCGAATCCTCGCGCATGGTGTACAGCCGGTCCTTGGTGACATCCAGATACAGCGCGCCGAGATCGACGCTGCAGAAGTTGATCAGCGCCTGCACCACTTCGGCGAAGTCGTAGCGGCGGTAGGCGTTCGCGATCTCGGCCTGCAGTTCGTACGCCCGATGCACGATCCAGCGATCCAGCGCGACCATGTCTTCCGGCGCGACCAGATGCGCGGCCGGGTCGAAACCGTTGAGATTGCCGAGCAGGAAGCGCGCGGTGTTGCGGATGCGGCGATAGACCTCGCCACTGCGCTTGAGGATGGTATCGGACACCGACATCTCGTTGCGATAGTCGGCGGCGGCGACCCACAGGCGTAGCACGTCGGCGCCCATCTGGTCGATCACCTTCTGCGGCTCGACCACGTTGCCGAGCGACTTCGACATCTTCTTGCCGTGCTCGTCCACCGTGAACCCGTGGGTGAGCACCTGCCGATACGGTGCATGTCCGTCCATCGCGATGCCGGTGAGCAGCGCGCTGTGGAACCAGCCGCGATGCTGGTCGGAGCCTTCGAGGTACATGTCGGCCGGCTTGCGCAGGCCGTCTTCCGGCCGCTGCGCGAGTACGCATTCGTGACTCACGCCCGAGTCGAACCACACGTCGAGGATGTCCGTGACCTTGTCGTAATCCTGCGCCTGTTCGCCGAGCAGTTCTGTCGCGTCGAGCGCGTACCAGGCATCGGCGCCGGCGCGTTCGACGTGATCCGCGACCTGACGCATGAGGGCCGGCGAATTGGGATGCGGCTCGCCGGTCTCGCGATGGATGAACAGTGCGATCGGCACGCCCCAGGTGCGCTGGCGCGAGATCGTCCAGTCCGGGCGGTTTTCGATCATGCCGGTGATGCGCGCCTGGCCCCAGTCGGGGAACCATTCGACCTGCTTGATCGCATCGAGCGCATCGACGCGCAGATTCGCCTGCTCCATCGAGATGAACCACTGCGGCGTGGCGCGGAACGCCACCGGCGTCTTGTGGCGCCAGCAGTGCGGATAGCTGTGATCGAGCCTGAAAAACGCGAGCAACGCACCGATGCCGCGCAGCGCCTCGACGATGACGTCGTTCGCCTTCCAGATGTGCAGGCCGGCCAGCGCGGTGTCGCCCAGCGGCGGTGTCGACGACAGGTACACGCCGCGACCGTCGACCGGATTCATCTGCGCCGCGGTGTATTTCGCGATCAGGCCGTACTTCAGGCCGACGGCGTAGTCTTCCTGGCCATGGCCCGGCGCGGTGTGCACGGCACCGGTACCGTCCTCGGCCGACACGTGATCGCCGAGAATCAGCGGGATGTCGCGCTCGGCGTAGAACGGATGCGCGAGCAGCAGGTTCTCGAGGGCCGCGCCGAGCGCACGTCCCAGCACTTCGGGTACTTCGATGCCGTAGCGCTTGAGCGCCTTCGGCACCAGCGCTTCGGCCAGCACCAGCAGACGGCGCCTGCCATCGTGCGCAGGGCCCTCGACCAGGGCGTATTCGAGTTCCGGACCGATGCTCACCGCGAGCGAGGCCGGCAGCGTCCACGGCGTGGTGGTCCAGATCGGCACCGCGACCTCGACCTCATCGTCGATCGCCACGCCGAATTTCGCCGCCAGTGCCCGCGGATCGCGCGCCGCATAGGCCACGTCCACTGCGGGCGAAACCTTGTTCTCGTATTCGATCTCGGCTTCCGCCAGCGACGAGCCGCAATCGAAGCACCAGTGCACCGGCTTCGCGCCGCGCGCGAGATGCCCGCGCTCGACGATCTTCGCCAACGCGCGCAGCATGTCCGCCTCGTAGCGGAAATCCATCGTGCGATAGGGATTGTCCCAGTCGCCGAGCACGCCGAGGCGCTTGAAATCCTTGCGCTGCAGATCGATCTGCTGGCCGGCGTATTCGCGGCAGCGCTTGCGGAATTCGGCGGCATCGATCTTGTCGCCGACCTTGCCGAATTTCTTCTCGACCTGCAGTTCGATCGGCAGACCGTGACAATCCCAGCCCGGCACGTACGGCGCGTCGAAGCCGGCCATCAGCTTCGACTTCACCACCAGGTCCTTGAGGATCTTGTTCACCGCATGACCGATGTGGATCGCGCCGTTCGCGTACGGCGGACCATCGTGCAGCACGAACGAAGGCCGGCCTTCGGCGTGGGCGCGCACCTGCGCGTAGAGATCCTGCGCTTCCCAGCGTTTGAGCGTGTCCGGCTCGCGCTTGGGCAGATCGCCGCGCATCGGGAATTCCGTGGCGGGCAGATGGATCGTGGCTTTGTAGCGCTGGCTGTCTTGTTCGCTCACGCGTCGGCTCGTTCTGTCGTCGGTTGGGTATCCGCACGCAGCAGGCGGCGGGCCTGCTCGGCATCGCGGTTCATCTGCACGACCAGGGCCGGCAGATCGGGGAATTTTTCTTCGTCGCGCAGGCGCGCGACGAACTCGACTTCGATGTGCCTGCCGTACAGATCGGCGTCGAAATCGAAAAGATGCGCTTCCAGCAACGGCTCCTTGCCGTCGACCGTGGGCCGGGTGCCGAAGCTGGACACCGATGGCCACGGCTGCGCCGCCACGCCATGCACCCAGGTCGCGTAGATGCCGCGCAGCGCCGGGGTCTTGTTCGCGAACCGCAGGTTCGCGGTGGGATAGCCGAGCGTGCGACCAAGCTGCCTGCCGCGTACGACGCGGCCGGCGATGGCATAGGGTTTGCCGAGCAATCGCGCGGCGGTCGCGAAATCGCCGGTCTGCAGCGCGGCGCGGATGCGGGTGCTGGACACCGGCATGCCATCGAGTTCCACCGGCGCGATGGTGTCGGCGAGGAAACCGTGCGCGGCGCCCATCCGCTGCAGCACATCGAGATTGCCGGCGCGCGCACGGCCGAAGCGGAAATCCGGCCCGACCCAGATTTCGCGCGCCTGCAGCCTGGCGACCAGCAGACGCTCGACGAACGCCTCGGGGGACAATGCCGCGAGCGCCGAGTTGAAACGCAGCAGGCCGACGCGATCGATGCCCAACGCACGGAATTCGGCGAGCTTCATCCGCGGCAGTTGCAGCCGCGGCGGCGCGGCGGCGCCGGCGAAGAATTCCCGCGGCAGCGGTTCGAAGCTGAGCGCGACCGCCGGCACGCCGAGCGTGCGGGCGCGCGCAACCGCGCGGGACACCAGCGCCCGATGGCCCAGATGCAGGCCGTCGAAGGCACCGATGCACACTACGCTGCCATCCGGGCACAGCGGCCCGCCGTCGAGGTCGCGGAAGAGTTCGGTCATTCGGGTCCAGGCCGCCGGGCGCAGGCCCGGACGGACAAAGTTCAATCAATTCCGCAGTATAGCGAGCCGGAGCCGACGAGTCCGCGAGGATGCTGTCCGGAACGATGCGTCCGGATCTTCGACCCCGATGTCGCATGCCTCAATGGCGCATGCCTCAATGCCGCAGGTCGCGCGGGCGCAGCCCCATGGCCAGCAACGCGACCCCGTAAACGACGGCGCCCGCGGTCACGACGCCGAGCAGCAGGGCCACCCGCCACCACGGATTATCGATGGCGGTCCAATCACCGACCCGGAACGACAGACCCAGAACCACTGCGGTCATGGCGCCGCAGCCGACGGCGATCCGCAGCAGATGCCGCCCCCACCCCGGCTGCGGTTTGAGCAGACCGTCGCGGCGCAGATAACGCCACAGCAACCAGGCGTTGAAGATGCCGGCCAGACCGGTCGCGAGCGCGATCCCGCCGTGAGCGCCTTCGATGTCGTTGAGCCACAGCGGCAGGGTGAAGGCCACGGTCATCGCGACGTTCGCCAGCACCGTCCAGATCGCGGCGCGCATCGGCGTTTTCGTATCCTGACGCGCATAGAACGCCGGCGACAGCACCTTGGTGAGCATGAACGCGGGGATGCCGATGCTCATGGCGCTGAGACTGAGCGCCGCCATCCGGGTGTCGTGGGGGGTGAATTTGCCGCCCTGATAGACCACCGAAGTCAGCGGTTCGGCCAACAGCAACAAGCCCAACGCCGCGGGAATGCCGACCAGCAGCGCCAGCCGCAGCCCCCAATCCAGCGCGGCGGAATACCCGTCGGCATCGGTCGCGGCGTGGCGACGGGATAAATGCGGCAGGATCACGGTGCCGATCGCCACCCCGAACAGCCCAAGGGGGAATTCGACCAACCGATCGGACAGATACAGCCAGGTCTGGCTGCCGGTGGCCAGCACCGAAGCGAACATCGTGCCTACCAACAGGTTCAACTGGGCCACTGAGGACGAGAACAGCGTCGGCACCATCAACTTCGCCACCCGGCGCACGTCCGGATGGCCGAAGCCGGGCTTCAGGGTCGGCCGCATGCCCAACCGGCCGAGCGCCGGCCACAGCACGGCCAACTGCAGGATCCCCGCGATCAGCACGCCCCAGGCCAGCGCCTTGGCGGGCTCGGCGAACCGCGGCGCCAGCCAGACCATGGCCGAAATCATCACCAGGTTGTGCAGCACCGGCGTGACCGCCGGCAGTGCGAACTTGCCGAAACTGTTCAGTACCGAGGCGACGAGGGCCATCATCGAAATGAACAGCAGATACGGGAAGGTGATCCGCAGCATCTGCACGATCAGCCCGAATTTTCCGGGTTCGTCGACCGAACCGGGCGCGAACAGGCCGGCGATCAACGGGGCCGCCAGCATGCCCAGTCCCGACACCACGAAAACCACCGCGAACAGCGACCCGGCCATGCGGTCGATGAATTCCTTCAGCGCCGCCTCGTCGCCGCGCTCGCGGATCTCGTTGAGCACCGGCACGAACGCCATCTGCATCGAGCCCTCGGCGAAGATCCGCCGGAGGTAGTTCGGGATCCGGTAGGCGATGACGAAGGCATCCATCGCCGCCGAACTGCCGAACAGCCGCGACTGGAGGGCATCGCGGGCGAAACCCGCGATCCGGGACAGCAGGGTCATCGCGCTGAAGATCGAGGTCGATCGCAGCAGACCGGCCTTGCGCGCGGGCTTTGGCCCCGGTTCGGGCGGCGCGGCCGGGGCGTTATCGGCCATGGCTCGCCCCTGGCGGCATCCGGTTGACGCAACCCACTGAATCGCCCATAATTTTCTGTCTAACTGTCCGCATAGCGGCGGTCCGTCCTCTTGCATATGCCATCGAGCGGCCCGTATCGCTCGATTCAACCATTCGACCCAGCATCAATCCCAGGATTCCACCGTGGCCAACATCAAGTCCGCCAAGAAGCGCGCCAAGCAGACCGTCGTGCGCAATGCGCGCAACACCGCCCAGCGCTCCATGCTCCGCACGTCCGTCAAGAAAGTGCTGAAGGCCCTCGAAGCCAACGACGCCGCCGGCGCCGAAGCCGCCTTCGCCATCGCCCAGCCGATTCTCGACCGCTTCAGCGCCCGCGGCCTGATCCACAAGAACAAGGCCGCGCGCCACAAGAGCCGCCTCACCGCTCGCATCAAGGCCCTCAAGGCCGGCTGATCGCGACGCGTGATCGACAGACAAAAACCCGGCGAACGCCGGGTTTTTTGTTGTCCGTGCGACGGCGAACAACGTCGCGCCTTCAGCCTGCATCCGGACTGCCCGCAACGTGCGGGTGCGCGGCGGCTTCCGCTTCCAATTGCTCTTCGCGCAGACGATCGAAGAAGTGCTGGATCTCCAGCATGATCGGCCAGGTGCCTTCGCGCGACAGCGCCGACACCATGTACCAGGGCTGGGTCCAGCCGAGTTCGGCCACGACCGCTTCCGCGGTCGCGCGAGCCTCGTCTTCGAACATCAGATCGGCCTTGTTCAACACCAGCCAGCGTGGCTTTTCCAGCATGCCCGGGTCGTATTTCCGCAGTTCTCGCTCGATCGCGCGCACCTGCTCGGCAGGCGAGGCTTCGACGCCCCCCTCCATCGGGGCCATATCGACCAGATGCAGCAGCAGACGCGTGCGCTGCACATGGCGCAGGAACAGGCTGCCGAGACCGGCGCCATCGGCGGCGCCCTCGATCAGACCGGGGATGTCCGCGATGACGAAACTGCGATGCGGCTCCACGCTGACGACGCCGAGATTCGGATAGAGCGTGGTGAACGGATAATCCGCCACTTTCGGCGTCGCCGCCGACACCGCCCGGATGAAGGTGCTTTTGCCGGCATTCGGGAAGCCCAGCAGGCCGACATCGGCCAGCAGCTTCAGCTCAAGCCGCAGCGTGCGTTCCTCACCGGGCAGACCCGGCAGCGCCTTGCGCGGCGCGCGGTTCACCGAACTCTTGAAATGCATGTTGCCGAGGCCGCCCTTGCCGCCCTTCGCGACGAGCAGACGCTGGCCGTGACGGGTCAGGTCGCCGATCACCTCGTCGGTCTCGACATTGGTCACCACGGTGCCGACAGGCACGGTGATGGTCAGATTGTCGCCGCCCTTGCCGTACATCTGCCGCCCCATGCCGTTCTCGCCGCGCTGGGCACGGAACGAACGCTGGTGGCGGAAGTCGACCAGCGTATTGAGGTTTTCGTCGGCCTCCAGCCAGACGCTGCCGCCGTCGCCGCCGTCGCCGCCGTCCGGGCCGCCCAGCGGAATGAACTTTTCGCGCCGGAAACCAACGCAGCCGTTGCCGCCGTTTCCGGCGAACACGTTGATTTCGGCTTCGTCGACGAGTTTCATGGGGCGATTCTGCCAGTGATGGATGAAGTGGGCGAGAACCGGTACCGGTGTCGCTTGAAATGCCGCGGAACGCTCTTTCAGAAACGAAAAGCCCCGCCGGAGCGGGGCCTCTCGCGAATGCATGCGTCGATCAGACGATGCTGACGGTGCGGCGCTTGTTGGCGCCCTTCACCGAGAATTCGACCTTGCCGTCGACCAGCGCGAACAGCGTGTGGTCGCGGCCGAGGCCGACGCCCGGACCCGGATGGAACTGGGTGCCGCGCTGACGGACGATGATGTTGCCGGCTTCGACGGCCTGGCCGCCGAACAGCTTCACGCCGAGATATTTCGGGTTGGAGTCGCGGCCGTTGCGCGAGGAACCTACGCCCTTTTTATGTGCCATGGCGGCTTCTCCTTACTTCTTGCCACCGGCAATGCCGGTGATCTGGATTTCGGTGTAGTGCTGACGGTGGCCCATCTGCTTGCGATGGTGCTTGCGTCGGCGGAACTTGACGATGCGGATCTTGTCGGCGCGGCCGTGGCCGAGCACCTTCG
>CAMLLG010000059.1 GCA_946480825.1 uncultured Lysobacteraceae bacterium
ACCGACCCCAGCATTATGAGTGCTGTGCTCTAACCGGCTGAGCTACATAGCCACGAGGGGCGGGAATTGTCCACGCCACGCCGTCCGTCGTCAACCGCGGCCAATGGACGATGCCATCGAGGATGACGCTGCGGCGGCCGCTCCCGGATAATGGCGCCTCCTCCCGCCTGATTCCTTACGCCCGATCGCGCTGCGCCTGCCGGCGTCGTTCCGTCGCCCGTCTCATCGGGACGGTTGCGCGATCGGTCCGCCTCCGGACGACGCCCTCATGAATACCGCACACCGCAAGCCGCTGCCCGGCACCCGCCTCGACTGGTTCGATGCCCGGGAGGCGGTCGACGCGCTCCAGCCCGGCGCCTGGGCGACGCTGCCCTACACCTCGCGCGTGCTTGCCGAGAATCTCGTGCGCCGCGCCGATCCGGTCCGTCTCGACGATTTCCTGGGGCAGTTGATCGGTCGCAAACGCGACCTCGATTTTCCGTGGTTTCCGGCGCGCGTGGTGTGCCACGACATCCTCGGCCAGACCGCGTTAGTGGATCTGGCCGGCCTGCGCGATGCCGTCGCCGACCAGGGCGGCGATCCGGCGCAGGTGAATCCGGTCGTCCCGGTGCAATTGATCGTCGACCATTCGCTCGCCGTCGAATGCGGCGGCGACGACCCGGATGCGTTCGCGAAGAATCGCGCGATCGAGGATCGCCGCAACGAGGACCGCTTCCACTTCATCGACTGGACCAAGCGCGCGTTCCGCAACGTCGACGTGATCCCGCCAGGCAACGGGATCATGCATCAGATCAATCTGGAGCGGATGTCGCCGGTGATCGGCGTAACGGACGGTGTCGCCTATCCGGATACCTGCGTCGGCACCGACAGTCACACGCCGCATGTCGATGCACTGGGTGTGATCGCGATCGGCGTCGGTGGTCTGGAAGCGGAGAACGTGATGCTCGGCCGCGCCTCGTGGATGCGGTTGCCGGACATCATCGGCGTGGAACTCGCCGGCCGCCCGCAGCCTGAGATCACCGCCACCGACATCGTGCTCGCGCTGACCGAATTCCTGCGCAAGCAGAAGGTGGTCGGGGCATATCTGGAGTTCCGCGGCGAAGGCGCCGCGGCACTGACGCTCGGCGATCGCGCGACGATCTCCAACATGGCGCCGGAATACGGCGCGACCGCGGCGATGTTCTTCATCGACGCCAACACCCTCGATTATCTGCGACTGACGGGCCGTAGCGACGAACAGGTCGCGCTGGTCGAAACCTATGCGAAGACTGCCGGTCTGTGGGCCGATACGCTGGTCACCGCCGAGTACGAGCGCACCCTGCATTTCGATCTTTCGACCGTCGTGCGCAGCATGGCCGGCCCGTCGAATCCGCATGCGCGCGTCGCGGTCGCCGATCTCGCGGCGAAGGGCATCGCCGGCGACCTCGACGCGGCACGCGCGCAGGAAGCCGAAGGCCTGATGCCCGACGGTGCGGTGATCATCGCCGCGATCACCAGTTGCACCAACACCTCGAACCCGCGCAACGTGATCGCCGCCGGTCTGCTGGCGCGCAATGCGCGCCGCGCGGGCCTCGCGCGCAAGCCGTGGGTGAAGAGTTCGCTCGCGCCCGGATCGAAAGCCGTCGCGCTGTATCTGGAAGAAGCCGGGTTGAAGGACGATCTCGAAACGCTGGGCTTCGGGATCGTCGCCTTCGCCTGCACCACCTGCAACGGCATGAGCGGCGCGCTGGATCCGAAGATCCAGCAGGAAATCATCGATCGCGATCTGTACGCGACGGCGGTGCTCAGCGGCAACCGCAATTTCGACGGTCGCATTCATCCGTACGCGAAGCAGGCGTTCCTCGCGTCGCCGCCGCTGGTGGTGGCCTACGCCATCGCCGGCACCATCCGTTTCGACATCGAGAAGGATGCGCTGGGCCACGACGCGCAGGGCAACCCGATCACGCTGAAGGACCTGTGGCCGAGCGACGCCGAGATCGACGCGATCGTGAAGGCGAGCGTGAAGCCCGAGCAGTTCCGCCGCGTGTACGAGCCGATGTTCAACGTGCGCGTCGAACGCGGCGAGCCGGTGAAGCCGCTGTACGACTGGCGTCCGATGAGCACCTACATCCGCCGTCCGCCTTATTGGGAAGGCGCGCTGGCCAAGCCGCGCACGCTGCGCGGCCTTCGGCCGTTGGCGGTGCTGGGCGACAACATCACCACCGATCACCTGTCGCCGTCGAACGCGATCCTGCTCGACAGCGCGGCCGGCGCCTATCTCGCGAAAATGGGTCTGCCGGAAGAAGACTTCAATTCCTACGCCACGCATCGCGGCGATCATCTCACCGCGCAGCGCGCGACGTTCGCGAACCCGACGCTGCTCAACGAAATGGTCCGCAACGCCGACGGCACCGTGAAGAAAGGTTCGCTCGCCCGCGTCGAGCCGGAAGGCCAGGTCATGCGCATGTGGGAAGCGATCGAGACCTACATGAGCCGCGGACAGCCGTTGATCATCGTCGCGGGTGCGGATTACGGACAGGGCAGTTCGCGCGACTGGGCAGCCAAGGGCGTGCGTCTCGCCGGCGTCGAGGCGATCGTCGCCGAAGGTTTCGAACGCATCCACCGCACCAACCTCATCGGCATGGGCGTGCTGCCGCTGGAGTTCAAGCCGGGCACCACGCGCCTCACCCTCGGCCTCGACGGCACCGAAACCTACGACGTGACCGGTTCGCGCACGCCCCGCGCCGATCTCACCCTCGTCGTGCAGCGCCGCAATGGCGAACGCATCGAAGTCCCGGTGACCTGCCGCCTCGACACCGCCGAGGAAGTCTCGATCTACGAAGCCGGCGGGGTGCTGCAGCGGTTCGCGCAGGATTTCCTGGCGGCGAACAAGGTGGCCTGACGCCTCGAACGGCTGAGTGCCTGAAGATTTACCGGTCGTGGATGGGCCGGATCCATTTCCTCAACAGCAGGATTGCATGAACGTCGGTACCCACGAAGAACTCAAGGGCAAAATTTGGGAAATCGCCAACCGTCTGCGCGGACCTTATCGTCCGCCGCAGTACCGGCTGGTCATGCTGCCGATGGTTGTGTTGCGTCGACTCGACTGCGTACTTGAACCGACGAAAGAGAAAGTGTTGAAGGAATACGCGAAGCTGCAGGCCAAGGGTACCGCCGAGCGTGCGATGGCACGCTTCCTCGGCAAGGCCGCGGACCCGGATCGCAACCATCCGCTATACAACACCAGTCCCTACACGTTCGCGAAACTGCTGGACGATGCCGACAACATCGCACCCAATCTGGTTGCCTATATCAACGGCTTCTCCGAGAGTGCGCGCAACATCTTCGAGAAATTCAAGTTCGAGGATCAGATCGAAAAACTGGATGCCAGCAATCGGCTGTTCACCATCGTCAAGGCGATGGCGGACATCGACTTGCATCCTGACCGTATCGACAACCTGCAGATGGGTTACCTGTTCGAGCATCTGGTGATGCGCTTCAACGAACAGGCCAACGAAGAGGCCGGCGATCACTTCACGCCGCGCGAGGTCATCCGGTTGATGGCCAGCCTGATCTACACCGGCGAGCGCGACATCTACACGCCCGGGATCCATCGCAGCATCTACGACCCCACCTGCGGGACCGGCGGCATGCTATCGGAGTCCGAAAAGTACATCCTGGGGCAGAACGCTCGGGCGAACCTGTCGCTGTTCGGTCAGGAATACAACGACGAATCGTGGGCGATCTGCTGTTCCGACATGCTGATCAAGGACGAGGACACCGCCAACATCGTTCTCGGCGATACGCTGGGCGACGGAAAGACGAAGGACGGCTTCCAGGGGCAGAAGTTCCACTACATGCTCGCCAATCCACCGTTCGGTGTGGAGTGGAAAGACCAGAAAGCGGTGGTCGAGAAGGAATATGCCAGCCTGGGCGAAGCGGGCCGTTTCGGTGCGGGGCTACCCGCGATCAACGACGGCTCGCTGTTGTTCCTGCAGCACATGATCGCAAAGATGCATCCCTACGCCGAAGGCGATGAGGATCGGCTGGGTTCGAAGATCGCCATCGTCTTCAACGGCTCGCCGCTGTTTTCGGGTGACGCCAATTCCGGGCCGTCCAACATCCGTCGCTGGATCATCGAGAACGACTGGCTGGACACCATCGTCGCTCTGCCGGATCAGCTGTTCTACAACACCGGCATCTATACCTACATCTGGCTGGTGACCAACCGCAAGCCCGCCGAGCGACAAGGCAAAGTGCAGTTGATCGACGGCACGCGCTTCTTCCGCAAGATGAAGAAGAGCCTCAACAACAAGCGCAACGAGATCGGCGACGATCATATCGCCGCGTTGACTCGCCTGTATGCGAACAATCGCAACGGCGAAACCGCCGAGGTCGTGGTCGATCACAAGACCGGTGCCACCGAGCGGCGCGTGGTTTCCCGGATCTTCGACAATCGCGAGTTCGGCTTCCTCAAGGTGGTGGTCGAGCGCCCGCTGCGCATGCATTTCGAGGCCAGCGCCGAACGGATCGCCCGCCTCGACGAGCAATCCGCATTCGCGAACCTCGCGACCTCCAAGAAACGCAAGGACGAGAAGACCGTACGCAGGGAGATCGCCGAAGGCGAAGCCCGGCAGCAGGCGATCCGCGACATGCTCGCGACCCTCAAGCGGAAAGGACGCTACATGGATCGGTCCGTGTTCGAGGCCGATCTCGACAAGGCCGCGACCAAGGCCGGTCTGAAGCTGCTCGGGCCGCTGAAAAAGGCCATCTTCGCCGCCCTTGGCGAGCGCGATCCGAAGGCCGAGATTTGTCGCGATGGCAAAGGCCGGCCCGAGCCGGACAGCGAACTGCGCGACACCGAGAACATTCCGCTGCCCAAGCGCGCCGAGTTGCCGTTGCCCATGGCGTTCGGCCCCGACAAGCCCAACGATGAGCTGGTGCGCAGGTACCGCAAGACGATCGATGCTTACATGGCTCGCGAAGTCCTGCCGCATGTGCCCGATGCCTGGGTGGATGACGAGAAGACCAAGGTCGGCTACGAAATTCCGATCAATCGACATTTCTATGTCTACAAGCCGCCGCGCCCGCTGGGCGAGATCGAGGCCGACATCCGTCAACTCGAAAGCGAGATCGCGGATCTGCTCAAGGGGCTGCTGGCATGAGTCGAGAGATCGCCCCGCCCGCCAGTGGCGATCTGTTGATCTATCCGGCCCCGGCCGGCGAGGGCGGCATTCGCGTCCTGCTCGTCGGCGAAACGGTGTGGCTGACCCAGCGCCAGATCGCCGAGTTGTATGGTGTGACCGTGCCCACGGTCAGCGAGCACCTCGACAACGCCTGTGACGAGGGCGAAATCCAACCTGAACGAACTATTCGGAAGTTCCGAACAGTTCAAATCGAAGGCGGACGGGAAGTCCGTCGGCATTTGGATCATTACAGCCTGGAGGCCATCCTGGCCGTGGGCTACCGGGTGCGCTCCGCGCAGGGCACGGCCTTCCGACAGTGGGCTACGGCCCGGTTGAGCGAGTATCTGGTCAAGGGTTTCGCGCTCGACGACGAGCGGCTGAAGGGCGGGCGCGGGCCTGCCGATCATTTCGACGAACTGCTCGCACGCATTCGCGAGATCCGCGCCAGCGAGGCGCGGGTGTACCAGCGGATCCGCGAGATCTTCGCGATGGCGGTGGACTACCGCGAGGGCGAACAGGCCACGCAGCGGTTCTTCGCGATCATGCAGAACAAGATGCACTACGCCGCCACGGGCATGACTGCGGCGGAGATCGTGCGCAGTCGCGCCGATGCGGACAAGCCCAACATGGGGGCGACCACATGGAAGGGCAGCCGTGTGCTCAAGCAGGACGTGGGCACCGCCAAGAATTATCTGGATACGCGGGAAGTCGACACGCTCAACCGCATCACCGTGATGTTTCTCGATCAGGCCGAGTTCCGTGCGATGCGCCGGCAGGACATCCGTCTGGCGGACTGGGATGCCTTCCTCGACAAGTTCCTGCGCGATACCGAGTTGCAGGTGCTAGAGAGCGCCGGCACGGTCAGTCACCGCGAAGCGCTGGACTGGGCCGAGCGCCAGTACGACGCCTTCGCCGAGCGGCGACGGCTGGAGGCCGAGCAGGCGGCGGAGGCGCGGTATCTGGAGGATTTGCGGGGGGCGGCGAAGGCGGTGGTCAACGATTCTCGAAGCGACCAGAGTCGTGGCCCGAGATCGAATCTCAAGAGGCGAAAATGATCACGGACAAGCCTTTTCCTGAGAATTGGAAGATGAAGCGTCTCAAGTATCTGGCGACCTACAACGATGAGGTTTTGCCAGAAACGACCGATGATGATCGAGAGATCGACTATGTCGAAATATCGGGCGTTTCATTGACTAAAGGTATCGAGCAAATCGAAAGGATGCCTTTCTATCAAGCGCCTTCCCGGGCAAGGCGAAAGGTGAAAGCGGGCGATATTTTGGTTTCTACGGTGCGGACATATCTCAAGGCTATCGCTACGGTAGGGGATAGTTGCCGAGATGGATTGATCGCATCAACCGGATTCTGTGTGATCCGGCCCGGTGATGAGATGGATTCCGACTATCTGGGGTGGGTGGCCAAGTCGGAGCCATTCGTCGGAGAGGTGGTTGCGAGATCGGTGGGTGTGAGTTATCCCGCAATCAATGCAAGCGACTTGGTGGATATCGGTATCCCGATTCCGCCGATTGAAGTGCAGCAGCGCATTGCTCGCTTCCTTGACGAAAAGACCTCGCAGATTGATGCGCTGATCGAAAAGAAGCGCGCGCTCCTGGAACGGCTGGCCGAGCAGCGGCAGGCGCTGATTACCCGTGCCGTGACCAAGGGCTTGAATCCGGATGTGCCGATGAAGCCGTCGAGTGTGACTTGGCTAGGCATTATCCCAGCGCATTGGGCGGAGCGGAGGCTCAGATTCTCGGTCCAGAAAATCGTCCAGGGTTGGTCTCCTCAGTGCGAAAGCCGGCCTGCTGAGATCGGCGAGTGGGGGGTTCTCAAGGTTGGGTGCGTGAATGGCGATCGCTATGATGAATCCGAGAATAAAGCGCTCCCCTCTGACGTCGAACCAATCAGGGCCTATGAGGTGAGAATTGGTGATCTACTCGTCAGTCGCGCGAATACGAAAGAACTCCTTGGCAGCGCCGCGATTGTTGAAAATACGCAGGGAAATATTCTGCTTTGCGATAAGTTATATCGAATTGAGTTGGATGCATCCTTAGACAGCATGTACTTGACTGCTTTTCTAAGGACGCCGCTGGCTCGTTTCGAATATGAGCGCGAGGCCACAGGGACAAGTGGTTCAATGCAAAACATAGGACAGGATACTCTCAAGAACTTGCGACATCCCCTGCCACCGATTGATGAGCAAAGAAGCATTGGCATTTGGGTGTCAAACGCTTTGAGCAGGTTCAAAACGAGTGAAGACGCAGTCTTGAATGCAATTTCGGTATTGACCGAGCATAGAGTTGCCCTCATCACCTCCGCCATCACCGGCCAACTCCCCGAACTGAACGGATAAGGACGCCCGCCATGCCCGGTCACACCGAACACGACTTCGAAACTGCCATCGAAGCCCGGTTGCTGGCTGCGGGGGGCTACAGGAAGCGTATGCCTTCCGATTTCGACGAGGCGCGCGCGCTGTTTCCTGCGGATGTGATCGGCTTCTTGCGCGACAGCCAGCCCGCGCGCTGGCAGGCGCTGGAGGCGCTGCTGGGCGCACGCACCGAAGCGACGGTGCTGGAGGCGCTGACCAAGGAACTGGCGCTCAAGGGCACGCTGCACGTGTCGCGCCACGGCTTCAAGTGTTACGGTAAGACACTGCGCATGGCGTATTTCCGCCCCAATTCCGGCATGAACCCGGAAGCGCAGGCCAAATACGCGCGCAACCGCCTCACCCTGACCCGGCAGGTCGCGTTCGCGTCGGTCCTCAAGAAAGCCGACGGTACGCCGCGCCGCTGCATTCTCGATGTCACGCTTGCGGTCAACGGCCTGCCGGTGGCGACCATCGAGCTGAAGAACCCGCAGACCGGTCAGCGCGCGACCGAGGCGACCCGCCAGTACCGCGAGGACCGCGACGAGCGCGATCTGCTGTTCGCGTTCAAACAACGCGCGCTGGTGCATTTCGCGGTGGACCCGGACGAGATCTGGATGACCACGCGCCTGAAGGGACGCGACACGATCTTTCTTCCGTTCAATCGCGGCGACCGGCATGGTGCCGGCAATCCGCCGGTGGAGGGCGACTGGAAGACGCACTACTTGTGGGACGAAGTGCTGGCCGCCGACAGCCTGCTCGACATCCTGCAGCGCTTCATGCATCTGGAAGTGAAGGAACGCCAGGTCAAGACCGACAAGGGCCTGCGCACGATCCGCAAGGAGACGATGATCTTCCCGCGTTATCACCAGTTGGATGCCGTGCGTCGCCTCGTGGCGCATGCGCGCGCGCATGGCTCCGGGCACAACTATCTGGTGCAGCATTCGGCCGGGTCGGGCAAGTCGAACACCATCGCTTGGCTGGCGCATCGGCTGGCGGGCCTGCACGACGCCAACGACGAGAAGGTGTTCCATACCGTGGTGGTGGTCACCGACCGCCGGGTGCTGGATCAACAGATGCAGAACACCATCTACCAGTTCGAGCACAAGACCGGCGTGGTGGAGAAGATCGAGGAAGACACCCGGCAACTGGCGCGCGCGCTGTCCGGCGGCACGCCGATCGTGATCAGCACGATCCAGAAGTTCCCGTTCATCGCCCGGGCCTTGTCGCGGCTGGAGCGCGACGGCGAGAGCGTGAAGATCGACACCGAGGGCAAGCGTTATGCGGTGATCGTCGACGAGGCGCATTCATCGCAGAGCGGCGAGACAGCGACCGCCCTGCGCGGCATGCTCAATCGCGACGGCATCGAGGCGGCGGTGGCGGCGCAGCTGTCGGACGAGGAAGACGACGATCTCGACACGGAGGCCCGCGCCGCCATCCTGCGCGCCGCGCAGCAGCGGGCGCGACAGCCGAATCTGAGCTTCTTCGCCTTCACCGCCACGCCGAAGTTCAAGACCAAAGCCCTCTTCGACGAACCGGGCCCGTCCGGTGCGTCGCCGTTCCACGAATACAGCATGCGGCAGGCGATCGAAGAAGATTTCATCGTCGATGTGCTCGCGCATTACACCACCCACCAGCGGTTCTACGGCCTGATCAAGCAGGTGGAGAACGACCCGGAAGTGCCGCGCAAACAGGCGGTGAAGGCGCTGACCCGGTACATGGAGCTGCATCCGGTCAACATCGAGCAGGTGGTGGGCACCATCGTCGAACATTTCCGCCTTCACGTCCTGCACGAATTGGGCGGCCGCGCCAAGGCGATGGTGGTAACGGGGTCCCGTCTGTCTGCAGTGAAATACAAGATCGCATTCGATGCGTACATCAAGCAGAACAGGTACGAGGGCATCCGCTCGTTGGTCGCGTTCTCCGGTGCGGTAACGGACCCGGAATTGCCCGATTCGTCCTACACGGAAGTGGCGATGAACGACGGTCTGGCCGAGAGCGAGTTGCCGGAGGCCTTCGATGGCGACGAATACCGCGTGCTGCTGGTGGCGGAGAAATACCAGACCGGCTTCGATCAACCGCTGCTGCAGACGATGTACGTGGTGAAGAAGCTGGCGGGCGTGCAGGCGGTGCAGACGCTTTCGCGTCTCAACCGCACCGCACCCGGCAAGAAGCGGACATTCGTGCTGGATTTCGTCAACACGGAAGAAGACATCTTCAAGGCGTTCAAGCCGTATTACGAAACCACGCCGGTAGGCGACGATGTCGATCCGCATCGATTGTCCGAACTTCAGCACAAACTGCTTGCGCCCGCGGTCTTCACCCGTGCGGACATCGATGCGTTCGCGGCGATCTGGTATCGCCCCACGCGCGAATCTTCGACTCAGGATCATCAGCGCATGAGCGCCGTGTTGGACGCCGTGGTCGATCGCTTCGATCGACTCGACGAGAAACCGCAGGACGAGTTCCGAGGGCTGCTGACGGCGTATCGCAATCTTTACGCGTTCCTGTCGCAGATCGTGCCCTACCAGGACAGCGATCTCGAAAAGCTCTATACCTTCGTGCGCAACCTGATCGCCAAGCTTCCGATGCAAGGCGGGGGCGAGTTCTCCTTGGAAGACGAGGTCGGTCTGCGCTATTACCGGTTGCGGCAGATGACCGATGGCTCGATCGATCTCGGCAAGGGCGAGTCGTACCCTCTGAAAGGCCCGACCGATGTCGGTACATCGCGCGTCGCCGATGCGCCGGTGCCGCTGTCGACCCTGGTCGACAAGCTCAACGAGCGCTTCGGAACCAATTTCACCGAAGCCGATCAATTGTTCTTCGACCAGATCCGGGTATCGGCCGAGCATCATGAAGGTATCCGCGAGGCGGCGCGCGCCAACAATCTGTCGGATTTCGCCTCGTATCTGGAACGCGTGCTCGACGAACTCTTCATCGAGCGCATGGATGGGAACGAGGACATTTTCGCAAGAGTGATGTCCGACAGACAGTTTCGTTCCACGGCCAGCGAGCATCTGGCTTTCGAGCTTTTCGAGCGCATCCGTTCTGGCCAGGCGCGGCCCGGGCCCGAATCATCGGCTTCGCCGGTCATGGGCAGTGATCCATGATCGCCTTGCAATGTCATGAACGTCTGATCCTGACCGACGATGTATTCTCATTCCTTGCCAAACCGCTGTTGACCCCATGCCCGATTACTTGAAACGCCATGCTCCTCAATTGACGATCCCCGCCACCTACATGCGCGGCGGCACGTCGAAAGGCGTGTTCTTCCGTCTCGAGGATCTGCCGCCTGCGGCGCAGGTGCCGGGGGCGGCGCGCGATGCGCTGCTGATGCGCGTCATCGGCAGTCCCGATCCCTACGCCAAGCACACCGATGGCATGGGTGGGGCGACGTCCAGCACCAGCAAGTGCGTGATCATCGCCAAGAGTTCGCGACCGGATCACGATGTCGACTATCTCTACGGCCAGGTGTCGATCGACACCGCCTTCGTCGACTGGAGCGGCAACTGCGGCAATCTGTCGACCGCGGTCGGTCCGTTCGCGATCGCCAACGGTTTCGTCGATCCGGCGCGACTGCCGCGCGACGGAGTTTTCGCGGTGCGGGTGTGGCAGGCCAACATCGGCAAGACCATCGTCGTGCATGTGCCGATCGCGAACGGCGAGGTGCAGGAAACCGGCGATTTCGAACTGGACGGCGTGACCTTTCCCGCGGCCGAGATCGTGCTGGAGTTCATCGATCCGGCCGACGAGGGCGAAGGCGAGGGTGGTGGAGCCATGTTCCCCACCGGGAACCTCGTCGACGATCTCGACGTGCCGGGCGTCGGCACGTTGAAGGCCACGATGATCAACGCCGGCATTCCGACCGTGTTCGTGCGTGCGGCCGACATCGGCTACACCGGCGCCGAGCTGCAGGAGGCGATCAATGGCGATGCGAAGGCGCTGGCGATGTTCGAAACCATCCGCGCGCACGGCGCGGTGCGGATGGGTTTGATCGCGGACGTGGCCGACGCGGCGAAGCGTCAGCACACGCCGAAGGTGGCGTTCGTGGCCCCGGCCGCGGATTACGTCGCGTCCAGCGGCAAGCGCATCCTTGCGGGCGAGATCGATCTGCTGGTGCGCGCGTTGTCGATGGGCAAGCTGCATCACGCGATGATGGGCACCGCCGCGGTCGCCATCGGTACCGCGGCGGCGATCCCGGGCACGCTGGTCAGTGAAGCCGCGGGTGGCGGTGCCCGCACCGCGGTGCGCTTCGGCCATCCTTCCGGCACGCTGCGGGTCGGCGCCGAAGCGGCGCAGGTCGACGGTCAGTGGGTGGTGCGCAAGGCGGTGATGAGCCGCAGCGCCCGCGTGCTGATGGAGGGCGCGGTGCGGGTGCCGGCGGATACCCTCGACGGCTGAACCGCGTGACCGCGGTGGCGGGGTCGGCTTGTCGTCTCCGCTCACCCGTGGCAGAGTCGGTGACAGCGGCCGACAGGCCAAAGCGTGCAGGAGTCCGCATCGTGATCGATCCGGACGGTTATCGACCGAATGTCGCGATTGTCCTCATGCACCCGGATGGCCGGGTGTTCTGGGCACGTCGCGTCCGCAGGGACGGCTGGCAGTTCCCGCAGGGCGGGATGAACAGCGACGAGACGCCCACCGAGGCGATGTACCGCGAGCTGCGGGAAGAGACCGGGCTGCTGCCCGAACACGTCGACGTGCTGTGCAGCACGCCCGGCTGGCTGCGCTACCGGCTGCCGCCGCGTGCGATCCGGCGCCACGACCGACTGGTCTGCATCGGCCAGAAGCAGGTGTGGTTCCTGCTGCGGTTCACCGGCGAGGAGACCGATCTGAAGCTGGACCTGACGGATTCGCCGGAATTCGATCACTGGCGCTGGGTCGACTTCTGGTACCCGCTGGAACATGTCGTCAATTTCAAGCGTACGGTTTACACCCACGCCCTGCATCATCTGGCGCCCTTCGCGCGCCAGGTCGCGGGAGCCCAGGCCATTCCCGCGCCCAGCCTGGAACCGCGGCGCTGGTCGCGGCCTCGCCCCCGTCGGCGTCCGGCGCCCCCGTACGGGACGCAGTGCGCCGATTCCGGGGGCGAACCGGGGCAGAATCAGGAATCGGGCCAGAATTGACAATCATTCTCATCCATGGCCCAATGAGAACGGTTCCCAGCACCTCTCCGCCGCCATGTATGTCTGTCTCTGCAATGGTGTCACCGAACGCGAGATCCGCCAGACCGCGACCGCCGGTTGCCGGACCATGGCCGAGTTGACGATGCGCACGGGCTGCGGCGCCGGCTGCGGCAGTTGCGTCTGCATGGCGACCGAAATCCTCGATGAGGTGCATGGCTCCGACGACGGGATCGCGCACGCGGCCTGATCGCTGCATGCGCGGGTCGTGCCCGCACCGGGCGATGGCGTGGCCCGCGATGCGCCGCCAACGCACACGATTCGCATTTCCTCCTCGATCTCCGACTACGGATAGAGTGTCGCCTCCGACGCACAGGAGCCGGCCATGAAAGGCGACCCCAAGACCATCGAGTTTCTCAACAAGGCGCTCTACAACGAGCTGACCGCGATCAACCAGTACTTCCTGCACGCCAAGATGCTGAAGAACTGGGGCCTGAAGGAACTGGCCGAACACGAGTATCACGAGTCCATCGACGAGATGAAGCACGCCGACAAGTTGGCGGAACGCATCCTCTTTCTCGACGGCCTGCCGAATTTCCAGGCGCTCGGCAAACTGCGCATCGGCGAAAATCCGAAAGAGCTGCTGGAATGCGATCTGGCGCTGGAACTGGAAGCCGTCCCGTTGCTGCGCGAAGCGATCGCGCATTGCGAAAGCGTCTCCGACTACGTCAGCCGCCAGTTGTTCGCCGACATCCTCGATTCCGAAGAGGAGCATATCGACTGGATCGAGACGCAACTGTCGTTGATCGCGCGCCTGGGCGAGCAGAACTATCTGCTGACCAAGATCGAGAGCTGATTCGACCTGTGCCGGCGGCGGCCCGATGGCCGTTCCGGCGGAAACGAAAAACGGCGGCCGCAAGGCCGCCGTTGTCGTGTGCGCTGTCTGCCTGCACGAAGTCGTCTTGCGCGAAGTCAGCCGGTCGATGCGCTCTGGGACATGTTCGCGCGCAGCGCCTGGCGGGCACGGGCGAATTCGTTGGCGATCAGCGCGACCGCGACCGCGGGCCGTTCGAGCGTCTGCGTGCGTGCGCCGAGTTCCACTTTCTTCGCCGCGTTCGACAGCGACATCGCGCCGAGATTCGCGCTGGAGGATTTCAGCGTGTGCGACGCATTGCGCAGCATCTCGTAGTCGGGACCGACCGCGGCGGTTTCCAGCGCCGCGACCAGCCGCGGGGTGTCGTCGAGGAAGACTTCGATCAGGCGATCGACTTCGTTGCCGAGGATGCTGCGCAACTCGTCCAGCACCGAAATGTCCAGCACAGGTGGAGGCGGCTCGGCGGGTGCGGGCGGCGGCGCGGTCGTTGGGGCCGGTTTCGCGGCGACCTGCGGCTGCGGTACGAACGGGTTCGTGTTGATGGCCGGGCGATTGGCCGCCGCTTCGAGTGTGGCATCGGGCGATTGCGGTGCGGTCGCCGGTCTGGGCGCGACCGCCGCCGGTGCGGTGTCGGCCCGTTCCATGTGCGTGTGATCCGCGGCGGCCTGCGTCGAGGTCGCTGGCTGCGAGTCGGCCTGAGGCGAAGCAGACTGCTGCGGGGTCGGATGCTGCGACGAGGGGTGTTGCGATGAGAGCTGGTGCCAGTGGAACAGGCAGCGTTCCAGCTCGCCGCGCGTGACCGGCTTCGCGAGGTAATCGTCCATGCCGGCATCGAGGCATTTCTGGCGGTCGCCGGCCATCGCGTTCGCGGTCATCGCCACGATCGGCAGGCGACGACCGCCGCTGGCGGCTTCGTGTTCGCGCCAACGGCGGGTGGCGGTGTAGCCGTCCATCACCGGCATCTGGCAATCCATCAGCACCAGGTCGTAGCGCGAGGCCGACATGCGCAGCAGCGCGGCTTCGCCGTTCGTGGCGCTGTCGCAGTGGGTGCCGAGTACGCTGAGCAGGCGCTGGCCCACCATCAGATTGACCGGGTTGTCTTCCACCAGCAGCACGCGCATCGGCCGTGCAGGTTCCGGTTCGGCCGGTGCGTCGACCGCATCGGTGGCGGCCGGCAGCCCGGTGCCGTCGCCTTCGATCACGCTGTCCTCCGACTGGTAATCGCCGAGTGCGGCCGGCATGTCGCCCAGGCCGAGCAGGGTGGCGCGCAGATCGGCGTCCGGCGCCTGCCGCGGCAGCACCGTGGCGGTCTGCATGAGTTCTTCCGGCACCGCTTCGTCTCCCTGAAGGCAGATCAGGCGGACCTGACCGTAAGTGTTCTGGCGTTCCAGATTGCGCTGCAGCGCGACGGACGTGCTGCGCACGCTGGCGAGGTCCGCGAGCACCGTGGTGTAGGCCCAGGCCGCGCCCTGGTTGAGCGCGCCGCGGATGCGGTCCAGCGCTTCCTGGGTGGTCTCGACCGCGGTGATCCGCAGCCCCCAGTTCGGCAGCAGCATGCTCAGCCGCAGCCGCAGACGCTGGTCGCCGGTGAGCAGCAGCACCCGGCCATCGCTCGGATCGGCCGGTTTGGCGGCGATGATGTCGCCCTGCACCTTGAGCAGCGGAATCTCGAACCAGAAGGTCGAACCCTGACCGGATTCCGAGTCCACGCCGATGCGGCCGCCCATGAGGTCGATGATGCGCTTGGAGATCGCCAGCCCCAGGCCGGTGCCGCCGTACAGGCGTGTGGTGGAGGCGTCGGCCTGGCTGAACGCCTGGAACAGACGCTCCTGCGCCGCCGCCGAAATGCCGATGCCGGTGTCGCGCACTTCGAAGCGCAACTGGTGCTGGGCGCTGGTCTCGCCGATCCGGCGCACGCTCACGGCGATGTTGCCGCGCTCGGTGAACTTCACCGCGTTGCTGATCAGGTTGCTGAGCACCTGGCGCAGCCGGACCGGGTCGCCGCGCACCGGCAGGCGCACCGACGGGTCGATCTGCAGGCCCAGGCGCAGGCCCTTGCTCTGCGCGGGACGTTCCATCAGCTGGATGACCGACTCCAGCGTCTCGCGCAGATTGAAGGTGGTCGATTCGAGCTGCAGTTTCGAGGCTTCGAGCTTCGAGTAATCGAGGATGTCGTCGACGATCCGCAACATCTGTTGCGACGACAGGAAGGCGGTATGCACCATCTCCGCCTGATCGGCGGGCAGTTTGTTGTGCATCAGCAGATCGAGCATCGGCACGATGCCGTTCAGCGGCGTGCGGATCTCGTGGCTCATCGTGGCCAGGAACTCGCCCTTGGCCATGACCGCCGATTCGGCGTCCTGTTTGGCCTGGCGCAGCTGCTGTTCGAGTTGGCTGCGCCGCTGCAGTTCGCGCTGCAGTTCGCTGCGCTCGGCCTCGCTGCGGGCGGCGATCTCGGCCGCGTCGCGCATGTGCTGCTCGTAGTGACGCGAGGCATAGGTGAGATAAGCGACGATCGCGGCGGTGATCGCGGCCAGCGCGAGGCCGATCAGCGTCCACGGGCCGGAGTCGGTCACGGTCTCGAGAATCGCCGCCAGGGTGGCCCCGATCGCGGTGACCAGCGCCAGCCAGCGGAATGTCAGGAGCGAGGGCTTCGGATCGTTCAAATCGGGATACCTGCATTGGCGACGGCGAACGCATCGCGTCCATCCGGGCATTACATCCCGGAACGCGATGCCCACCGGGGCACGGGGCAGCCGGCCACGGCTCGGATTGCCGATGATGCCCCAGCCCGAGCCGGCTTGACCAGCGCGGCAGGCGCCGGTGCGCGCGGACGACGTCAGAGCAGCGCGTGCTGGAAGTCGAAATCCATCGCGTTGGCCGCGCTCTGGACCAGATCGCCCTGGATGTAGTCGATGCCGCTGAGCCAGAGTTTGGCGGCGGTCTGGGGATCTTCGACGTGCTGGCCGATCACCTGCAGGCCCAGCAGATGCGCGCGTTCGATCACCAGCCGCATCTCGTCGTGGACCGCCTGCTGGTCGATCTTGCCGGCGTAATGCGGCGAAAGCCGCACATAGCTCAGCGGCAGTTGCGCGAGCAGCGCGTCGGATTCCGCGTTGGTCTGGAACTGGCTCAGACACAGGCGCACGCCCGCGCTCATCATCCGCTGGCAGAACTCGCGCAACAGTACCGAGTGCACCAGCGCGTCGCCGAGACGCACGTCGACCACCAGCAACTTGCCCTCGACGCCGAGATCGGACAACGATTCCAGCAGCCATTGGCCGTAGCTGTCCTGGCCGAGCGTGCGCGCGGCCTGCGGCACGAACAGCCGGGCCCGTTTGCTGCCGCGCAGCTGGTCGCCGAGGATCGCGATGGCGCGGGTCATCACCCGGCGGTCGATCTCGTGCATCAGGCCGGCGCGTTCGGCCACCGGCACGACTTCCGCGGCCGTGTGCAACTGGCCGGCCGCATCGCGCAGCCGCACGAGGGTCTGGTACTGCTCCTGATCGCCGCCGACCACCGATACGATCGGTTGGAAGGCCAGTTCCAAGCGTTCGTTGGTCAGCGCGTCCTGCAACTGCGCCAGCAGTTGCGCGGCCTGTTCCGACACCGCATCCGCCTGCGGACGATAGGCCGCGATCGCGGTCGGTTCGGCGCGCGCGAGGCGCAGCGCTTCCTCCGCGGCGGCGAGCGCCGCGCCGGCGTCGCGGAAACCATGCACGAGGTCGACATAACCGACGCAGGCGCGCAGGCGGATGCTGTCGCCGTTCACCTGCAGGTTCTGGCCGATGAAGACATCGCGCAGCTGTCGTGCCCAGATCGCGTGGCGATCCGGCGGCAGCCCGGGCCAGTAGACGACGAAAGTGTTGTCGTTGAGCCGCGACGCGGCGCGATCGCCGGCGACGCCGGCGATGAGCTTGCCGGCCTCGGTGAGAATGGCATCCAGCGCGGCGTAGCCGTAATGGTCGCGCAGCGCCGAAGTGCCTTCGATCACCACGAAATGCACCGCGCCCTGGGTTTGCTGCGGGAACGCCAGCGACAGCTGCTGCAGCATGTAATTGCGGGTGAGCAGGCCGGTGGCCGGATGTCGCCGCACTTCCTGCTCGCGCTGCAGTTTCAGCGCGCGCGCGCGGCGGACGCGATTCTGCACCGCGGCGATCAGATGCCGCGGCCGCACCGGTTTGCTCAGGTAATCGTCGGCGCCGCTGTCCAGCACTTCGAGATGGCGTTCCGGGTCGGTATCGCCGGTGAGGAATACCACCGGAATGTGCGCATAGGCGGCGTTGCTGCGGATCTGCGACGTGAGTTCGGTGCCGCTCATGCCGGGCATGTGCAGGTCCATCAGCATCAGATCGGGCTGGAAGCGCTCCATCGCGGCCATGGCCTCGCCGGCCACCGCCACGACCTCCACGTCCATACCGGCGCCTTTGAGTACGGTCTGCGCGAAGAGAGCCTGGCTGCGGTCGTCTTCGACGATCAGCACACGATAGGCCGGTTCGCCCTGTTCGGCCGGGACCACCTGCGGCGTGGCTTCGGTTTCGGCGGCTTCCGGAACGGCCGGATCGCCGACCGGCGGCGCTTCGGGCGGCGGTGCGTCCTCGCACCAGCGGCGCCAGTAGCCTGCAGGCGGGGATTCGGCGCGTACGACCGCTCCCGGACCGCCCGGGCGGGTGGGAGATGCGGAGGAATTGCGTTCGTGCGGAACGAAGGACATCAAGGCTCCCTGCTCGAACCCGCATTATGCGGGTTCGTTCCGCGATGGGAAGCGCCGACCGCGAGGAGGGCGGCGCGACCGATCCGCGGCGATGGCCCGAGGTTCAGGCGGCGCTCGGCCCGCCGGTGTTCGCACCGGGCGACAGCAGCCGAGAGACGCCGCGGAACAGTTTCCGCCACAGCCACCAGACGATCAGCGCGATGGTCAGACCGGTGCCGACCACCAGCGTCAGCGCGATCCACGGATGCGACCAGACCAGCGCGAGGCCGCCGATGACGACGGTGTCCTCGGCGACGGACGTGGTCCAGTTGCTGACCGGTTCGGGCGAGGTGTTCAGCAGGGCGCGGGTGCCGGCCTTGATCGTATGGCTGGCCAGCGCGGCGGTGGCGCCGGCGGCCATCATCCCGGTGCCGAGGTCGCCGTCCGGCGAGATCGCCGCGGCGGCGAGGAACGCGCCGGCGGGCACGCGCAGCAGGGTCTGCAGCAGATCCCAGCCGGAGTCGACGCCGGGAATCTTGTCGGCGAAGAATTCCGCCGCGGCCAGTGCGCCCGAAACACCCAGCACCCACGGCGAAGTGGTGGCTTCCAGGGCGGGCGGCAGATCCAGCCAGCCGAAATAGCCGGCGATGCCGACACCGAACACGGTCAGATACGCACGCACCCCCGCCAACCAGGCCAGCAGGATGCCGATGGCGAACACATGGGCTTCGGACATGACGTTTTTCCCCAGCGGAGCGCCCGGTGGCCGGGCGCCGACGCGGCCGGTCGGGCCGCACGGCCGCAGAGTATCAGCAAGCCGGCTGGATGCAGGCTTAAGTGTCCGCACGGGAAGGCGGTGTCGCGCGGCGTCTGCCCGCCGGATGGCCGAACCGCCGGCGAGCGTCACTTCCGCGACGCGCCCGCCCGGTTAGGATGTGGGTCATGAACGACACCCCCGAGACCCTGCGCGGACGTCGTCGCGCCGGCCGCAAGGGCGCGACGCCTGCGTCTTCGCCGGCCGATGCGCCTGCCGAACCCGCGGTGCGGGCATTGATCGAACAGGCGTTGCATCCGGAGGCCACGGCGGATGCGGTCGGCGCCTCCGAAGACGATCAGGCGTCGCAAGAGCCGGCATCGGCCGATCCGGCAACGTCTGGTCGACGCGGCCGCAAGCGTCGTCGCGGCCGCAATGGCCGCAACGCTCCGGAAGCCGTCGGCGCCGCATCGCCCCAGACCGAAGACGTGCCGCAGGCATCCACGGCGGCGCCCGGCGACGAGCCTGCGACAGCGCCGCCTGCCGAACGCGTGCCTGCCGAGGCCGAAGTCTCGCCTGAACCTCCGGTCGAGGCGCCTTCGAGCAGCCCCTCCATCTACGACCGCTGGCGGGTGCGCGGTCAGGCGCCCGGCGGCGATGCCGACGGTTCCTGGGCTTCGTCCGGAGGCCATGGCGAACCTTCATCCGCCGATGACGCATCCGATCCGTCCGGCCGGCGACCGCCTCCGCCCGGCGACGGGATGCACGGCGTCGTCGCCTATGCGGGCGGACACCGCTGGGTCTATCTCGCCGTCGCGGTGTTCCTCCTCGCCATCGGTTTCGGGCTGTGGGGCGTCTGGACCACCTTTTTCGGCGGTGACGATGCCGACGGACGCAGCGCCGCGGCACTGCGCGCGCGCAGCGAAAAGCTCAGTCAGGAGGTCGCGACCCTGCGTCGCTCCGACCAGATCAGTCGCGACGCCAACCGCGATCTGGAGCGCACGCTGGCCGAGCGCGACGAAGAAATCGCCGGCCTGCGCGCGGATATCGCTTTCTACGAGCGCTTCGTCGGCGCCACCGGGCAGCGTCGTGGCCTGAGCGTGCACGATCTGGAGATGCGTCTGCAGAGCGGCGATGCCTGGCATTTCGTCGCCACCCTGACCCAGAACGTGAATCGCGGCGCGGTGAACAGCGGCCGGATCACCCTGGCGCTGGAAGGCACCCGCAACGACAAGCTGGAACGGTTGTCGTGGTCGACCCTGCGCAAGCAGACCAATGCCCCGGGCCTCGGCTATTCGTTCAAGTACTTCCAGCAGGTGGAGGGCGAAGTGATGCTGCCGGCCGGCTTCAAGCCGCTGCGAGTCACGGTGCGGCTGGTGCCGGAAGGCGGCAGTGCCGTGGAACAGTCCTTTCCCTGGCCGCAGACCGTGGCCGGGCAATAGGGTCCGCCGGGCCGCCGCCGCCCGTGTGCAAACGCTTGATTCGTCGGGAACGGGGCCGGATCTGTGCCGGCCCTGCGATGCGCGAACATCCCCGCGTGGCCGCACGCCGCGCTTGAACCCCCGCCGCCGGCGCCCCATCCTGTGCGCATGGATACCCAAGCCTCCGCCCCGTCCGCACCCGCGGCCGACGCGCCCGCGTCGCTGCTCGATTTCACCCCCGCCGCCGCGGCCAAGGTCCGCGAACTCATTCGCGAGGAAGGCAATCCGGCGCTGAAACTGCGGGTCTACATCCAGGGCGGTGGCTGCTCCGGCTTCCAGTACGGCTTCGAATTCGACGAGCAGCAGAACGAAGACGATTTCGCCGTCGCCACCGACGACGTGACCCTGCTGGTCGATCCATTGAGCCTGCAGTACCTCGTCGGTGCCCAGGTCGATTACACCGAAAGCCTGCACGGCGCGCAGTTCGTGATCCGCAATCCGAATGCGAAGACCACCTGCGGCTGCGGCAGCAGCTTCTCGGCCTGAGCCTGCGCCGATGACGCTGCCTGCGCCGCGCTTCGCCTTCGTCGAGGGCGCGCTGGATCGCGCCGACGCCCTCCGCGACCATTCCGACGCCCTGCAGACCTACTGGCCGAACGCGCGGGTGGTGCTGGTCGATGCCGACGGCCGCACCCGCACCGATGCGCAGGGGGCGATGGCGGTGGTTCGCGGCGCCGAGCTGTCCGCCGCGCCCGGCGAGGCGATCTTCCTCGGCATCCAGGGCGACGAGGCCTGGTTCGCGCGGACCGAAGTCGGCGTCGATGCGGTGGTCGGCACCGAAGTCGCCTTCGGTATGGCCGGCGCGGTCGCCGGGCGGGCCGATCTGCGCACCGCGGCCGCGCAATGGTCGCCCCAGGAAGCCACCGCATTCGCTCAGGCCCGCGCGGTGTTGCACTGGCAGCGCCGGCATCGCCATTGCGGCGCCTGCGGCGGCGCGCTGACGTTCCTGCGGGGCGGCTGGCAGGGGCATTGCGAGTCCTGCGGCCTCGATCACTACCCGCGCACCGATCCTGCCGTGATCGTGGCGGTCACCGACGGCGAGCGACTGTTGCTGGGCCGTCAGGCCAGCTGGCCGCCGCGCCGGTATTCGACCCTCGCGGGTTTCGTCGAACCCGGCGAAACGCTCGAACAGACCGTCGCCCGCGAGGTGATGGAGGAATCCGGCGTGCGTGTGCGCGCCAGCCGCTATCTCGCCTCGCAGCCATGGCCGTTTCCGTCGTCGCTGATGCTCGGTTTCATCGCTGATGCCGAGCCCGATGCGCCGCAGCCCAACGAGGAACTGGAGGATGCGCGCTGGTTCACCCGCGATGAGGTCGGCGCCGCGCTGCGGGGCGAGACTCGCGAAGACGGTCTGCTGCTGTCGCCGTCGATCTCGATTTCGCGCTGGTTGATCGAGTGCTGGCATGCCGGCGGCGGCGACACGGCCTAGACTGGAGTCATGTCCGCGACCCTCATCGCCGTGATCTTCGCCCTGGCGCTGGGCCATCTGGCGCCGGGTTTCGCCGCGATGGTGCGTCGTCACGAGGGTGTCGGTCTCTGGCTGCAGTGGCTCGCGACCCGCGCGGCCGATCGCCCGCTGTTCTGGCGCGGCCGTTACGGCATCCTGCTGGCTCTCGTGCCTCTGCTGGCGCTCGTCGGGCTGCTGCAGTACGCGCTGCATACGCCGCTGGCCGGTGCCCTGGGCCTCGTGTTCTCGGTCGCGGCGCTGTTCTGGGCCTGGGGTCCGCGCGATCTCGACGCCGATGTGTCCGACGTGGTCAACGCCGAAGACGCCGCTGCGCGTCGCGTCGCGGCCGACCGGTTGGGACCCGCGTCTTCGGAGGTGGTCGGCGAGTCCGCGGCGATGGTCGAGGGCGTGTTCGCCAGCGCCTTGCGACGCTGGTTCGGCGTGTTGCTGTGGTTTCTGGCGTTGGGCGCTTTCGGCGCGGTGCTGTATCGGCTCGTCGCGCTGGCGGCCGAAGGCGAGTACGCCGATGCGCTGCCCGAAGGCACGCGCGACGGCGCGCGTCGTCTGTTCGGCGCGCTGAACTGGCCGGTGGCGCAGGCGATGACGCTCTCGCTCGCGCTGGTCGGCAACTTCGACACGGTGCTCGGCGTGTGGCGCGAGAACGGCGGCTTCTCGCTGCGTCTGGATCAGGGTTATCTCGGTGCCGCGGCCCGCGCCAGCGTTCGCTGCGAAATCGCCGAGGAAACCCGTGAATTCATCGAGGAAGGCGCGACCCCGGGCAACGCCTGGGTGCAACTCGGCGAACTGCCGGAACTGCGCGACGCGATGAGCCTGGTCTGGCGCATCCTGCTGCTGTGGCTGGCGATCCTCGCCCTGTTCGTCGTGGCGGGTTGGGTGAGCTGAGGCCGCTCGCACGGCACTGCCGTGCGGCCTCAGCGAACGCCCGGCGCGCTGCGCCGGGCCGGATGAGCTGATCCTTTCGCGCGGCACCGCCGCGCGCGTCAACGAACGCCCGCACATGGATGTGCGGGCCGGGCGATCCGCAGCCCGAATCGTGTCGCCATGGATGGCATCGTCGTTCGTATGGATGCGATGTGCGCACGGCACTGCCGTACGGCCTCAGCGAACGCCCGGCGCGCTGCGCCGGGCCGGATGCGCCATGCATCGCCTCGCAGGAGGGCCTTCAGGCCCGAGCTTCTTCGAGACGAAAGATCAAAAGCTCGGGCCTGAAGGCCCTCCTACGAAAAATGGGCGCGTCACAACCGCGACAGCACCGCCTGCGTCGGCTTCGCCAGATTCAGCGTGTAGAAGTGCAGCGACGGCGCGCCGCCTGCGACCAGTTTGCGGCACATGTCGGCGACCACGTCGGCGGCGAATTCGCGGATCCCGTCCACGTCGTCGCCCAGGGCCTGCATGCGCTTGGCGATCCAGCGCGGAATCTCCGCGCCGCAGGCGTCGGAGAAACGCTTGAGCTGGCTGAAATTCGAGATCGGCATGACGCCCGGCACGATCGGAATCTCCACGCCGAGCCGGCGCACGTCGTCGACGAAACGGAAATACGCGTCCGGATTGTAGAAATACTGGGTGATCGCGGCATCGGCGCCGGCGTCGACCTTGGTCCTGAAATTGCGCAGATCGGCGAACGCGTCCTCGGCCTGCGGATGGGTTTCGGGATAGGCGCCGACTTCGATGTGGAAGTGGTCGCCGTGCTCGGCGCGGATGAAGGCGATCAGGTCGGAGGCGTAGCGCAGGTCGCCCATGCGCGCCATGCCCGACGGCAGGTCGCCGCGCAGCGCGACCAGGCGTCTGCAGCCCAGCGCGCGGTACAGCCGCAGCAGTTCGCGGATCTCTTCGCGGCTGCCGCCCATGCAGGAGATGTGCGGCGCGGCGTCCAGGCCGTGGGTCTGCTTGAGGTGGCGCACGGTTTCGGAGGTGTAGCTGAGGGTGGAGCCGCCCGCGCCGAAGGTGCAGGACACATAGTCGGGGGTGTGGACCTTGAGCTTGGTGGCGGTCCGGTCGAGCAGGGTCCGTTGCTCGTCGGTCTTGGGCGGATAGAACTCGAAGGAGAGGTGTGTCATGGCCGGCGTCCCAGGGCGTCGGCGGCATGATATCTCTTTATCGCGATGGATGCATATAGAATGCTCCCGGCCTTTTGGACGGGTCCGCGACGGTACCCTGAGCGACCGTCCCATCCCCGTGTTCCGTCCCGATGCCCGCGATGTCCATCGTTCTCACCGAATTCGCCCGTCCGCGCCTGTTTCCCACGGAGCCGCGCCGCAACACCATCCAGGACTGCACGCCCGAGCAGTTCGTGCGACGCCTCAACGAGGAGACGCCGCTGGCCGTGCTGGACGGCTATGCGCCGTTCTGCAAACTGCACGTGCATCGCAACTGGACCTCGACCCGCTGCATGGCGATCCCGATCGGCGACGACAACCGTCATCTGCTGCGCTCCGGCTACGAAGCGCGCACGACCGCGGAATTGCCGGTGCTGGTGCGCTGGTTCGAGGGCATCGATCCACCGGTCGCGAACTATCTGATTCCGATTCTCTACAACCGCGAACAGATGGCGAAGGAAGGCACGCCCATCGACGGGGACTGGGGTGTGGTCGGTTGCCTGTACACGATGACGCCCGAGGAAACCCCGCTCGCGCCGATCACGATGATGCGCAACGCGCTGGGCGTGGAAGAGGGCGGCTCGGGCGTGCCGATCGATCGCGATGCGTATCTGCGCAGCGTCGCGTTCTGGGACCGGCATGCGGGGTGGCGGGGATAGCGGTCCGTCGAGTCGTGGCTGCGCCGATCCTTTTCGACGGAATCGATCGAACGCTCGCGATGGGTTCGTCGCATCGATCGGACCCGGCGGAACGGTCGATACGCGCGCCTTCGCACCGGCTGAACGAACCTGCGGCGAGGACTGCGACTGCGTGCCTTGACCGCGTGAAACCCTTGTCGCATGGTGCCGTTAGAGCGTGTTATGCACTTTTTCATATGCCGCGTTGCGCAGCCTGTGGCGCCGAGACAAGGTTCCGTGGCGCAGCCTTGGCTGGTGGCCAAGGCAAGCCACGGGCCGCAGGATCGGCGCCACAGGGGCGCAACCCGGAGGGAAGGCCGTCTGCGGACCCGATCCGGCGTTGCGCACCTCGCCAAGGCCACCAGCCTTGGCCGCGGCGCGCGCCTTGGCTCAGGCCCGCAGACGACCTTCGCGGCGTATGAAAAAGTGCATAACAC
>CAMLLG010000060.1 GCA_946480825.1 uncultured Lysobacteraceae bacterium
AGCCCAGACGGTTCCGCGAATAGATGTTGATGTGCTTCGGCAGCGTGCCGTAGGTCGCGTTCGACACGCCGTTGTTCCAGCTGTCGCTCATCACGTCCCACGGATTGTCGTAGGTGTCGCTGTCGTCGTCGGAATTGTTGGCGTGCGGCAGGCCGTAGGCGTGGCCCATCTCGTGCGACAGCGGCGCGAGATTGTTGAAGGACCACGGCGGGTTCCAGGTCGTGCTCCAGCATTTGTTGACGCCGTCCAGCGCGGCGCAGCGGCTGCCGCCCCAGGCGAAGCCGTCGAGGTCGCCGTTGAACATCATGTTGACGCCCTGCAGCCCGCCGTTCGCGGCGAAATCGACGTTGGGGTCGTGCGCGGCGATGCAGTCCTCGAACAACTTGGTGAGATCGGCCTTGTCCTTGTTGGCGGCCTCGTCCCTGGTCACGTAATAGGACCGGGGCTGCGGCAGCGTGGCCCAGCCGTAGGCGGCGCTGCCGGCCAGATTGATCTGGCCGTAGGACACTTCCTGCCAATAGTGGTCCAGCTGACCGACGGCGGTGCCGTACTGCGACTGGAAGAAGCTCTGCGTCTTCTGTTCGGTGGCGATGTCGTTGAATTTGCACATCAGCGTCGCCCAGACGGTGACGCCCGCGATCTTGGGCCGGAATTCGCCCGCCTTGGAACGCACGAGATCGCCGACCGGCACGATCGCGTCGACGACGCGCGCGGCCCTGCCGCCCTGTTTGGTGGCGGCGGGCACCGTCGAGACCGCGACCCGCCGGCCGAACAGCGCATAGAGATCTTCGGCCGCGCGCAGCGCCTGGTCGGGATCGAGCGGATGGCGCCCGCCGTCGTCGTCGACCAGCGTGACGCGGAATTCGGTGGCGGTGATACCGGCGGACTTGGCCGCGGGGCCGGGGTCGCCCCACACCAGTTCCAGGCGGCCGGTCATCGGCATCGAAGCGCTGCGACCGTCGGTGTTGCGCTCGGCATGGCGCGGGAGATCGGCCTCCGGCCGCCGTGCGGCATCCGCCTGCAGGCTGCACACCAGGGCGGACGCGATCAACAGGCCTGTGCGCAGGATTCGCATGGACGTCTCCGGAAGAAAAGGACTCGACGGGTCCGGCGGATGCTAGCACCGCCCTCCAGCGGATGGCCGCGACGGAAGTCCGCTTCCATGCTCCGGTAAGCTGTTTCCCTCTACCGCTCGTCGATTCCGCCCTCATGCCCTATCTGGAACTGTCCCTGCGCTGCCGCGAATCCGACCAGCCGCGCTACGAGCGCGCGCTGGAAGATGTCGGCGCGCTGGCCGTGACCCTGCTCGACGCCGACGCGGAAACACCGAACGAGCGCGCGATCCTGGAACCCGGCGTCGGCGAGATGCCGATCTGGGGCGAGGTCGCGCTGTCGGCGCTGTTCGATGCCGAAGCCGACCCGCTGCTGCTGCTCGCGGCGCTGGACGCCTTCGATCCCGAACTGGACTGGGCGCAGGCCGGCTTCCGCAAGGTCGAAGACCAGGACTGGGAACGCGCATGGATGGACCAGTACGTGCCGCTGCGTTTCGGCACGCGCACCTGGATCGTGCCCTGGAACCACGATCTGCCCGAGGGCGCCGATGCGCCGGATGCCGCGGTCGTGCGGCTCGACCCGGGACTGGCGTTCGGCTCGGGTACCCACCCCACCACCTCACTGTGCCTGCAGTGGCTGGACGGCCTGGCCACACAGGGCGAACTGCAGGGCCGCGCGGTGCTGGATTTCGGCTGCGGCAGCGGCATCCTCGCGCTCGCGGCGCTGAAGCTCGGCGCCGATCGCGCGGTCGGCGTCGACAACGATCCGCAGGCGATCCTCGCCACCCACGACAACGCCGAGCGCAACGGCGTGGGCGACCGCATCGCCGTGCATCTGCCGGCGGACGAACCGGCGACGACCTATCCGATCGTGGTCGCGAACATCCTGGCCGCGGCGCTGGATGCGTTGGCCGACACCCTCGCCGCACGGGTCGCGCCCGGTGGCCGCATCGCGTTGTCCGGCATCCTCGCCGGACAGGAAGACGATCTGCTGCCGCGCTATGGCGCGTGGTTCGACGATCTGCGCGTCGTCCGCGAGGAGGATTGGGTGAGGATCGACGGCGTTCGCAGATAGCGCGCGCACGGCATGCTTCAATAGCCCGCATGTTCATCAACTGCCCCTATTGCCGCGCGCTGGTCGCGACCGATCCGGTGACGGATCAGCCGCCGAGCCATTGCCCGCATTGCGACAGCCTGCTGCGACGCGATCCGGACGCGCCCGTCGATGACGACGAGGCCGAAGAACGCCCGCCGCTGGACATGGCCGCGCTGCTGAACGCGCCGGAGAGCATGCCCGCGATTCCGTCGGCGATTCCGTCGGCGATCCCGTCGGCGATCTCTTCGACGATTCCGCCGGCGGTCGCGCCCGCAGCCTCACCCGCGACGGACACACGTCCGACGATGCAGGACGAGACCGATCTCGGCGGGACCGATCTCGGCCGGACCGCTCCCAAGGACGCCGATACCGCAGCGACAGCCGGAGCGGACATGCCGGCCGGAGCGGATATGCCGGCCAGCGCGGCCGATACCGCCGCGCTCGACACGAATGCGAGCGATGCGGACGACACCGATGCCGGCGAAACCGATCCATACGCTTCCGCCGCGCCGGCGGCGGTCGCCGCAGCACCGGTACGCACCCGCGCCGCGCGCGCCATGCCGAGCTTCGTCCGCGCGCCCTCCGGTGCCGGTACCGGCCGCCGCGAACGCTGGGTGATCGCGGCCGTCGTCGCCCTCGCGCTGCTGCTGGCGCTGCAACTCCTGCTCGCGGATCGCGCGCGCCTCGCCGGCGACGCGCGCTGGCGCCCGCTGCTGCTCGCGCTGTGCGCACCGCTGCGATGCGAACTGCCGCCGTGGCGCGAACCCGCCGCGTTCACGCTGTTGCAGCGCGACGTACGCCAGCACCCGACCCGCGCCGGCGCGCTGCGCGTCTCCGCCGCGTTCCGCAACGATGCGCGCTGGTCGCAGCCGTGGCCGCGACTGAAGCTGACGCTGTCGGACGCGAACGGACGCCCGGCCGGCGAACGCAGTTTCGCCGCCGAGGAATATCTCGGCGGCGCACCGAGTCAGGCGGAACTGGCCAGCGGCGAAAGCGCGACCGTGGCGATGGATATCCTGGAGCCGGCCTCGGGCATCGTCGGCTACGATTTCAGTTTCCGCTGACCGACGCGGAAAATTGCGCCAACGGATCGGCCACCTCCCGCCGATCGACTTTCGATCCGATTCCGCGCTCGGTTCGATCCCGGATATTCCACCGCCGCGCAACGCGAAAGCGAAGCATTTCCGGCCACGCGACACGCGATCAATCACTTGCCGCGCATCCATCGTCGCGGCCATCGCCATTCATCGGGAAACCCGGGGTGCGACGGGATTTTTTTGCGGTCGCGCCATGGCAGGCGCGCATCGGCCACGCTAGACTCACTGCCCCTCGTCGTCCGGCGAGTGGGCGGCCAGGGACGGGGCCGCGCGCGACATCACTGCGAGAGACCGTTGCTTGAACGCCGAACGCCACGACACCGCCAACCGCCCCGCCGCGCGCACGCCCCTGCGCGAACACGTCGCGCACTCCGTGCGGCGCTATCTCGGCGATCTCAACGGTTCGGACACCAGCAATCTCTACGACATCGCGCTGCGCGAACTGGAAATCCCGCTGTTCGCGGAAGTGCTGCAGCATTGCGACGGCAACCAGAGCCGCGCCGCGGCGATGCTCGGCATTCATCGGGCCACGCTGCGCAAGAAGCTGAAGGATTACGGCATCGCCTGAGCCGGCATCGCCCGGGCCGAGCCGATGCCCCGGGACATTCCGCGCCCCGCGTCCGGGCGGCCTTTATAATCGCGGCCTCCTCCGTCCCGCCGCCCCTCCGATGACCAGCCACCTGCCCAGCGCCCCGGTGACGATCCGCCGCGCGCTGCTGTCCGTGTCCGACAAGACCGGACTGCTCGAATTCGCCGGCGCGCTCGCCGCACGCAACGTCGAACTGCTCTCCACCGGCGGCACCGCACGGGCCCTGCGCGACGCCGGCATCCCGGTGCGCGACGTCAGCGAAGTCACCGGATTCCCGGAAATGATGGACGGGCGGGTGAAAACCCTGCATCCGATGGTCCACGGCGGCCTGCTCGGTCGCGCCGGCATCGACGACGCGGTGATGGCCGAACACGGCATCGGCGCGATCGATCTGCTGGTGCTGAATCTGTATCCGTTCGAAACGGTCTGCGCGAATCCCGACAGCAGCATCGAGGACATCATCGAGAACATCGACATCGGCGGCCCGGCGATGCTGCGCTCCGCGGCGAAGAACTACGCCCGCGTCGCCGTCGCCACCGATCCGGCGCAGTACGCCGGCATCCTCGATGCGCTGAACGCCGGCGATGGCGCGCTCTCCGGCAAGATGCGCTTCGCGCTGTCGGTCGCCGCGTTCAATCGCGTGGCCCAGTACGACGCGTTCATCAGCAACTATCTCTCGTCGCTGCAGGACGACGGCTCACAGGCCCTGTTCCCGGCGCAGAACAACGGCAACTTCGCGAAAGTGATGGACCTGCGCTACGGCGAGAACCCGCACCAGCACGGCGCGTTCTACCGCGACCTGTGGCCGGTGCCCGGCACGCTGGCGACGTTCTCGCAGTTGCAGGGCAAGGAGCTGAGCTACAACAACCTCGCCGATGCCGATGCCGCCTGGGAATGCGTGCGCCAGTTCGCGGCGCCGGCCTGCGCGATCGTCAAGCACGCGAATCCCTGCGGCGTGGCCGAAGGCGCGAACTGCGCCGACACTTACGAAGCCGCGTACGCCACCGATCCGACCTCGGCCTTCGGCGGCATCATCGCCTTCAACACCCGGTTGGACGGCGCCACCGCGAAGACCATCCTCGACCGCCAGTTCGTCGAAGTGCTGATCGCGCCCGATTACGACGACGACGCGCTGGCCTACGCGAAGAAGAAGGCCAACGTGCGCGTGCTGCGCATCCCGCACGGCGACGGCCGCAACAACATGGACGTGAAGCGCGTCGGCTCCGGCCTGCTGATGCAGACCGCCGACATCCGCGAAGTGACCGCCGACGAGCTGAAGGTGGTGACGAAGATCGCGCCGACCGCCGCACAGCTCGCCGATCTGCTGTTCGCCTGGCGCGTGGCGAAGTTCGTGAAGTCGAACGCGATCGTGTACGCGAAGGACAAGCGCACCGTCGGCGTCGGCGCCGGCCAGATGAGCCGCGTCTATTCCGCGCGCATCGCCGGGATCAAGGCGGCCGACGCCGGTCTGATCGTGCCGGGCTCGGTGATGGCCAGCGACGCCTTCTTCCCGTTCCGCGACGGCATCGACGCCGCCGCCGATGCCGGCATCGCGGCGGTGATCCAGCCCGGCGGCTCGATGCGCGACCAGGAAGTGATCGACGCCGCGAACGAACACGGCATCGCGATGGTGTTCACCGGCGTGCGGCATTTCCGGCATTGATCGCGGACATGGCGACGACCCTGGTCCGCGACGCGGCCGAAGCCGATTTCGACCGCATCGTCGCGCTCAACGCCGCGGTCGTGCGCGAGACCAGCGCCATGGACCGCGCGCGGCTGCGGCAACTGCACGCGCTCGCGTTCCATCACCGCGTCGCCGTCGTCGATGGCGACGTCGTCGGCTTCCTGCTCGCGATGCGCGACGGCGCCGACTATGCCAACGACAATTTCGGCTGGTTCGCCGCACGATATCCGCGCTTCGTCTATGTCGACCGGGTCGTGGTCGACGCCGCGGCCGCGGGACAGGGCATCGGCCGTCGTCTCTACGAAGACTTCTTCGCGCGGTCGCTGGAGCACGGCATCGATATCGTTACCTGCGAATACAACCTCGAACCGCCGAATCCCGCGTCGAAGGCATTCCACGACCGCTTCGGATTCGTCGAAGCCGGCCAGCAGCACGTCGCCGATGGCAGCAAACGCGTCTCGCTGCAGATCGCTCGCATTCCGGAACGCGACGCCTCATGAACGCACCGACCGTCGACGCGATGCGTCGCGCCCATTCCCTCGAAAGGAGCTCCCGCATGCACCTGCGTTCCGCCGCATTCGTCATTGCGCTCGCTGCGTGCCTCTCATCCAGCGCGCTCGCGCTCACGCCACCGGCGCCCGGCCGGGTCACCGATGCCGACGCGCAGCGTCTGCTGCGCGAGACCTACGGCGAACCGGTGACGCTGCAGCGCGAATGGCCGGCGAAATCCGGCGCACGCGACGCGGACGCGATGGCGTCCGCCTCACGCAGCGTCTGCGCCGACAGCGGCGCTGAAGGCTTCGGTCCGCGCCGGATCGCGGTCTGCACGGCGTTCGCGGATGCCGGCCACGCGCAGTCCGGCGAGGTCGATCTGTTTCTGCTGCTCGACCCGCGGGGCGGGCAGACGCGGTCGCGGATCGGCGCGCAGGAACGCGGCGTGCAGACCGGCGGCTGGGGCTCGCCCGGCGAAGTGACGTTCCAGGACATCGGCCCGGGACGCATCGCGTTCGCATTGGCATCGGGTTATTCGAACATGGGCTGGTCGACCGGCAATGTCTTGCTCTATCACGCGGAGAACGACCGCTTCGAGCGCGTGCTGTCGATCGGGACCGAACTGAGCAACGGCGGCGTCTGCGACCCCGACGAAGACCGCGGTTGCCGCGCGCGCGCGATCGATCTCACCTGCGCACTGCGTTTCGACCGCAGCCGCATCGAAGGCGGCCGCTATGCCGTGTCGATCGCGGTCTCGGGCATGCGCGGCGGGCGCAAGGTCGCGCGCACCATTCCGGTGCCGTTCGATGCCGGCCGCTATCGGATCGACGACGCCACGCTGCAGCGCGACGCCTGCGACCAGGGCGTTTGATCCCACCGCCGAAGACAGGCCCGCACCACGCCAGGACACCGCCATGACCATGATTGCCCGCACCGCCCGCATCGCATGTTCGCTCGCGATCGCCATGGCGCTCTGCGCACCGTTGCATGCCCAGGACACGCCGCCCGCAGCGACGAATGCCACCGTCGCCAATCCGCTGGCGCAGGCCGTCGCCGACGATTTCGCCGCGGGCTGCGAGGACATGATGGCGACCTCGATGCCGGACTCGATCCGCGAGGACGCTGGCGAGGACGCATCGCCCGCGCTGATCGCGGAGATGGTCGCCGTCGGCCAGGCGGGCATGTGCGGCTGTTTCGTCGACGCGATCCGCCGCCAGCCCGACGCCGGTCTCGGCGTCTCGGTCATGCAGAAAATGGAGCCGCAGTTCAACGCCTGCATGGCCGCCGCGCTGAAGCCGCGGATGGCGCGCATCTGCACCGAAACCCAGCGCAGCGGCGCCGACGACACCGCGCCCGACTGCGCCTGCTTCGCGGACGCGGTCGCCGCGCTCGACGACGACACGCTGGGCGCCGGCGCCAACGATCTGTTCGACGTGCTCGATTCCACGCGCGAGATTCCGGCCTCCGCAGGCGCGCTCGGCGAGGCCGCGCGCGCCTGCGCCGCGAAACGCTGAGCCCCGGTCGGTATCGGCGCGGCATCGTGCATCCCGCTCTTTCGTTTCTGCTGAGGATTTCGCCATGAAGGTTCTGGTCATCGGTTCGGGCGGTCGCGAACACGCCCTCGCCTGGACGCTCGCGCGCTCCCCGCGCGTCGACGAAGTGATCGTCGCGCCCGGCAACGCCGGCACCGCGACCGAAGCGAAATGCCGCAACGCCGACGTGAAGGCGACCGATCCCGACGCGCTGGTCGCGCTGGTGCGCGCCGAAGGCGTCGGCGTCACCGTCGTCGGTCCGGAAGGTCCGCTGGTCGCCGGCGTGGTCGACCGCTTCCGCGCCGAGGGCCTGCGCATCTTCGGGCCCACCGCCGCCGCCGCGCAGCTCGAAGGCAGCAAGGCGTTCGCGAAGGACTTCCTCGCCCGCCACGGCATTCCGACCGCGCATTACGCGGTGCATACCGATCTCGATGCGGCGCTGGCCTACCTCCGCGACAAGTCCATCGAGAGCGGGGGCGCGCCGATCGTGGTGAAGGCCGACGGTCTGGCCGCGGGCAAGGGCGTGATCGTGGCGATGACGCTCGACGAAGCCGAAGCCGCGGTGCGCGACATGCTGTCCGGCAACGCCTTCGGCGATGCCGGCTCGCGGGTGGTGATCGAGGAATTCCTCGACGGCGAAGAGGCCAGCTTCATCTCGATGGTCGACGGCGTCACCGCGCTGCCGATGGCGACATCGCAGGACCACAAGCGCGTCGGCGACGGCGATACCGGTCCGAACACCGGCGGCATGGGCGCGTATTCGCCCGCACCGGTGGTCACACCCGAAGTGCACGCGCGGATCATGCGCGAGGTGGTGGAGCCGACCGTGCACGGCATGGCCGCGGACGGCGTACCGTTCACCGGATTCCTCTACGCCGGACTGATGATCGACGCGACCGGCGCGCCGAAGGTGATCGAATTCAACGTGCGCTTCGGCGACCCGGAAACGCAGCCGGTGATGCTGCGCCTGCAGTCGGACCTGCTGGATCTGGTGGATGCGGCCATCGACGGACGCCTGCATGCGGTCGAAGCGCGCTGGAATCCGCGGCCGTCATTGGGCGTGGTGATGGCGGCTGCGCACTATCCCGACGCACCGCGGACCGGCGACGCGATCGCGGGCCTCGACGCGACGCTGCCGATGGACACGAAGGTTTTCCACGCCGGCACCCGTCTCGACGAGACCGGCCGCGCGCTCACCAGCGGCGGTCGCGTGCTGTGCGTGTGCGCACTGGGCGACACCGTGGCCGAAGCCCAGCGGCAGGCGTATGCGGCGGTCGAAACGATCCACTGGGACGGCGAGTTCCACCGCACCGACATCGGCTGGCGGGCGATCGCGCGCGAGCGCATCGCCCGGTAGAGCGGCCTTCAGGCCGCTGCTTCACAAAGACGATGCGCGATCAAAGCAGCGGCCTGAAGGCCGCTCTACCGACGCATGCTCAGCGGCTTTTCTTCGCGGCCTTGCCGGTGGCGTGCTGCTTGCCGAGTTCGTCGATCAGGCTGCGCACGAGTTTGCGCTGCGAGGCGGGCAGCTTCAGGAAGGCTTCGATGGCGAGCTGATCGTGCGGGTTCAACCGCCACTCGCCGCGATTCTCGCGCACGCGCTTGTCGTCGCCGAACTGCAGCTGCTGCGGCTCGATCGACAGCATTTTCGCGAGGGCGCGCATGTTGCCCTGCCGCGGCATGGCGCGACCGTTGAGCCAACCGGACACGGCCTGCTGGGAGACGGGCTCGCCGCCGAAGCGGGCGAGCAGCCGCACCAGTTCGGCCGGACTCTCGCTCATGCCTGCCTGGCGCAGCGCGGCCCGGAGGCGGTCGCTGAAAGCATCTTGTTCCGTTTTCATGCGCCGACCTTAGGCCGGCGTCGCGTCCGATGTGAAAATCGCGGTTGTCGATCACATCCAATCCGTGTTGTGACGGAACAGATTCGTGGATTCGCGCGACCTCCGGACCGCGCAAGCTGTCAGATGAGGCAGGTCAGGTTTTTTTCGAACTTGTGGACGACTTCACGAATTCGTCGATGAGATGGCGCAACAGCTTGCGCTGCGCGGGCGGCAGCTGCACGAAAGCCTCGATGGCCAGCTGATCGCGAGGATCCAGCCGCCATTCGCCGCGGGATTCGCGCACGCGCTTGCCGTCGTCGCCGTACTGCAATTGCTGCGGCTCCATCGACAACATCTTCGCGAGCGCTTTGAGATTGGCCTGCCTTGGCATGGCGCGCCCTTTCAGCCAGCCGGAAACGGCTTGCTGGGAGACGGGCTCGCCCCCGAAACGGGCGAGCAGACGGACCAGCTCGACCGGACTTTCGCCGAGACCCGCCCGTTGCAAGGCAGCGCGCAGCCGTTCGCTGAACGCGGATTGTTCATTCCTCATCACCTGACGTTAGGCCGGTGCACGCCGGCGTTGGAAAGATATGATTTGTACCGTATCAAACTTTTTGTTAGTTTGCACGACAGGGGAAATCACGGAGGACGGGGATGTCGACGGCATGGGACGGACAGGACGGGCGCTGCGGCACGCAGCATCACGACAACGCATGCGAGTGCGCGGCGCGGGAGGACACGGCACGCGCGCCCGCGGCCGACCCGGGCGATGACGCGCGCGCGAACGATCGCCGAAACCCATGCTGCGGAGCTTCGGACACGAAACTGTCGGGCACGACTCCGACAGGCACGATCCTGAGAGGCACGATCCCGACAGGCACCATCCCGACAGGCACGATCCCGACAGGCACGATCCCGTCGAGCACGCCCCCGCCGGGCACGACGGCGCCCGTGCGGCGCATCGCAGCGAAACCTGCCGCGCGGCACGAACCCTCGCGGCGCGCGCGCATGCAGGACGGCCCGGCGCTGCATGCCGCGCTCGACTATCGCGCGCGCCGGCTCTGCACCGCCATCGATGCGCGCGGCGGCAACGTCGCGGACGGCGCCCTGCTCGATCGGCTGCGTCCCGCCGGCGCCCTGCTGCTGCGCTGGTGGTGTTCCGCCACGGCCTGCCGCATGCGCGTGGACAATTTCAATGCGGTGCAGCGTCAGGCGCTGCTGCATGCGCTGCTCGCGCACGACATCCTGCGCAGCGACGATCCCGGCCAGTTGTACCGTCGCGCCTGCGATCCGCGGTCGTTCGATGACGACGACCGCATCGACGACGACGCCCACCACCGGCTGCGGCTGGCGCCGGGCAGCGGCCTGCGCTGGGTGCTGCAGGCACTGCTGGTCTGGCGGTGGGCGGATGCCCACGATGCATCGCAGCCCGCCCCATCGCCCGACGTCGCGGAATTCGTGCTGGTCGCGGCCACGCCCGCCCTCGCGCGCGGGTTGCGCGCGGCGCTGCTGGGCGATGCGCATGCCGCGGGCGACGGTTCCGGCCATGCGTCCATCGACGAGAGCAGCCTGCTGCGGCATGCCCGGCTGTTCCTGCCGCCCGCGCTGCGCGCGCCCTTCCGCGCCTGGCTGCAGGCGCAGCGCGACGGCGCCGGGGCGCTGCGCATCCTCGACACGCGCGACGCGGCCATGGAGATGCCCGACGGCGCCGCACTCCGGCTGATCGCGAAACGCGTGCGGAACCCGGACGACGCGACGACATGCACGACAAGACGACTGCGGATCGATCTGCACGTCGCGATGGACATGATTCCGGAGACGGATGCCGACGCCTCGGCCGTGACCGCGCTCGCCGACGTGCCTCTCGCACAGGCGATCCTTCGCGGCGCCTGCAAGCTGCCGGTGCTCGAAGCCGTCGATATCCGCGGCCTGCCGCTGCGCACCAGGCCGTCCCGGCGGACGGGCCTGCGCCCGCGGCTGTCGCGCGCGCATCGCCGCCTGCTCGCCGCAGGCCTGCGCGGGTTGCGGCAACGCGAGGACGGCTTCGTCGCGCTCGACCCGGCGCGACGTCCACGCATGCGCGTGCTGTGCACTTCGCCGCTGCTGATGCGTGCGGCGCGGCGCTGGCTGATCGACGCGGGCGTCGGCGACGACGCGATCGCCGTCGGCGAGGTTGCGGAGCCGGACGCATGCACGCCGGGCGATGCCGCAGGGGGCGGTGCGGTGCGCGCCCATCTCGTCCTCGTCGACGACGCGGCTGTCGACGATGCGCCTGTCGAGTCCGGCCTCTGCGACGCACGCATCTGCGTCGTCGTGGTGTTGCGGACCGATCGCGTCACCGCCGCGCGCCGCATCGCGACCATGGCCGCGGTGGCCGGCGCGGCGCTGCTGTGGCCGGAGCCGGACTTCGCCGACCTGCGCAGCGAGAACGTCGAGCGCGCCGTACTGGATCGGGCGCCGCGCCATCTCATCGACGCCCTGTCGATCGTCGACGATCCGCGTTGTTTCGACCAATACGCCGCCCTGCCGTCCGCGCACGGCACGACCGCCGACCTGCCGGCCACGGACGATCTGTTCGCGACGCCGCTGCGCGAGGACGCCGCCGCGTTCGACATGCCGCTGCCGGCGCCGTGCGGGGAATCGCCGCGCATCCCGCCCGAACGGCTGAGCGATCTTCCGCGACGGATCCTGCGCGCGCGCCATGCGCTGCCGGTCGCCAAATCGGTGCACGCGCATGCGCCATGCAGCGCGCTCGACAGCGGCCTGCGCCGCGCGCTGCTGGAATGCGCGGAAGCGGACCCGGCGATCGACAGCCACTGCCTGCTCGATCCGCGGCGCCACGGCGCTCACGGGCGCGAGGCATGGCTCGCGCAATGCGCATCGAGCGGCGCATCGATGGGCACATCATCGATAGTCACACCGATGGGCACAGCGTCGGGCACGATCGACGCGCGCGGCTGGCCGGACGCGCTGGTGCGAACGGCGGATCGGATCTATCTGGTCGAACTGCTGCCGTTCTGCCCCGCCGCGCCGCACGCGCCCGGCCCGTCGGAGCGCGCGATGCTGCACTGGCTGCGACAGCTCGATGCGCGCCCGCCCGACCAGCGCGGGCATCGTCGCTGGTGCCGGGCGCCGCTGCCCGCCCCGCTGTTCTGGTCCTGGAAACGCAGCGGCGGCGCACTGTCCACGCTGCTGTCGATGCTGGCGGACGGCGGCAGGCGGCGCGACGGCTGAGCCGCGTCCGGTAGCGCCATCCACCCGAGCCGACGCGACAACCTGCTAGGCTCTGCCGGACCCCCGCCGGCGCCGCCGGCACCGCGGAGCGCGCATGGCCTACAACCAGTTCGAATTGTTGCGGCAGCGCCGCTTCCTGCCGTTTTTCGTGGTTCAGTCGCTGGGCGCGTTCAACGACAACGTCTACCGCCAGGCGATCATCGGCATGCTGTTCTGGATGGGCGTGCCGATCGAGGAGCGCACGCTCTACACCAATCTCGCGCCGGCGCTGTTCATCCTGCCGTTCTTCCTGTTCTCGGCGACCGCCGGCCAGATCGCGGAGAAGCTGGAGAAGTCGCGACTGATCCGCATCACCACCACCATGGAAATCGCGATCATGTCGGTCGCGGGTCTCGGCTTCCTCCTGCAGAACATGCCGCTGCTGCTGGTGGCGCTGTTCGGCACCGGCCTGCAGTCCGCGCTGTTCGGGCCGGTGAAGTACTCGATCATGCCCTCGGTGCTCAAGCCCGAGGAACTCACCGGCGGCAACGGTCTGGTCGAAATGGGTACTTCGATGTCGATCCTGACCGGCATGATCGTCGGCGGCCTGATCTTCACCCTCGCCGGCGACCAGGGCCCGGTCGCCGCGGCCAGCGCGATCGTGGCGCTAGCCATCACCGGCAATCTGGTCAGCCGGATGATTCCGCCGGTGGACGCCGGCGCCCCGGACCTCAAGGTCCATCTCAATCCGATCCCCGAGTCGCGGCGCGTGCTCAAACTCGCGCGCCGGCAGCCGGCGGTGCGCAACAGCATGCTCGGCATCTCGTGGTTCTGGTTCTTCGGCACCGTGCTCACCGCACAGTTGCCGACCTATGCGGAACTGCATCTCGGCGGCGACCAGCGGCTGTATCTGCTGGCGTTCGCGCTGTTCTCGGTCGGCACCGGCGTCGGGTCGCTGCTGTGCGAAAAGCTGTCGGCGCGCACGGTCGAGATCGGCCTCGTGCCGCTGGGCGCCTTCGGCATGAGCGCGTTCCTGCTCGATCTGTACTTCGCGCGCACCGGCGCGCCGCCGGCCACCGGCCTGACCGTCGCGCAGTTCCTCGATCATCCCGGCGGCTGGCGGATCGCGATCGATCTCACCGGCATCGGCCTGTTCTCCGGCCTGTTCCTGGTGCCGCTGTTCGCGCTGATCCAGAGCCGCACGCCGCGCAGCGAACTGTCGCGGGTGATCTCCGCGGTGAACATCCAGAACGCGTTCTTCATCGTGCTGGCCGCGGTGCTGGCGATCGCGCTGCAGATGGAACGGGTCACCCTGGGCGGTATCACCGTGCCGATGCCCGGCCTGAGCATTCCGCAGTTGTTCCTGGCGCTGGCCGTCGCCAACACGCTGGTGGCGATGTGGATCTTCACCCTGGTGCCGGAATTCCTGATGCGCTTCCTCAGCTGGGTGCTGGTGCGCGCGCTCTACCGGCTGCGCCTGCACGGCATCGAGAAGCACATCCCCGACGAAGGTCCGGCGCTGATCGTGTGCAACCACGTCACCTACATGGACGCGCTGGTGCTGTCGGCCAGCATTCCGCGCCCGGTGCGCTTCGTGATGTATTACAAGATCTTCAACATCCCGGTGATGCGCTGGATCTTCCGCACAGGCAAGGCGATTCCGATCGCCGGCGCGAAGGAAGACCCGGTGGTGATGCGGCAGGCGTTCGAGGACGTGGACGCGGCGCTGGCCGACGGCCAACTGGTGTGCATCTTCCCCGAGGGCGCGCTGACCCGCGACGGCAACATCGCGCCGTTCAAGGCCGGCATGGAGCGCATCCTCGAACGCCGGCCGGTGCCGGTGGTGCCGATGGCGCTGAAACACATGTGGACCAGCATGTGGAGCCGGCGCGACGGTCGCCTCGGCCGGATGCGGGTGCCGCGACGGTTCCGCGCGCACGTCGAAGTGGTGGCGGGCGAACCCGTCGACGGCCGCCAGACCGGCGCGGCGATGATGGAAGCGAAAGTCCGCGCGCTGCGCGGGGACGACGCCTGATCCCGTCGGGCGACGCGGCGGCGGATCGAAATCGCCGCCACGGACGATTGCGCCCGGCGGCGGAATCGGCACAATGACCGTGTCGCCCGGTCGCGATGTTCATCGCATGCCCCGGGCGCGTCCGCCGCGCTTTCGATCGCCCTATCGTCGCCCCACCGCCGCACCACCACCGTCGTTTACGGAGACTCCGCATGAATGCCAACATCGCCCCCGGCACCGTTCCCAACCATCTCGCCTGGGCGATCGTCTCGACGGTGCTCGCCAGTTGCCTGTGCTGCCCGCTGGGCCTGCTCGGCATCGTCGCCATCGTCCAGTCCAGCAAGGTCAACACCCTGCTCGGCCAGGGCGACCTCGACGGCGCGCGTCGCGCTTCGGATTCGGCCAAGACCTGGTGCTGGGTGGCCACCGCGCTGGCCATCATCGGCCTGATGATCAACATCGGTTGGTTCGCGATGGGCGGCATGGCGTCCTACATGGACATGATGCAGCAGATGCAGGGCATGTGATCGGCGGATGCGCGTCGCGCATGCGCGCACCGAAGGAGTTCGCCCGAACATCCTCGCTTCGAACATGCTTGCTCCGAACATGCTTGCCTTGAACATGCTTGCTTTGAAACCGCACGAAAAGATCGTCCTGTCGATGACCGCGCTCGCGGCCATCGGCGGCGTGTGGCTGCTGCGCAGCTACGATCCCGCCGCGCCCGGCAATTTTTTCCCGCAGTGCATCTTCAAGATGATCACCGGCTATCACTGCGTCGGCTGCGGCATCACCCGCGCGCTGCACGCGCTGGTGCACGGCGATATCGCGCTGGCGTTCGCCATGAATCCGCTGGTGACGCTGGTGCTGCCGCTCATTCCGCTGATGCTGCTGGATGGCCGCGGCGCGACGCCGCAGGCGCTGAAACCGTTGATGGCGGTGGTGATGAAACCCGGCCTGTGGCTGGTGTTGCTGCCGGGCTACTGGATCGCCCGCAACCTGCCGTGGTGGCCGTTCACCTGGCTGGCGCCGGGCTGACCCTCGGGTCGCCCCGGCGTTCATGCCCGCGATGTTAGAACGTGCGATGCATTTCTCCAGGCACGTCTCCATGCATCGCCCCGCCGTTATCGTCTTCGTTCTGATCGCCGCCTGTTGGCCGTGGACGCCGCCGGCCCGGGCGCAGGAGACGCTGATGAACCGCTGCACCGGCCCCGGCGGCAGCACCATCTACACCGACCGCCCCTGCGACAGCCTCGGCGCCACCGCGCGACTGCCGCGCGGTACCGGATCGGGCCCGGGGAATACCGGCGCGCGACGCGGCGGTTGCGCGCGATCGATGCAGGAACTGATCCACGAAATCACCAACGCGATCGACACCCGCGACGTCAACCGGCTGGGCGCGGTCTATCACTGGCCCGGACACAGCCCCGAAAGCGGCTATCGCGTGCTCGATCAGTTGCAGGCGATCGTGGACCGGCCGCTGGTGGATATCGTGCCGCTGCGCGGCAACGCACCCGCGATGGTCGCGGACGCCGCGCCGCAGGCGCCATCGCCACCCGTCGCGGATACGCTGCCACCGGCAGAACCCGCCGCGACCGCACCCGTCGACACGCCCGCCCGCCCGACCATCATCCGCCGAGCCCCGGTCGGACTGCGGCTGGAACAGACCCTTCGAAACGGCAGCACGCCGTCGCGCACGGTGTTCGGACTGCGCAGGCACCTCGACTGCTGGTGGATCACCTTCTGACCGCACCGAGACGGCGAAACCGAAGCTTCTGAGACGCCGCTCGCGAACCCGCATCGGATGCTGCGCCGCGGCTTGCGCAGGCGCCGGCCACGTGCGAACCATGGCGACGGGCAGGGCGTCCGCGGCATTCCGACCACCGACCAGCGTCCCGACATTGCATTCCCGCGGCCCGGACGCCGCAATGGAAGGACAGGGAGAGTCAAGCGCATGAAACGTTCATCATTGTTCCTCGCCGTGGGCGCCATCGCCGCCGTCGGCTTCGCGACATTCGCGACCCAGGCCGCCAGGCAGCCGCTCTTCATCACGATGAAGGCCACGCCTGCCGGCATCGGCGCCGATGCCAGCTATCGCGCGCTGGCCGACCACCGTGCCACCGAATCTGTGCAGCTGGTGCAGGCCGACGCATCGCAGATCGACGCCAAGAGCGAGCGCATCCAGCTCGGCCTCGGCGACGCCGGCACCGCCTACCTGCGCAGCGCCACCCGGAACGCCGACGGCACCCTGGTGTGGTCCGGCACGCTGGGCCGCGATTTCGGCCCGCTCGACAGGATGAAGAGCGCCCTCGGCGGCGAGATCGCCGACGACCCGAACAACACCGTCACCATCGTGCGCAACGGCGACAAACTGACCGGCACCATCCGCGCCAACGGTCAACTCTATTCGCTGGCGCCGCTGCGCTCGGGCGGCCACGCCATCGTCCGCATCGACGAAGCGAAGATGCCGGCCGATCATCCCGCGGCATACGCGTCCCTGTGGCGCGCCGCGCCCGAGCCGCGACTTCGCGGCAAGGCACAGGCCAACGCGGGCGCGAAGGCCACGCGGGCACCGGCGGTCGTGCGGGTCATGGTGGTGTACAGCCAGTCCGCCGCGAACGCCGTGGGCGACCCGGTGGGCAAGGCCAACCTCGCGATTTCCGAAAGCAACCAGAGCTTCGTCAACAGCGGCGCGAACGTCACCTTCCAGCTCGCCGGCGTGTACACCGCCAACTACGTCAATGCGAGCTTCGACACCGACCTCAGCCGCTTCCGCGGCACCACCGATGGTTATCTCGACACGTACCACACCACCCGCAACAACATCGGCGCGGACGTCAACGTCCTCATCACCACCAACACCACCTACTGCGGCCTGGGTTATCTCAACTCCACCGCCGCCAGCGCCTTCAGCGTGACCAGCTATTCGTGCATGACCGGCTACTACAGCTTCGCGCACGAAATCGGCCACAACTTCGGCGCGCGCCACGACCCGCAGACCGATCCCACCAGCTCGCCCTACCCGTACGGCCACGGCTACCGCTCGCCGACCAACCGCTGGCGCACGATCATGGCCTACAACTGCTCGCCCAGCTGTCCGCGCATCAACTACTGGTCCAACCCCGCCAAGACCTACAGCGGTCAGGCCATGGGCACGACCAACGTCTCCAACAACGCCCGCGTCCTCAGCGAACGGGCCGCCACGGTCGCCGCCTTCCGCTGAGCGCATCCGTGGTTCGCGATATCGGACGGGGCCGCAAGGCCCCGTTCTTTCGAGCGCCTCGGGCACCGGGGCGACGGCTGGCCTAAAATGGCCATCTTCCCGACTCCCGCCGCGGACACCGACATGGCCCAGCAATACCCCGAATGGATCTGGCACAACGGCAGCATCAAGCCCTGGGCCGAGGCCACCACCCACGTGATGGCGCATGTCGTCCACTACGGCTCGTCGGTCTTCGAAGGCATCCGCTGCTACGACACCCCCGACGGCCCGGTGATCTTCCGCCTCACCGACCACAACCGCCGCCTCTACGCCTCGGCCAAGATCTACGACATGGCCATGCCCTATGGCCTCGACGACATCAACGCCGCCTGCCGCGACGTGATCAAGGCGAACGGGTTCACCACCGACTACCTGCGTCCGGTCGCGTATCGCGGCCTCGGCGGTTTCGGACTCTCCGCCGATACGCCCACCGACATGGCCGTGGCCACGTGGAAGATGGGCCAATACCTCGGCGCCGCGGTGCTGGAACAGGGCATCGACGCCTGCGTCTCCAGCTGGCAACGGTTCGCGCCGAACACGCTGCCCGCCGGCGCCAAGGCCGGCGGCAACTATCTCTCCGGCCAACTGGTCGCCCGCGAAGCGCGCCGCCTCGGCTTCGGCGAAGGCATCGCCCTCGCCTCCACCGGCCTGCTCAGCGAAGGCGCCGGCGAGAATCTCTTCCTCGTCTTCGACGGCGCCCTGCACACCACCCCGGTCAGCGCCGCACTGCTCAACGGCATCACCCGCAACACCATCATCACCCTCGCCCGCGACGCCGGCATCGAAGTGATCGAACGCGACCTCCCGCGCGAATACCTCTATCTCTGCGACGAACTCTTCATGTGCGGCACCGCCGCCGAACTCACCCCGATCCGCTCCGTCGACGCCCGCCAGGTCGGCGCAGGCAAACCCGGCCCGATCACCCGCCAACTGCAGGGCCTGTTCTTCGGCCTGTTCAACGGCGAGACCCCGGACAAGTACGGGTGGCTGGAGCGCGTGTAAACGCACGCAGCTCGACCCGCATCACCCGAAGGCCACGCACCCGCGTGGCCTTCGTCGTTGCGGCGCCCCTTCGTTGCGACGACCCATCGACCGCGCACTCACCGCAAGCCACCGCAACATGTTCGGGGCAGGCTTCGTAGGAGCGACGCAAGTCGCGACGAACGAAGCCGCATACGATCCGCCCCAACGACACCCCCAACCCCTGTCATCCCGAACGCGCGCAGCGCGGAGGGGCCTGCTGCCGCTGTTGTGGGAGCGCCGGCAGGCGGGATCGCGCCCAACCGCCACCACACTCTCACCGCAGGCCCACCGCAAAAGAGACGCAAATCGGAACGAACCATGCACAAGCAACAGTCGATCCCTCCGCGCGGTGCGCGTTCGGGACGACAGGGGCTTCGGTAGCGGTGCGGCGAGGATGGATGTGCGGCTGCGTTTGTCGCGACTTCCGTCGCTCCCACAGTTGGCCTTCGGTGAGAATGCGGGGTGGGTGAGAGGCGGTCGCGCCTGCCGGCGCTCCTGCAAGGCAAGGGCAACAGCAACGGCGAGAGAGCAACAACAGGTCCCTCCGCGCTCCGCGCGTTCGGGATGACAGGTGTTCGGGTAGCGGCGTGTTCGAGCGCCGCGGTGGCGCGTGGCAGCAATGGCTCGCCGCAGCAGTGGTGCGCGTCAGTTGCCGAAGGTGAGCGTGGCGACGACGCCTTTCTCCGCGCCGGGGACGACGCGGACGCGCCAACCGTAGAGGGCGCAGAGGCGGCGGACGATCGAGAGGCCGATGCCGCCGCCCTGGGTGTGTTCGGCGTGGCTGCCGCGGTAGCCGCGTTCGAACAGGCGGGCGGCGTCTTCGGCGCTGAGGCCGGGGCCGCTGTCGATCACGTCGACCGCATTGCGGCCGAGGCGGACGATCACTTCGCCCGACTGCGTGTATTTCACGGCGTTGCCGATGAGATTGCTGAGCGCGACGGTGACCGCGGCGTCGGGGGCGTCGACGATCACCTGGCCGGGCGCACCGTCCAGGCGCAGCGTCAGCGGTTTGCCGCCGAGTTGGCCACGGTGTGCGTCGAGCAGGTGTTCGGCGAGCCGGCCGACATCGGCGGCGCCGTGGCCGCGTTCGTTGCGCGAGAGCAGCAGCAGCGCGCTGATGAGGTCGGTGCAGTTCTGTTCGGCGCGCTGGATGCGCTGCAGGCGGACGCGAGTTTTCTCGTCCATGTCGGGCTTGGCCAGCAGCAGTTCCGACGCGCCGCGGATCACCGCCAGCGGCGTGCGCAGTTCGTGGCTGACGTCGGCGTTGAATTCGCGGTCGCGCTTGACCACGTCGGTGAGGCGTTCGGCGTAGTCGTCGAGCGCTTTCGCCAGTTCGCCGACTTCGTCCTCGGCGAAATGCGCGGCCAGCGCTTCGGGCTGGCTGCTGCGGCCGGAGCGGCGCAGGCGCCGCGCCAGTTCGGTCACCGGGCTCATCACGCGCGAGGCCGCCCACCAGCCGACCAGCAGCGAGAACAGCGTGAACAGCACCACCGAGCCGAAGATCGCGCGATTGAACTGCGCATCGCCACGGCTGGCGCGGGTCATGTCGTAGGCGAGGAAGAACCAGGCGTCCGGGGTCTTGCGCACCGCGAGTTTGTAGACGAACGGGGTGCCGTCGGGGTTCCTGCCGCTGAGGCGGTGGATGCCGTCCGACAGCGCATGCCACTCGGGACGATTCAGGCGAACCGATTCGAATTTGTCGGGCGTGTAGACGAACGCGCGGATCTGGTCGACGGCGAACTGCGGATTCGAAGGGTCTTCCTGGAAATTGCGCGCGGCCTCCGCGATGTTGCGGTTCATCAGGTCTTCGACCAGCGTGTTCTCCACGCGGCTGCGCGTCCACTGGGTGGCGAACGCGAAGAGCGAGGTCAGGCCGAAGCCCAGCAGCAGGAACGAGAGGATGATGCGGCTGCGCAGCCGCCGCCGGTAGGCGGGTCGCCGTCGGCGCGGCGGGTCTTTCTCAGGCATTGGTTTCGGGAACGGCGATGCGGTAGCCGATGCCGTGGCGGGTCTGGATCAGCGGCACGCCGAACGGCTTGTCCACCACCGCGCGCAGGCCGTGGATGTGGACGCGCAGGCTGTCGGAATCGGGCAATTCTTCGCCCCAGACGCGGGTTTCCAGTTCCTGGCGGGTGACGACGGCCGGCGAGGCTTCCATCAGCGCCTGCAGGATTTTCAGGGCGGTCGGGTTGAGCTGCAGCAGCTTGCCCTGGCGGCGCACTTCGAGCGTGTCGAGGTTGTATTCGAGATCGCCCACGTCCAGCACCCGGGTCTGGGTGCCCTTGCCGCGACGGGCGAGCGCGTTGAGGCGGACCTCGACTTCCTGCAGCGCGAAGGGTTTGACCAGATAGTCGTCGGCGCCGGAATCGAAACCGGCGATCTTGTTGTCCAGGGTGTCGCGCGCGGTGAGCATCAGCACCGGGGTCTGCTTGCGCGCTTCGCCGCGGAGCTTGCGGCAGACTTCCAGCCCGTCCATGCCGGGCAGATTCAGATCGAGCACGATGGCGTCGAACTCGTGGACGATGGCCAGATGCAGACCGGTGATGCCGTCGGCGGCGAAATCGACGGTATGGCCGCGGTCCTCCAGGTAGTCGCCGAGGTTGGCGGCGATGTCCTGGTTGTCTTCGATCACGAGTATGCGCATGCGGTTGAATCCTTGGAGGTCCTGCTGAGACCGGTCGTGCGGCGAACGGTTCCCGGCACGGGGCCGGGCGATGCGCCGACACGCCCGGGCGGTGCGAAGGTCATTCTGTCACAGGCGGGCGAGCGCACCACCGACGCTACCGATGCGGTCGCCGCACGCAATGCGCGCATGCAAAGCGCACGGTCGCGATCGAAAAAATGGCCCGGGCGACATGGGCCGCCCGGGCCGAACCTTGGGTATCACCCGAAGACCGGTTCTGCATCAGCCCCCTGACGAGGATGGGTGGATAGACAGAGATCGGTCCGGACACGCTACGCCCGGGGCGATTAAAGCGTCGTTAAAGGCAGATGACAGCCTGCGGCATCGCCACAGTCGATTTCTCACGATCGCCGACGTTTGGTTTTCTTGTCGATTTTTTCCAGATTTTCAATGATTTTTCCTGCGACGTTCACGCCGGTGGCGGCCTCGATGCCTTCCAGCCCCGGGGAGGAGTTGACCTCCAGGACCAGCGGCCCGCGCCGGGCACGGATCAGATCGACCCCGGCCACGCCCAGCCCCAGGACCTTGGCGGCGCGCACCGCCACCGCACGCTCGTCGTCGCTGGCCACCGCCGCCTCGGCGCTGCCGCCGCGATGCAGGTTGGAGCGGAAGTCGCCCTTCGGCGCCTGACGTCGCATCGCCGCGACCACCTCGTCGCCGACCACGAAGCAGCGCAGATCGGCACCTTCGGCCTCGGCGATGAACTCCTGCACCAGGAAGTTCGCGTACAGGCCGCGCAGGGCTTCGACCACGCTGCGCGAGGCCGACGGCTTCTCGGTGAGGATGACGCCGGCCCCCTGCGCGCTTTCGTTGAGCTTGATGACGTGCGGCGGCGGGCCCAGCATCGACAGCAGGTCGACGGTGTCGTCGGGGTTGTCGCCGAACACCGTCACCGGCATGTCGATGCCCTGCGCCGCCAGCAGCTGATGGGTGCGCAGCTTGTCGCGGGCGCGGGCGATGGCGTCGGCGCTGTTCGGGGTGACGCTGCCCATGAGTTCGAACTGATGCAGCACCGCGCAGCCGTAGCGGGTGATCGAAGCGCCGATGCGCGGCAGCACCGCCTGGTAATCCGACAGCGGCCGTCCCTTGTAGTGCATGTCGAAACCGTCGTGGGCGATGCGCATGTAACAGCGCAGCGGATCGAGCACGCGCGCGCTGTGTCCGCGCTCGCGCGCGGCCTCGACCAGCCGCCGGGTCGAATAGAGTTTGCTGTTGCGGGAAAGGATGGCGAGTTTCATGCGTGCGTTCCGGTCGCGTCACGGCGGCGACAGCCTGCCCGTGTCGGGCGGCGGCCATGATGACAGTTGCGGCGAAGATGCGCCGGGCATCCGCATCGCTTATCGTGCGGATCGTGCACCGGGACGCGCACCGTGGCCCGCCGTGCCCACCCCGTCGCCCCGCGCAGGGCGCCGGCCGACGGGATCACATCCACGAGAACAGGGGAGTTCCTTCATGCCAAGCGTCATCGTATCGGGCAACACGAATGGTTGGATCAACACGGGAATACAGGTCGCAGCGGGACAGTGGGTCCGGATCACCGCGAGCGGATGGATCGGTTTCGCCGTCGGCGGCTGGCATCGCAGCCCCGACGGCGTCGACCAGAACGGTCAGGGACTGCAATACGCGGGCGCCGGCCACCCTGGCCCCGAACTCGTCAAGAACTCGCTGATCGCCTACATCAACGGCCACACCCTGCAGGCCGGGTCGAACGTGGCCTTCCGCGCGCCCAGCGGCGGCCAGCTCCACCTGATCGCGAACGACGATTTCCGCGGCGACAACGGCGGCGGTTGGCAGGTGAACGTCGATGTCGGCGTACTGCGCCAGCGGCTGCTGATGATCACGCAGGGCGCGATCGACCCGGGCAGAGCCAAGTTGATCGCGGACGGTATCGCGCAGTTCCGGAGCCTGGTCCGGGACTACAGCGAGAACGCGATCCTGCCCGACGTGGTGCCGCTGGACATCGACGGCCCGGTGGACCTCTCGGAGATGGTGCCGCCCGCACAGGGCTCTCCGCTGCGCGTCGCCACGTACAGCCCGCAGTTGCATCAGCTGCTCGCGCAGCGCGGCGTTCCCGCGGAAAGCGTGGACGGCATTTTCCGGTTCTACATGCAGCCGCCCAATGCGGGCAATTACGCCTATTGGACCTTGGGCACCATCCCGAACCTGCAGAAGCGACTGGGCTACAGCGCTATCGGCGCCAATCTGCTGGGACCGGACGCCAACGCGGTCGCCACGGTCCTGCTGCGCGAATATCTGCAGCAGTTGGATATCCGCTTCCACGAAGCGGGTGTGCCCGGTTTCCGTCATCCCAACAGCAAGCCGCAGAGCGATCTGCAGTATTTCGCCCAGATCATGCGCGCGCTGGAAAACGGCACGCCGCCGCCCTACGGTCGCCTGCACGGCATCTTCGGCCGACTCGGCTGAGCCCTTCGCGGAAACGATCCGGCGGCTTCCGTGGAGGCCGCCGGAGTCAGCTCTTGAACCGACGCGCGCGATTGATGCCCAGCGCGACGAGCGTGCCGACCGCACCCGACAGCAGATACACGCCGAGCCACGCCAGCCCGAACTTCGCGCACAGGCCCAGCGCCACCAGCGGCGCGAAGGCGGCACCGATCAGCCACGCGAGGTCGGCGGTGAGGGCCGCGCCGGTGTAGCGATAGCGGCGGCCGAAGTTCGCGGTCACCGCACCCGCGGCCTGGCCGTACGACAGGCCCAGCAGCGCGAAGCCGATGAGGATGAAGGCGCCCTGGCCGACGCTTCCCGCGCCCATCAGGGTCGGCGCGAAGCCGCTGAACATGGCGATGCCGATGGCCAGCCCGCCGAGCGTGCGCGCGCGACCGATGCGATCGGCGATGAGCCCGGACGCGACGATGGCGCCGGCGGCGATGAACGCGCCGACGATCTGCACCATCAGGAAGTCGACGATCGACTGATCCGAATACAGCAGGATCCACGACAGCGGAAAGATGGTCACGATGTGGAACAGCGCATAGCTGGCCAGCGCCGCGAACGCGCCGATCACCACGTGCTGACCCTTGGCGCGGAACAGTTCGCCGATCGGCGTCGGCTCCAGCTCCAATTCGCCCATCTTGTCCTGATATTCCTCCGCCACCACCAGCCGCAGCCGCGCGAACAACGCGACGACGTTGATCGCGAACGCGACGTAGAACGGATAACGCCACCCCCAGTCGATGAAATCCTTCTGGCTGAGGCTCGCATGCAGGAAAGCGAAGACGGCCGCGGCGACGATGAATCCGACCGGTGCGCCCAACTGCCCCAGCATCGAATACCAGCCGCGGCGTTCCTTCGGCGCATTGAGCGCGAGCAACGACGGCAGGCCGT
>CAMLLG010000061.1 GCA_946480825.1 uncultured Lysobacteraceae bacterium
AGGATCGCGGCCTGGGTCGCGGTGCCGCCCGGCTCGGTCACGGTCTGCATCATCCGCAGCACCTCATGGGCGATCTTCGGCTCCAGGATCTGCTCGCTTTCGCCCGCCTCGCCCTTGATGAAGGTCGGCACCACCGTGCGGCCGCCGTTGCCCAGCGTCGCGTAGACACGCGCGATCTGCAGCGGCGTCGCGTTCATGCCGTAACCGTAGGCCATCGTCTGCTTGGTCGTGCCGCTCCAGAATTCCGGTTTCGGCAGGTTGCCCGGGCTTTCGCCGGGGAAGCCGCTGCCGGTGACGCGGCCATAGCCGAAACGACTGAGGAACTCGTGGAACTGCCGCTTTTCCAGGCGATGGACGATTTTCGCCGAACCCACGTTGGAGCTTTTGCGGATCACGCCGGTGGTGTCGAGCACGCCGTAATTGTGCGTGTCGGTGGTCCGCCAGCGGCCGTTCGCGATCCAGCCGGGATTGGTGTCGAAGATCGTCTGCGGCGTGATCACGCCCGCTTCCAGCCCGGCGGCCACGGTCAACGGCTTCATCGTCGATCCGGGCTCGATCACGTCGGTCACCGCACGATTGCGGTGCGCATCGCGGTTGCCGACACTCACCGCATTCGGGTTGAACGACGGCAGGTTGGCCATCGCCAGCACTTCGCCGGTCGCGACGTCCAGCACCACCACCGAACCGCTGACCGCGCGGGTTTCCTGCAGCGCGCGCTTCAGTTCGCGATAGGCCAGGAACTGGATGCGGCGATCGATGGTGAGGGTGATGTTCTGCCCCGGCTCTGCCGGGCGGATCAGATCGACTTCCTCGACGATCCGGCCGCGGTTGTCGCGGATCACGCGCTTCGCGCCGGGGCGGCCGGACAGCATCTCGTCGAACGCGAGTTCCAGACCTTCCTGGCCGCGGTCGTCGATGTTGGTGAAACCGAGCACATGGGCGATGGCCTCGCCCTGCGGATAGAAGCGACGGTACTCGCGCTGCGACGACACGCCCGGTACGTCCAGCGCCAGGATCCGGCGCGCTTCGGCCGGGTTGATGCGGCGTTTGAGATACACGAATTCCTTGTCCGCGCGCTGGGTCAGCTTTCGGGTGAGGGTTTCGGCATCCACGTCCAGCGCCGCCGCGAGCTGCGGCAGCCGGTTCGGATACTTCAGCAGTTCCTTCGGATTCGCGGTGATCGATTCGACCGGCGTCGATACCGCCAGCGGCTCGCCGTTGCGGTCGGTGATCATGCCGCGGCTGGTCGGGATCTCGATCTCGCGCAGAAAACGCTCGTCGCCCTGCTTCTGGTAGAACTCGTTGCGGACCAGTTGCAGGTCCACCGCGCGCGCCACCAGCGCCAACGCGCAGATGCCGAGCGCGCCCGAGACCAGCATCAACCGGCCGCGCAGATTGAACTGCGCGCGCGCGCGCGACGCCGGGCCGCGTCGATCGTTGCCGCGCTTGCGCCAGTCCGCGAGACGTTCGAACAGTCGGTTCATGGGCGCAGCACCACGATGTCGCCCGGTTCCGGCGTTTTCATGCCGAGACGGTCGCGCGCGACCTTGTCGATGCGGTTGCTTTCGGCCCAGGTCGCCTGTTCCAGCTGCAGGCGGCTGAATTCGATGTTGAGCGCATCGCGCGCCTTCTCCAGTCGCGACAGCTCGATGAACAACTGGCGGTGGCGGTAGCGCGCATGCACCACGCCGATCGCGGAGATCAGGTTGGCCAGCACCAGCACGGCGACGATCACGCGCAGGCTCATGCGTCACCGCCGATCTTTTCGGCCACGCGCAATACCGCGCTGCGCGCGCGGGGATTGGCCGCGGTTTCGGCCTCGGTCGCCTTCCGGGCATCGCCGATCATGCGCAGGGTCGGGGTGAACGCGATCTCCACCGGCATCCGGCGGTTCGCCGGCGGCGCCTTGGCGCGCGCGGCGATGAAACGCTTGACGATGCGGTCCTCCAGCGAATGGAAGCTGATCACCGCCAGCCGGCCGCCGGGCTTCAGCGCGGCGCAGGCGGCGTCGAGGCCGCGTTCCAGATCTTCCAGCTCGCGGTTGATGAAGATGCGGATCGCCTGGAAGCTGCGGGTCGCCGGGTGGATCTTCTGGGCACCACGCGGCACCACCGAGGCGATCAGTTCGGCCAGCTGCGCGGTGCGCAGCAGCGGCGTCTCGCCGCGGCGGGCGACGATCGCGCGGGCGATGCGCCGGCTCTGCTTTTCTTCGCCGTACGTCCACAGCACGTCGGCGATCTCGCGCTCGTCGGCGCGCGCCAGCCACTGCGCCGCGCTTTCGCCGGAGTCCGGGTCCATGCGCATGTCCAGCGGCCCGTCCTTGCCGAAGCTGAAACCGCGCTCGGCCACGTCGAGCTGCGGCGAAGACACGCCGAGATCGAACAGGATGCCGTCCAGCCCCTGCTGCGCGAGCTCCCAGTGGGCGAGATCGATGAAGCTGCCGCGGCGGATCGCGACGCGCGCGTCCGCGCCGAACGCATGTTCGGCGACGCGGATCGCTTCGGGATCCTTGTCCATCAGCAGCAACCGGCCTCCGTCGTTCAGGCGTTCCAGCACGCCACGGGCATGACCGCCACGCCCGAAGGTGCCATCGAGATACGTTCCATCCTTCCGAATCCGCAGCCCGTCCATGACCTGCACGAACATCACCGGCACGTGCAGCACTGGCGAATGCAGCCCCGGCAGGTGGGCGGGCACCGGACCCGCGCCACCCGCGGTCACAGCTGCAGATCGAGCATCGCCTCGCCGAGATCCGCATCGCTCAGCGTCATGCGGATCTGCGCGTGGTGCGCCTGCTCGCTCCACAATTCGAACTTGTCGCCCATGCCCAACAGCACGGCGCGCTTGTCGATGCCCACCGCGCTGCGATGGCTCGCCGGAACGCCGATGCGACCGTTGCCGTCGGGTTCGACGAACGTGGCCGCGCCCACCAGCTTCAGCTGCAGACTGCGGCTGACGCTCTTGGTGCGCGGCAACGCGTTGACCTGGTCCCGCACCTTCTCCCAGACCGGCTGGGGATAGAGGTAGAGCGATCCGGCTTCGAACGGGTTGTAGGTGATGACCAGCCGGCTGTCGCACGCCCGCGCGATCAAGTCCCGATAGCTGGTCGGAATCGCCAGCCGGCCCTTGTCGTCGATCGTGATGGCGGTCTCACCTTGAAACACGTATACCCTGCCCGGTCGCGCCCGTCTCGGCGGGCTTGGTCAACACGAAAAAACCACGAATCACCCGGTTTTCCCACGAGTCGCCACATTAGGAGCGCCACACAGGGTTGTCAACAACTTTATGCACCGAATTTCACTAGGCGCGTCAATGACTTGCGGCAATGTTCACAGAATAGTTCAAGGTTTATCCACAAGCCCCTGTTTCGTCTCAAATTTTGAGATTCTGGCGCCTGAACGGCTTCCGGATCGAGGCGCAGACGATGCATAAGAAACGCGTCAAGACCTCCAAAGAAATATTCAACGACATGGTTGACAATTCGAAACGCGCGTGCAACGTTCAACCACATGATTGAATATCAGCCACAGCATCTCGACCGGGTCTTCCAGGCACTCGCCGACCCCACCCGCCGGGCGATGCTGGCGGACCTCAGCCAGCGCGAACGAAGCGTCGGCGAACTCGCCGCCCCGCACCGGATCAGCCTCGCGGCCGCCTCGAAACACATCAAGACGCTCGAACGCGCGGGCCTGGTGAAGCGCACCGTGACCGGCCGCACGCATCGCTGCGCCCTGGACGCGGCGCCGCTGGCCGACGCCGACGCCTGGCTGCGGCGCTACGCCGCGTTCTGGAATGCGCGTCTCGGTGCCCTGCAGGCATTGCTGGACAGCGAAACGGACAAGACCGCCACACCCGACAAGGAGTTTTCGCCATGAACGACCACGGCACCCTCATCGCCGACGACACCATCCGCTTCGAACGCCTGCTGCCGGGCCCGATCGAACGCGTCTGGGCGTTTCTCACCGAGTCCGACAAGCGCGCGCTGTGGCTTGCCGGCGGCCAGATGGCACTCGAGAACGGCGGCGATGTGGCCCTGCACTTCCGCAACGCGGACCTGTCGGACGACGACGATCCCGCGCCGGAGAAATATCGCGATTACGAGAACACCGGCAGCATGTTCGGCCGGATCACCCGCTGCGAACCGCCGCATCGCCTGAGCTACACGTGGACGGATCTGCCCGGCGAGATCGACGAGGAAGACTCCGAAGTGAGTTTCGAACTCACGACCGAAGGCGACCGGGTCCGACTGATCCTCGTGCATCGACGATTGCAGGCGCACGAACGGCTCAGCGTCGCCGGCGGCTGGCATACGCACCTGGGCATTCTCGAAGACCGGCTCGCGGGCCGCACGGCGCGCCCGTTCTGGCGCACGCACACGCGACTGGAAGCGGAATATGCCGAGCGGCTGGGTATCGAGTAATCGCGATTCCGGAGCGCACAGGCCAGAGCATCGTCTCGCTCTGGCCATGCATGCATGAGGCGCGCGCCGGTGATTCCCCCGCCGCCCCCTGAGCTCGCGCAACGCGCGAGCGGGGGTCTGGAGGTGCGCAGCGAGGCCCAAGGTTTGCGCAGCGAACTTTGGGATCGATCTGGGCACAGCCCGGATCGAGGCGCAGACCCGGTCGATGAGCCGGGTTCTGTCGTGGACAGTCATTCCTCCAGGCGCATCGTCGCCGATACGCTCAAGCAACCTCGCGAGCGCACGTGCCGCGGCATCGTCTCCCTCGGGCCTTGCGCCCGTGAGGCCGTGCGCGCCGGTGATCCCCCTGCCCCTGAGTCAGGGGCGGCTCGCGCAACGCGCGAGCGGGGGGCTGGAGGTGCTCGCCGGGGCCCACGATTCGCGCGGCGAATCGTGGGGTTTTCCCGGGCACATCCGGAAAAACAGCGCAGAGCCGATCGATAAGCCGGGTTCTGTCGTGGACAGTCATTCCTCTAGGCGCATCGTCGCCGATACGCTCAAGCAACCTACCCGGAGACACCGCGGGCCGCGGCATCGTCTCCCTCTGGACTTGCGCCCGTGAGACCGTGCGCGCCGGTGATCCCCCTGCCCCTGAGTCAGGGGGCGGCTCGCGCAACGCGCGAGCGGGGGCTGGATGTGCTCGCCGGAGCCCACGATTCGCGCAGCGAATCGCGGGGGTTTTCCGGGCACACCGAAAAAAGCGCAGAGTCGGTCGATAAGCCGGGTTCTGTCGTGGACAGTCATTCCTCTAGGCGCATCGTCGCCGATACGCTCAAGCAACCTACCCGGAGACACCGCGGGCCGCGGCATCGTCTCCCTATTTGGTCTTGCTCCCGGTGGGGTTTGCCGTGCCGGTCCGTTGCCGGACTCGCGGTGCGCTCTTACCGCACCATTTCACCCTTGCCACGCATTCCGAAGAACCGTTCGGCGGTATCTTTCTGTTGCACTTTCCGTCGGCTCGCGCCGCCCAGGCGTTACCTGGCACCGTGCCCTGTGGAGCCCGGACTTTCCTCGGCATGCGCCGCCACCGAAGCGGAGGCGCATGACGCGACTGTCTGACCGGCTCTGCGCGGGCATTGTCGCACGAACCGCGCCTCGCTCACCGTGCGGGCCGCCCGATGAAACACGGCATGCATGCGGTTGCGCTACGCTAGGCGCGCCGGCGCTCTGCCGCCCGCCGGCAGCGAAAGGACGTCCTCTTCCGCCCGTTGCGAGGATCATCGCTTGCCGATTGCGCGAACAGCAGGACACGATGCCGCGATCCGCCGCGCGATGCACTGCGCGATCGTCCGCCCACTGCGCATCGTCGGCACGGCTTTTTCCCTCGCGCTCGCCGGACTGGCGTTCGCGGCCCTCGCCGCAGACACGCAACCCGTCGAGGACCCGCGACATCCGCTGGAACTGGAGGCGTTGACCCAGCCGCGCGCGGTGCTCGGGAAACTGCCTGCCGCACGAAAGGCGCTGGCGAACAACGATCACGAAGGCCTGGCGAAACTCGCGTTGGCCGAAGCCAATGCCTGTCGGGTCATCGCCGATTACCGATGCCAGCGCCGTGCCGGCAACATCGCGATGGCCGAGGCCGACCGCACCGGCAGCGTCTATCTGCAGGTGCGCGCGCGGATCGCGCAGGGGCGCGCGCTGTCGCGGCTCGGCGACTTCAACAGCGCCGCGCGCACGCTGGCCGAAGCGCAGCAGCGTCTGGGCGCGAGCCCGGACGATGCGCTGATGGCGGATGTGCTGCTCGCGTACTCGTCCATCAGCGAACGGCTGGGCAAACTCGACGAATCCTATCGCTACGCGAAACAGGGGCTGACCCACGCGTCTGCGGACCGTCTTCCGGAAATGCGACTGCGACTGCTGCGCAACATGGCGCACATCGCCTCCGATCAGGGGCGCCCGCAGGAAGCGCGCGCGCTGATGCAGGAAGCCAAGACCATCCTGCCGACCAACCGCGATCCGAAGCTCACCGCCGAAGTGCTGCTGGAAGAAGCCCGCGCGGCGCGCGCACTCGGCGACGCCGACACGGTCGAAGACCTGGGGCGTCGCATCGGCGCCATCGGCGACCAGTTGCGGAACACGCAACTGCACGGACTCGGCTACGAAACCACGGCGCAGGCGCTGCAGCTCCGCGGCGATTTCCTCGGAGCGCTCGCGCTGTACCGCAAGGCGCAGGCCGAATTCGCCGCGCTGAAACTGCAGCAGGACGAACTGCGCACGACGCGCGCGATCGTCGACCTGCAGCTCAAGGGCACGCAGGCGGACACGCTGCCCGCATCGATCGCGCGGCTGATCGAACTGGGCGACCAAAGAAACCGCACCGAGCGCGAGGCCGCGGCCGCGGATTTCGAGGAGCGTCTGCGCTACGCCGAAAGCGACGCGGCGCTGGCGCGCGCCAACGCCGAGGCCGAGGCCGAGCGGCTGCGCGCGGAAGTGAACGAAAACCGGTTCCGCTTCACGCTGCTGGCCGGGATCCTCGCGCTGTGCACGCTCGGCGTGGTGATCGCGCTGTACCTGCAACAGCGCAAGTATTCGGCGCTGATGCGCGAGCGCGGCCGCGAGATGGAAATCGCTGTCTCCACCGATTTCCTGACGTCCGTGCACAGCCGCCGCTTCATCACCGAGGCGGGGGAACGCGCGGTCGAACGCGCGCGCACCGACGCGGCGGAGCATGGAACGGGTCGTGCAGCGGCTCCTGAAACGGATCATGGACTCGCGGTGGCGATCATCGACATCGATCACTTCAAGCGGATCAACGACCGCTTCGGGCATGCGGTCGGCGACGAGGTGCTGAAGGCCGTCGCCGCCGCGATGCGGGCGGCCTGCCGCGATTCGGATCTGCTCGGCCGCTACGGCGGCGAAGAGTTCGCGGTGCTGCTGCGCGGCATCCCGTCGGCGCACGTGGCCGCGGCCGTCGAACGCCTGCGCGCGGCGGTCGCCGGCGTCGTCGTGGTCCATGAGGGCGACACCATCGCGCCCACCGCATCGATCGGCGTCGCCTCTCTGTCGCCCGACGATCGCGATTTCGACAAGCTGCTGATCCGCGCGGATCGTGCGCTGTACGAAGCGAAGGCGCAGGGGCGGAACCGGGTGGTGCTGGCCTGACGGTTGCGCGGTCGCGACTCAGCCGGTCGCGATGCCGTACAACGCCTTCCTCGGCGCGCCGGTGATCTCCGCGGCCAGCTTCGCGGCGGTCGAGGGCGGCAGATGTTCGATCAGTTTCGCGTAGACGCGGCGGCCTTCGGCGAGCTGCGCGTCGGCTTCGTCGGTGACGCCCTGGATCAGCAGCACGAACTCGCCCTTGCGCTGGTCGGCGTCGGCGACGACGCGGGCGTGGAGTGCGGCGAGGCCGCCGTCGAGCACGGTCTCGAAGAGTTTGGTGAGCTCGCGCGCGATCGCGGCCGGGCGGTCGGGGCCGAACGCGGCGATGGCGTCGGCGAGGGTCTCGTCGATGCGATGCGAGGACTCGTAGAAGATCAGCGTGCGCGCTTCTCCTGCCAGCCGCGCGAGGCGCTCGCGGCGGGCGCCGGCCTTGGCCGGGAGAAAGCCTTCGAACGCGAAGCGGTCGCTGGGCAGGCCGGCGACGCTGAGCGCGGCGATCAGCGCGCAGGCCCCGGGGATCGGGCTGACCCGGAGGCCGGCCGCACGGGCCGCGGCGACCAGCCGATAGCCCGGGTCGCTGACCAGCGGGGTGCCGGCGTCGGAAACCAGCGCCAGCGACTCGCCGGCCTGCAGCCGGGCGACGAGGCGTTCGGCCAGGCCCGCCTCGTTGTGCTCGTGCAGCGCGATCAGCGACTGTTCGACGCCGTAGTGCGCCAGCAACTGACGGGTATGGCGGGTGTCCTCGGCGCAGATCGCGGCCACCCCGCGCAGGGTCTCCAGCGCCCGCGGCGAGAGATCGCCGAGATTGCCGATGGGCGTGGCGACGACGAAAAGCGTTCCGGCGGCGCGCGCGGCGGTGGGGCTGGACATGGCGGCGGCTCGCTCGGCTTCGTCGTGGGCGGTTAGAATCCTAGCAGGCGGTCGATCGACCCCTGTTCACTATTCCAAGGGTTGCGGCGATGGCGAAGGCGATGCGGTCAAAGACGATGGCGTGGTTGTGTGCGGGTCTGATGGCCGCGGGCCTGACCGCCTGCGTGCCGACCCAGACCAAGCCGAACAGGCCGGTCGCCCATCGCGTGAATCCGGCCATCGCCCAGGCCTCCGCGCTGGCGAAAAACCACGAAACCCTCAGCGGCCAGGCCAAGACCGACACCGCGCGCGAGATCGAACGTCTGGTCGCCGGTCTCGACAATGCCACCCTCGGCACCGAGGCGGCGATGATCGGCGAGGGCGATCCGGTCTACAACTTCGTCGGCCGCGAACTGCTGCGCCGCGGACTGCCGCTGCCGCGTCCGTTCGACCGCGAAGGCACCTGGCGCTTCAACGCCGGCGACCGCGCCCCGGCCGATCGCGACGGCTACCGTCCGCCGCGCAAGCTCGCGGTACTGTTGCCGCTGACCGGCGCCATGGCCACCGCCGCTTCGCCGGTGCGCGACGGTCTGCTCGCCGGCTATTACGGCGAACATCGCCAGCGACCGGAGATGGTGTTCTACGACACCACCGGCACACCCGCGGGTACGCTCGCCGCCTATCAGAAGGCCACGGCCGAGGGCGCCGACTACGTGCTGGGGCCGCTGGGCCGCGACGAGGTGAGCGCACTGTTCAAGGATACGTCGCTGTCCGTGCCGGTACTGGCGCTGAACCGCGGCCCGGCCGCGCCGCCCAACGGCAACGCCAGCTTCGCGCTGGCGCCCGAGGACGACGGCATCGCCGCCGCCGAATATCTGCTGTCGCGCAAGGTCCGCCGGGTGCTGGTGCTGGTCGGCGGCGACGACGGCATGCGCCGCAGCGTCGCCGCGTTCCGCGATCATCTGGGCAGCCGCGGCGGCAGCGTGGTCGAGACCATTTCCGTCGCCGAAAAACCCGCGGACGCCACCTCGGCGCTGCTGGCGGCGGCGCAGAAGGAAGGCGGCGTCGACGCCGTCTTCATCGCGCTCAAGGGCACGCAGGCGCGCGCGCTGGCGCCGCAGCTCGCCGCGGCCGGGTTGGGCGCGAAGCCGCGCGTGGCCACCGCGCAGTTGCTCTCGGGCACCGGCAAGCCGGAGCAGGACAAGGCGCTGGACGGCATCGCCTTTCCGGCCGAAACCTGGTCGGTGCAGGGCGTCCCGGGCCTGCCCTCGGCGGAAGCCACCGGCAAGGGACTGAATACTGCACGCGGCCCGGCCGCCAAACTGTTCGCCTTCGGCTACGACGCGTGGCTGCTCACCGGCTATCTCGAACGCCTCGCGCGCGACGCCAACGGCAAGGTCGACGGCGCCACCGGCGCGCTGCGCATCGACGGCTTCGGCAACATCGTCCGCAGTCCGGCGTGGTCGACCTTCAGCGACGGGCTGGTCGTCGTCGTCGCGCGCAGTGGCGACTGACAGCCGGCGTACGCAGGGCGCGCGCATCGAAGCGCTCGCCCGCGACTTCCTGCAGCGGCAGGGCCTGACGCCGGTCGCCGCCAACGCGAATTACCGCGGCGGCGAACTCGATCTGGTGATGCGCGACGGCGAGACGCTGGTGTTCGTCGAGGTGCGCTACCGGCGAAGCGCGGGATTCGGCGGCGGCGCCGGATCGATCGGGACCGCGAAACGCCGCAAGACCGTGCTCGCCGCCGAACTCTTTCTCGCCGGACATCGCGAATACGCCCGCCTGCCCTGCCGCTTCGACGTGATCGACGCCAGCGGCGATGCCGACGCGCCCGACTTCGACTGGCTACGCGACGCGTTCCGCGCCGACGATGCCTGACCTGCGGATGCCCGCCACGACCATGACCCCGACCGATCGCGTGCAGCGCCAGCTCGACGCCTACAACGCGCACGATCTCGATGCGTTCGTCGACTGTTTCAGCGACGATGTCCGTCTGTTCCGGATGCCGGCGGAGACACCGACCACCGTGGGCAAGCCGGCGCTGCGCGCGTTCTACGCCGAACATCGTTTTTCGATCCCGTCCCTGTGCGCCGAACTGCTCGCGCGGATCGCGGCCGGCGACAAGGTCGTCGATCACGAACGCATCCACGGCCTCGGCGACGAGCCTGTCGAGATGCTCGCGGTGTATCGCGTCCGCGACGACCGCATCGCCGAGGTCTGGTTTTTTTGACCTGATCCGCAGATGCCGACCCTCCTCACGCATGCGGTCGTGCCGCTCGCGCTGGGTCTCGCGCTAGGGCGCGGGACGCTGTCGCCGCGACTGGTCGCGGCCGGCGTGCTCGCCACGATCGCGCCGGACTTCGACACCATCGCCTTCAAACTCGGCATCGCCTATGCCGATCAATTCGGACATCGCGGGGCCAGTCATTCGCTGGCGATCGCGCTGCTGGTCGGCGTGCTCGGCGCATCGATCGCACCGTGGCTGCGCACGACGCGGCTCCGGGCCTGGCTGTTCCTCGCGTTCTGCACCGCCTCGCATCCGCTGCTGGATGCGTTGACCGACGGCGGACTCGGCGTCGCGCTGCTGTGGCCGTGGGCGGACGAACGTTTCTTCGCGTCGTGGCGGCCGATCGCGGTATCGCCGATCGGTGCCGGATTCTTCAGCGCACGCGGCGTCGCGGTGCTGTGGTCGGAACTGCAATGGGTGTGGTTTCCGTGCACGATGCTGGCGCTGCAATGGGCCGCCATCCGCAAGCATTTCGCCGAACGCCGCGCCTGGCGGCAACGACCATGACCGCACGACATACAATCCGGCCATGAGCGCTTCATCCGCCGATCTGCCCGCCGATCTGATCCGCACGCTCGCCGCATCGCTGGGCGACGGTTTCCGCACCGATGCGGACGAACGGATGACCTACGGTTACGACAATTCGCGACGCCAGGCACTGCCGGCCGCGGTCGCACTGCCGACCACGCGCGAACAGGTCGTCGCGCTGGTGCGCGAATGCCGCACGCATCGGGTGCCGGTGATCGCGCGCGGACGCGGCACCAACACCACCGGCGCCGCGGTGCCGACCGCAGGCGGCATCGTGGTCTCGTTCGAACGCATGCGCCGGATCGTCGACGTGAGTCCCGGCGACCGCTGCGCGGTGGTCGAACCCGGCGTGTTGAACGGCGACCTGCAGCGCGCGCTGCAACCGCACGGGCTGTTCTGGCCGCCGGACCCGACCAGCGCCGACTTCTCCACCGTCGGCGGCAATCTCGCCTGCAACGCCGGCGGTCCGCGCGCGGTGAAATACGGCGCCAGCCGCGACAACGTGCTGGCGCTGACCGCGGTGACCGGCACCGGCGAACTGATCCACTGCGGCAGCGCGACCACCAAGGGCGCGACCGGCTACGACCTGCAGCGCCTGCTGGTCGGCAGCGAGGGCACGCTGGCGCTGATCGTCGAAGCGACACTGAAGCTGACGCCGCTGGCGGACGCGCGGCGCGCGATCCGCGCGCGCTATCGCGATGTCGAATCCGCGGCGGCGGCGGTGGCGCGGCTGATGGCGCAGCCGGCGACGCCGTCGATGCTGGAATTCATGGACGGCGACGCGGTGCGGCTGGCGCGCACGATCGGCGGCGCCGATCTGCCCGCGGACACCGGCGCGCTGCTGATGATCGAAGCCGACGGCGACGCGCACACATTGCCGCATGTCGTCGACGCCTTGATCCGCGCGGCGCAGGGCGACGGCTGTCTGGACGCCCTGCCCGCCGCCGACGAGACCGCGCGCGAACGGCTGTGGGCCGCGCGCAAGGCGCTGTCGCCTGCGCTGCGCAGCCTCGCGCCGGGCAAGATCAACGAAGACGTGGTGGTGCCGGTGTCGCGCATTCCCGCGCTGGTCGCCGGCGTGCGCGCGATCTCCCGCGAACGCGCGTTGCCGATCGTCTGCTTCGGTCATGCCGGCAACGGCAACCTGCACGTGAATCTGATGTACGACCCGGCCGACGCGGATCAACACGCGCGCGCGCAGACCGCGATGGGCGAAGTCTTCGCGCTGACGCTCTCGCTCGGCGGCACGCTCTCCGGCGAGCACGGCATCGGCCTGGCGAAGCGCGACTTCATGCCGCAGGCGATCGACGCGCCGACGCTGGCGATGATGCGGGCGGTGAAGGCCGCGTTCGATCCCGACGGCATCCTCAACCCGGGCAAACTATTGCCGCCGTGAACAACGCGCCGCGACCGATGCGGCGCAACTGATGCGGCGCATCAATCCACGAAATGATCGTAGCCGCGGCCCGACGGCGTCCACGCCGCACCCGCGGCATCGGTAACGACGATGCGCGCGGCATCCGCGGCGACGATCCGGCCGATCCGCGTCGCTGCGACATCGCAGGCATCCATCGCCGCTTGCACGTCCAGGCGCGCGGTTTTCGGCGCGGTGAAGCACAACTCGTAATCGTCGCCGCCGGCGGCCTGCAGCGCGCGCAACGTGTCGCGATCGCAGGCGGCGCGCAGCGCCTCCGAGGCCGGCAGCGCATCGATGTCGATCGTCGCGCCGACACGGCTCATCGCGCAGACATGGCCGAGATCGGCGAGCAGTCCGTCCGACACATCGATGCAGGCATGGGCGATGCCGGTCAACGCCCGGCCCGCGGCGATCCGCGGCGTCGGCCGGTCGAGACGGGCGCGCAGCGCGGCATCGACGGCATCGCCCGCACGCCATTGCCGCAACGCGGCCGCGGCGTCGCCGAGCGTGCCGGTCACCCAGACGTCGTCGCCGATGCGCGCGGCATCGCGACGCAATGCGCCCCGCGATTCGAGCAGACCGTGCGCGGTCACGCAGACCGACAGCGGCCCGCGGGTGGTGTCGCCGCCGATCAGCGCAACCTCGTGGCGCGCGGCGAGCGACAGGAAACCGTCGAGAAAGGCGTCGATCCACGCGGCGTCGGACTGCGGCAACGACAGCGACAGCGTGCACCATGCCGGCGTCGCGCCCATCGCGGCGAGATCGGACAGATTCACCGCCAGCGCTTTCCAGCCGATGTCGGCGGCCGCGGTCTCCGCCGGAAAATGCACGCCGGCATTCAGTGTGTCCATCGCCACGACCAGATGGCGGTGCGGCGGCGGCGCGACGATCGCGGCGTCGTCGCCGATGCCGAGGATCACGTCGTCGCGCGCGGCGACGCGGGCGCGGATGCGGGCGATCAGGTCGAATTCGGAAGCGCGGGCGGCCATGCGCTATGGTGACACAGGGCCACCGGCCGCTCCGGCGACGGTGCGCGCTCGATTGGCGGGCGGGGCGCTTTCTGGAACCATACCGGCTCGTCCGCCGCGACGGTCCCGCACGACGACCGATCCGGGGGAATGTTCCGCCGGCATGGAGGATGTGGATGACGGACAACCTGTTCAGGCCGGAGGTCAGCCAGGCGCGCGGAGACGCGTGGCTCGGCACCACGCGGCTGCCGTCGCCGCGGATCGCCTGGCCGATGACCGTGCTGGCGCTGGCGCTGATCGCCTGCGTGGCCGCGCTGCTGTTCTTCGGCCAGCATGTGCGCAAGGTGCGCGTGCAGGGCCTGCTGGTGCCGTCGCAGGGTCTGCTCGCCGCGGTCTCGCCGAACACCGGCGTGGTGATGTCGGTGAAGATCGCGGAAGGCGACACCGTCGATGCGCGCCAGCCGCTGATCGAAATCGCTTCCTCGGTGGAAGGCGCGCGCTGGTCCACCGGCGAGGCCGGCGCCACCGTCGCCGGCCAATTGGAACGCCAACGCGATCTGATCGAAGCGGACATGGATGTGCTCGCGACCACGCGCGCGCGCGATGCCGATGCGCTGCGCGAACGCCTGGCCGCGCTGCGCGGCGAAGTCGCCGCGACCGAACGCACGCTGCAATTGCGCGAACGCCAGGCCATGCAGGCGCAGGACCTGCTCGAACGCATCCGCCCGCTGCAGCGCGAGCGGATCGTCAGCGACGTGCAGATCGCCCAGTACGAAGCCACCGCCACCGAAGCGCGCGCCGCCGCGGAAGACGCCCGCAATGCACGGTCGCAGGCGCAGCGCAGGCTCGACGACGCCGAAACCGCGCTGTCGGCGCTGCAGTCCTCGTCGTCGCTGCGGCGCAACGACCTGGAAAGGCGTCTGGCCGATCTGTCGCAGGTCGCCGCGCGCAATGCGGCCGACGATGGCGCGCTGGTCCGCGCACCGCGCCGCGGCGTGGTGTCGGGGCTGGCGGTGGAGGCCGGGCAATCGGTCGCGCGCGGGCAACGCCTGTTGTCGCTGATTCCGGAAGGCTCGGTGCTGCACGCCGAACTGTGGGCGCCGAGCGACGCCATCGGCGAACTGATCCCGGGCACGCCGGTGGCGCTGCGCTATCGCGCGTTCCCGTTCCGCCGCTACGGTGTGCAATCCGGACGGGTGGTCTCGGTATCGCGCTCGGCGCTGTCGCCGGAAGAGATCCGCAGGCGCAACGGCCTGCAGACCGACGCGCCCGCGTATCGCGTGCTGGTCGCGCTCGATCCGCAGATCGATCGCGGCAACGGCCGCGCACTGCCGCTGCGCGCCAGCATGACCCTGGAGGCCGACCTGCTGCTGGAGAGGCGCCGGCTGTACGAATACGTGTTTTTTCCCGGCGGCAACGGCGGCGGCAAACGCGAGGGAAGCGGCACATGAGCGGTTTCGGGCGACGCGGCGAACTGCCGGTGATCCAGCAGAACGAGATCGCCGAATGCGGCCTGGCCTGCCTGGCGATGATCGCGGCCTATCACGGCCACGATGTCGACATGGCCGGCATGCGCCGACGTTTCGCGGTGTCGATCAAGGGCGCGACGCTGTCGCGGCTCATCGCCATCGCCGACCGGCTGGATCTCGCCGCACGACCGCTGCGCGCCGAGCCCGAGCATCTGTCCGATCTGCGCATGCCCTGCATCCTGCACTGGGACATGAATCATTTCGTGGTGCTCAAGCGCATCGCGCGCGGCATGGCCGAGATCCACGATCCGGCGCGCGGCGCGGTGACGATGCCGATGGCCGAACTCGGCCGTCATTTCACCGGCATCGTGCTGGAGCTGACGCCGACCGCGGATTTCAGTCCCGTCCGCGCGCGCGAACCGATCCGCCTGCGCGCGCTGGTCGGCGATGTCACCGGCTGGCGGCGGGCCGTGGTGCAGGTGTTCTCGCTGGCGCTGGCGCTGGAGCTGTTCACCCTGCTGTTGCCGATGTCGATGCAATGGGTGATCGATCGCGTGCTGGTCTCGGCCGATGCCGAACTGCTGACGCTGCTGGCGCTGGGCTTCCTCGCCGCCGTCGTGTTCCAGTCCGCGATCGCGGCCGTGCGCGGCTGGGTGGTGGCCGACATCGCCGCCGCGTTCGAAGCGCAATGGTCGGCGCATCTGGCCGGCCATCTGCTGCGGTTGCCGCTGACGTTCTTCGCGAAGCGCAGCGTCGGCGAAGTGCTGTCGCGGTTCCTGTCGGTGCAGAGCGTGCAGCAGACGCTCAGCACCAGTTTCGTCGAGGCCCTGCTCGACGGCCTGACCGTGATCCTGGTGCTGGCGCTGTTGCTGGTCTATTCGCCGACGCTGACGCTCTGGGTGATCGTCGGCTTCGCGGTGTACGCGCTGCTGCGCGCCTGGAGTTACCGGCGGCTGTGGCGCCTGAAGGAAGGCCATCTCGCCGCCCTCGCCCGCCAACAATCGCTGCTGATCGAATCGGTGCACGGCGTGCAGGCGATCAAGCTCGCGAACCAGCACGCGGAGCGCCGCGCACGGCTGGCGAACGCCGCCAACGACGCCGCGCGCCAGGATGCGGCGGTGCGCCGCGCGACCGCGACATTCTCGGCGCTGTCGCGGCTGGTGTTCGGCGCGCAGCGCGTGCTGCTGATCTGGCTGGGCGCGCGCATGGCGCTCGACGGCGGCATGACCGCGGGCACCCTGGTGCTCTGCGTCGCCTACGCGGACATGTTCGCCGCGCGTGCCGGCGGGCTGATCGACAAGTTCATCGATCTGCGCCTGCTCGGCGTGCACGCGCGCCGGATCGCGGACATCGCGCAGCAGGCGCCGGAGCGCGACACCGTCGGCGAATACGCCGGCCCGACGCCAGAGCCTTCGCTGGAAGTCGAAGGCCTCGGCTTCCGCTACGGCGAAGACGAAAGCTGGATCGTGCGCGACTGTTCCTTCCGCATCGCCGCGGGCGAATCGGTCGCGATCGTCGGCCCGTCCGGCGCGGGCAAGACCACCCTGGCCAAACTGCTGCTGGGCCTGCTGCCGCCCGACGAAGGCAGCGTGCGCATCGGCGGCGTCGACATCGCCCGCTACGGGCTGTCGGCGTTCCGCGCGCGGGTCGGCGCGGTGATGCAGGACGACGCGCTGTTCGCGGGTTCGATCGCCGACAACATCGCCTTCTTCGACCGCGGCGCGCAGCCCGAAGCGATGATGGCGGCGGCGCGGCGCGCCGGCATCCACGACGAAATCGTGGCGATGCCGATGGGCTACGAAACGCTGGTGGGCGACATGGGCTCGGCGCTGTCCGGCGGGCAGAAGCAGCGGGTGCTGCTGGCGCGGGCGCTGTTCCGCAATCCCGACATCCTGCTGCTCGACGAGGCCACCAGCCATCTCGATGTCGCCCGCGAGCGCAGGATCAACGCCGAGATCGCGGCGCTGCGCATCACCCGGCTGATCATCGCCCATCGCCCCGAAACCATCCGCAGCGCGGACCGGGTGCTGATGGTCGACAACGGTCGCGTGGAAGCGTGGTCGCAGGCGCAGTTTCACGCGCGTTCCAGCGTGCGCGCCGAGGCCGACGGCGATGCCATCGGCAATGCGATCGGCACGCCGACCGATCCGTGCTTACGGGAAGTTAACACCTGGCCGGATCGCGCCGAATAGACTCGAAGCGTTGCCGCCGCGCTCCGACCCGGACGCGGCGGGAGCCGGTACCGGTCGTCGTTCCGGGGCGTCGACGATGCACCACGACGCCCGCGATGACGCCGGATGCCGCAGCACCGCGGCCGGAATGTGTCCGGTCGCCGTTTCTTCCTCAGGATGATTGAAGGAGTGCAAGTAATGTCGAAGTTCGACGCGTCCCAGGACACCACCGTCCGTCCGATCGCCCGCACCGTCGCGCGTGAGCTGTCGCAGCAGGAGATCGAGACGATCGCCGGCGGCAAGTTCCCGATCCATACCCACGCCACGGGCCCGAACGGCGACGATCCGGGCGATCCGGGTACCGCCATCTGAGTCACGGATCGGTCGCGACTCGATCCGCCCGCCGGCGACTCGCCGGCCCGGAGCGAATCGTCCGACGCGCCGCGCGACCGAAAGGCGCGCGGCGTTTTCATGTCATTCCATCGCCGCGACGGAGCGCGCATGCCGGTCGACGCCAGTTTCGAAAACGCACCTCCGCACCACGACAGACAACCGCACAGACAACCGCTGATCCTCTCGGGTCTGGCGCACGACGTGCACGCGGCCGCCGTGTGCTGGGCGCTGCGTCGCAGCGGCTACCGCCCGGTGTGGGCGCGGACGCTGGCCGACGATGCGATGACGCCGGTGTCGCTGCATGCCGACGATCGCGACGGCCTGCACTTCTCCGGCGGAATCGATCCCGCGCGCACCTCCAGCGTGTGGTTCCGCCGGCCGCGTCTGCCCGACGATTTCGAACGCGCGGCGCCCGCCGACCTCGCCTTCATCCGCGACGAATGGAAACGCCACGTCGAGAACGTGCATGCGACCTGCGCCGCGGCCGGCGACGTGTTCTGGGTCAATCGTCCCGACCGCGCCCGCGCGGCCGAGAACAAACTTCTGCAACTGCGCGCGGCGCATCGCAGCGGTTTGCGTTTTCCCGCGACCCTGATCTCGTCGGATCCGGACGAGATCAGGCGCTTTTTCGCCGCGCACGACCGCATCGTCTACAAGCCCTTCGCGACCCACAGCTGGCGCGATGGCGACGGCAGGATCTACAGCACCTACGCGCGCGCGCTCGACGCCGACGCGCTGCAGGACGATGCCGCGCTGCGCCTGTGCCCCGGCATCTACCAGGCCTGCGTGCGCAAGCGCTACGACCTGCGCGTGACCGTCGTCGGCCATCGCCTGTTCGCGGTGCGCGTCGATACGCCGGCATCGGACGACGGCGTCGTCGACTGGCGCGCCGCGTCCATCGGCGCGCAGGCGACAACGCGCCCGGTGACATTGCCGCACGCCTGGGACGTCGCGCTGCGGCGATTGATGGACGCGCTGGGGCTGGTCTTCGGCTGCGTCGACCTGGTCGCCGACGACCACGACGAACTGCATTTCATCGAGATCAATCAGGCCGGGCAGTTCCTGTTCGTGGAACACGACGCGCCCGGCGTGCCGCTGCTGCGCGCGGTCGCGGCGATGCTGGCGGAAGGCCGGCCCGATTACGCGATGGAGACCATCGCAGACGTGTCCTACGCCGGCTTTCTCGACGACCCCGAACAGCAAGCCTGGTGGGCCGCGGTCGCCCCCGGCATCCGCGGCGCGGACGGCACGATTCCGGGCGTCAGCGAGGAATGACGCGCGCGGCTCAGCGCCGCGACGCCTGCATCTCGACGCTGCGCAGCACCGCAGCGACGTGGTCGAGCACGCCGTTGACGTAGGTATGACCGTGCTCGGAACCGAAGCGCTTCACCGATTCCACCGCTTCGTTCAGCACCACGCGATACGGCACGTCCGGGCGATGCTTCAACTCATAGGCGGCGATCCGCAGCGCGGCGCGTTCGATCGGATCCACTTCCTCGATCGTGCGGTCCAGATGCGGCTCGAGCGCGGCGTCGAGATCGGCGCGATGGGCCTCGATGCCGTGAATGATGTCTTCGAAATACGCGAGGTCCGCGATCTCGCGGGCCTGCTCGTGCGCGAACTGGGTGACGATGTCGCGCGCGGTGGCGCCCGACAGCTGCCAGGCGTAGATCGCCTGCAGCGCGCGGCGACGCGCGCGCGTGCGCAGCACCGGATCGACGCCGTCGGGCCTGCGATGATGCGATTTGCTCACGACAATTTCTCCATCAGGTTCGCCATCTCGATCGCGACCAGCGCCGCCTCTTCGCCCTTGTTGCCGTGATTGCCGCCGGCGCGGGCTTCGGCGTGTTCGTAATGATCGACGGCGAGCACGCCGTTGGCGACCGGCAGACCGAAATCCAGCGACACCCGCATCAGCGCGTCGGAAGACCCGTCGGCCACCTGCTCGTAGTGGCGGGTATCGCCGCGGACCACGCAGCCCAGCGCCAGGATCGCGGCGTGGCGGCCGGCCGCGGCCAGACGCGCGGCCGTCACCGGCAGCTCCCACGCGCCGGGCACCCGGATCACGTCCACCGCATCCTCGGCCACGCCGTGGGCGAGAAAGGCCTCGCGCGCACCGGCCACGAGTTGTTCGGTGATGCGCGGGTTCCAGCGGCTGGCGATGATCGCGAAGCGGGCGCCCTCGGGGGCACGCAGATCGCCTTCGAAGTGAGGCATGCGGGAGGGCTCGGGACAGGGCTTCGCATTATAGGGGGCGCCCCGGTGCCGCGTCCGCGTCTCGACCCGGGCGGCGGGCAAGACGACGCCGCGCCGGTCACGTGCGCGACGTTTTCATGAACGCGGCAGGCGACGGTTGCGCTGCCCGCACAGCCGCCGCAGGGGCATCCCTCACCGCGTGCTGATCCAAACCGGACTGTAGGCACGCCTCGACACGCGAGAACCCGCATGCCCATGACCTGCCGACCGCAGCCGCTGACCCTGTCCGGGTTGTGGCACGACATCCACGCCGCCGCCGCGCGCTGGGCGCTGCAGCGCAGCGGCCTGCAGCCGGTGTGGGCCCGCCCCCTGGCCGACCCGGCCTGGCTCCGCTGCCCCTGCATGCCGATGCGCGCGCACTTCCGGACCTCGGCGAAGCCGACCGCGAGTTCGTGCTGGACGAATGGCGGCGCATTATCGAGAACGCACATCCGTTCGGCGCCACCGGCGGTGCGTTCTGGATGAACCGCGCCGACCGCGGTCTGGCCGCCGAACACAAGCTGCTCCAGCTGCAGGCGGGGCACCGCTGCGGCCTGGCGTGTCGAAGTGGAAGCGGAGCCGCTGCCTGACGACGGGTGGATTCCCGGGGTCAGCGACGAGTGACGCTGGCGCGACCCGACCACTGCGGATGAGCGCGTACCGGTGGCCGCAGGCCTGCAGACGCGTTATGGGACGCGCATCATCGACCGCGTTGGATCGACCGCCATCTCCTGCAGCGCGTCGTCCGGACGCAGGATGAAAAATGCCGCGCAGCCGACCCACATCGGGTCGCGCTGCGCGGCATCCATTACAGTCTCGCGTGGTGCAGAAGGATCTCAGCTCAGAACGCCGCTTCCTGCCAGCGCTCCCTGCCCTTCGCCGCGGTGTCGCGGGCGACCTGCGGCTTCGCAGACGCAGCCGCTTGCTGCCACAGCGTCTTGCCGTCCAGCGTGGTGGCACGCACGAGGTAGCGCTTCGCCGACGGAATCGCGCAGAAACCTTCTTCCGACAGGCGCTCGACCTTCCTGCCGCGGACGGCGTTGTCGAAGAACACGCGCGCGTAGATGCCTTCGCCGAGATCGGCGTACAGCGTCCAGTCGGACAGGCAGCCGCCGCCCGTACAGGCGTTGCCCGCGTTGTTCGCCAGCTGCGCCGAGGCGGCGATGTGGCTGACGCGGTTGACCTTGTCGGCGTTGAACGCCAGCGAGACCTTCAGCTGCGGCGAGAACTGTCCGACCGTCAGCGTCTGCATCGGATACTCGGCCACGGCCAGCTTGCAGCCGGCCTGCTCAGTGCGATTCATCGTCAGCGTCACCGGCTCGTCGTAGCTGCGCGCGCTCGTATCGCTCAACGTGGCCATTTTGCTGAAGGACGGCTTGTTCGGATCGTAATAGCAGGCTTCCGGGCCGGCTTCGCACGACTTGTACACAGGGCGGTCGCCCCAGTAGCCGGCGGACCGGCGTTCCAGGTGCAGGTGCGGACCGGTGCCGCAACCGGAGGTCGGGTAGGCCGAGATGTAGCCAAGACGGTTGCCACCCACCAGGGTGGTACCGGCCGCCACGCGCCCGCTGTTGTTCAGATGCAGATAGCGCCACAGACCGCCGAACCTGTCGGTGAAGTACGTGTAGTAACCGCAGCTCGACGAGGCCAGGCCGGTCGATGTCACCTTGCCGCCTTCGACCGCCAGCGGATACTTCGTGGTGCCGCTCGCCGTCCAGTCCTGACCGATGTGCGGGCTGGTGCCGATGCTGCGGCAGACGCACCAGGCGCTTCCGCGCGAGCCGTTCAACAGCGGATAGCTCCAGTGCGCCTGCGTGACCGGGGCGTACCCGGCAGCGAACGTGGATGCGGCAAGACCGGCGATCGCCATGGCGAACGTCCGTATCCGGCCCGCACGATGGGCTTCAGTGCTCATGCTTGTGTTCTCCTTTCCGTGATGAATTGCAGTTGCATAGTGCCGCCTCGCCGGATTCCAGCGTGCGGCATTCCCCTCCCTCGAACTCGACGGCGGTCGGGCGGTTGTTCATGTAACCGATCTCGATCCGCGGGGTCGTTGGAGACTCTGCGACGGACACCGCGAGGAAGCGCCCTCCGGCCGTCGTGGTGCCGCTTTCGTTCCCGGACACGATGCGGTCGATCAGTTCACGTGCCTCGATGGCATCCACCGTGTCCGTCGGCCCCAGGGGCAGCGACTCGGCGCGCACATCCCCTTCGAAGGTCGGGCTCGAAGAGCTGAACCAGTTGACGCGATAGCGGGCCGGCGTCTGGTAATCCCAGTCGGCAGTGATCGACTGATAGCGGCCGGCACGCTGAAAGAAGCGCCTGTCCTTGTTGTAGAACATGCGCTCCAGATCGTCGATGGTGCGGACGCTGGCGTGCGTGGCGATCAACTCTTCGACCGTGACGGCGCTGCCCAGGAACGTGTTGTTCGCGCAGGACGGATCGCGGCGCAGCTCCGTCCTGCTGTCGAGCCGGTCCGCCGCGGGCGGCGTCCACCAGTGCTCGCGCAGACGGTAATACGGCGGTGCCGGCTGGGCCGGCGCAACGGATGCTGCCTTCACGGGCACCTCTGGCGCATCCGGATCCGCATGTGCATGCGGTGCGGATTCCTGCGGCACGGGACCGGCGGATGCGCCTTCGGAAGGTGCGCTCCCGGGCGCGTAACGCACGTAGAGGATCGCGCATGCAACCAGCGCCAACGCGATGGAAACGACGACGACGACCTTGCGTGGCGACGTCGAGGGGACTGACGGGTGATCTGACATCGAAGTTGTCCTTAACACGAATGCGCACTGGCATCCGGCGCTGCGGAAGCGCTGGATGTCGTCGGAAGCGTTCTGATGCAGAGCAGCGTTCCCTCCTCACGGCTGCCACTGCGTTCCAAGAGAGCAGGCTATCCGCGCCTGCGGTTCATTGGCAAGCATCGGAAAACGCTTGCACAGCGTCGATTCGACATGTGCTTAGGCGAGAATCCCATGAGTGGCGGCCGATGCGATCGCAGGTGCATGCATGGTGGCGGGCCGCACACATGAAGTGCGATTGCCGTCCACTTTCGCGCATGCGGGGCAACCAAGGCCGATGCGGTGTGGACGATGCACGGGGCCTGCGGTCTTCACTGGGTAGCCGGGTAGGAGCGCCGCACCGCGGCGCGATACTCGCGCTACGGATTCACGTACTCCACCACTTCCAGCCCGAACCCGGCGAGACCCACCTGTTTGCGCGGCGTGCCCAGCACCCGCAGCCGGCCGAGGCCGAGGTCCGCCAGGATCTGGCTGCCGGCGCCATTGCGCCGCCATTCGGCCATCGCGCCGCCGCGGGCGGCCGGCGCCTGCGTCTGGTCGCCGCGAATGCGCGCGAGCAGATGCTCCGGCGTCTGCGGCTCGCCGAGCAGCACCAGCGCGCCGCGGCCTTCGGCCGCGATCCGCGCCAGCACATCGCCCACCGCCGGCCCGAAATCGGCGCGCCGCCAGTGCAGCGCATCGGCCAGCGGGTTCTGCATGTGCACCCGCACCAGGGTCGGCACCGTCGCATCGGCCTCGCCCTTCAGCAATGCGAAGTGCAGGCAGCGGCTGATCTGGTCGCGATAGGTGTGAAGCCGGAACGGCCCGTGCTCGGTCTCGATCTCGCGCACGTCCAGGCGTTCGATGGTGTGTTCGTTGTGCAGGCGGTAGCGGATCAGCTCCTCGATCGAGCCGATCTTCAGCCCGTGCTCGCGCGCGAACACTTCGAGCTGCGGCCGCCGCGCCATGCTGCCGTCGGCGTTGAGGATCTCCACCAGCACGCCGGC
>CAMLLG010000062.1 GCA_946480825.1 uncultured Lysobacteraceae bacterium
GCACGTGCACCACGTCCGGCTTGATGTAATCGAGCAGGCGCTGGTAGTGGGTGATAACGATGAAGGCGCGATCCGGGCTGCGCAGGGCGTTGACGCCGTCGGCCACGGCCTTCAGCGCGTCGATGTCGAGGCCGGAATCGGTTTCGTCCAGGATCGCCAGTGTCGGTTCCAGCACCGCCATCTGGAAGATCTCGTTGCGCTTCTTCTCGCCGCCGCTGAAGCCTTCGTTGACGCCGCGATGCAGCAATTCGTCCTTCAGGTGCAGCACCGCGAGCTTCTCGCGCACCAGCTTGAGGAACTGCATCGAATCGAGCTCGGTCTCGCCGCGCGCGCGGCGCTGCGCGTTGAGCGCGCTGCGCAGGAAATAGGTGTTGTTCACGCCCGGGATTTCGACCGGATACTGGAACGCGAGAAACACGCCGGCGGCGGCGCGGGCCTCGGGTTCCATCGCCAGCAGATCCCGGCCTTCGAACCGCACGGTGCCGTCGTCGATGTCGTAGCCCTCGCGGCCGGACAGGACGTTGGCCAGCGTGGACTTGCCCGCGCCGTTCGGGCCCATGATGGCGTGCACTTCGCCGGGCTTCACCTCCAGCGAGAGCGCGTCGAGGATGCGTTTGCCGGCGACGCTGGCGTGGAGGTTTTCGATCTTCAGCATGATGGTGTCGTCGTGTGTGTTGCGGCGGTTCGTGGGAAAGTCGCGATCGGTGCCGGGGCGCTCAGCTGCACACGCCTTCCCAGGCGAGTTTGCGGCGCTGGCCAGCGGCGTCGGCGACGTCGTAGCACTGTTCGTATTCGGACTCGGCGAAGCTGGGCAGCGCGGGGCAGTCGAGCAGCGGGGCATCGAGCGCGGGCGGCGGCGCGTCGCCGGCTTCGAGCGTGCCGATCGCGCCGGTCGGGTCCGTCCAGTACGCATGCGAAGCGTCGGTGCGGAACTGCAGGCGGTCGCCGTCCAGCGCGATCACTTCGGCTTCGTACGGCTTGCCCCAGCGTTTGATTTCCTTGCCGGCGGCGTCGTACTCGACCACGAAATCCGGCAGCAGCGCCTTGTCGTCGATCGGCATGGTTTCGACGCGCGCGACCGGCGATTCGCCGCAGGGGCCACCCTCCCAGCGCACGACGCGGGGATCCTTGTCTGCGGCATCGCCCTGTGCAGTGAACGCGAACTCGTAAATCGCCGGTGCGACCGGGGCCGCGGGAGCTGCAGGCGTTGCCGGTGCAATGGCTTCCGCCGTCGCGGGCGCTTCGGTCGAGGTCGAAGCGGCGGCGGGCGGTGTCGCATCCTGCGTCGGCGCGGCGTCGTCCTGATTGCTGCAGGCGCCGAGGACCAGGCCCGCGCACAGCATCAGCAGACGCGGTTTGGACAAGGTGTTCGACAGCCTGCTCGACATCGTGTCGTTCCGGATCATGGTGTGCGTCCTCGTATGCATGGGTGTCATGGCGATGCGTTCGCTGCAGTCAGTCTGCATGGGTTGGCGACCAGCGCCACAGGCCCCAGGCCGCGACCAGCGCCCACACCGTTTCCAGCACCACGAACGGCATGAACCACACCAGCCACGCGGAGTAGCCGCAGAGCAGGGCGCCGACCATGTTCATGATCAGGAACATGCGCGAGTGTTCGGAGATCACCCGCCGCTGGTTGAGCACGAAGGCGATCAGCAGCGTCGAAACGCCGATCGTGCCGATGAGGTCGCTGGGGCTCATGCCGGCAGGCCTTCGCCGAGCGCGTGCAGCGCACGCATCGCCTCCGCGCGGCGTTCCCACGGCACGAACAGATGATCGTGGTAATAGGCCGACACCGCGTTGCACGGAATCCCGCGGTCGGCGAGGGCGGTGGCGATCGCCGCCATCATGCCCACCGCGTCGAGACTGGAGTGGATGCGCAGGGTGATCTGCGCCCACCGCGCTTCCTGCATGGCGACATCGGCTTCGACCACCACGGTCAGGCCTTCGTCCTCGCGGAACAGCATGATCGCGTCGCCCGTTACCGGCGTATCCGCCAGTTGGGTGCGGATCGCGCGCGGTCGTTCCGCCAGCGTCGGCGCCAATCCGGCCAGCAGCCGCTGCAGATCGGTTTCGCCGGGGCTCGGCGATGCGGCGGAGACGGCGTTCATCCGACCGAACCTTCCAGCGAGACTTCCAGCAGTTTCTTGGCTTCCACCGCGAATTCCATCGGCAGTTCGCGGAACACCGAGCGGCAGAACCCGTCGACGATCATCGACACCGCGTCTTCCTCGGCGATGCCGCGGCTGCGGCAATAGAACAACTGGTCATCGCTGATCTTGGAGGTGGTGGCCTCGTGCTCGACGGTCGCGCTCGGGTTCTTCACTTCCACGTACGGGAAGGTGTGCGCGCCGCAGCGCTTGCCGATCAGCAGGCTGTCGCACTGGGTGTGATTGCGCGCGCCCTCGGCGCCGCGTTCGATCTTCACCAGCCCGCGATAGCTGTTCTGGCCGCGGCCGGCGCTGATGCCCTTGCTGACGATCTTCGACTTGGTGCGCTTGCCGACGTGGATCATCTTGGTGCCGGTATCGGCCTGCTGGCGGTGATGGGTCAGCGCGACCGAATGGAACTCGCCGACAGAATCGTCGCCGATCAGCACGCAGGACGGATATTTCCAGGTGATCGCCGAACCGGTCTCGACCTGGGTCCAGCTGATCTTGCTGCGCGCGCCGCGGCATTCGCCGCGTTTGGTGACGAAGTTGTAGATGCCGCCGACGCCGTTCTCGTCGCCGGGATACCAGTTCTGCACCGTCGAGTACTTGATCTCGGCGTCTTCCAGCGCCACCAGCTCGACCACCGCCGCGTGCAGCTGGTTCTCGTCGCGCATCGGCGCGGTGCAGCCTTCGAGATAGCTGACGTGGCTCTTCTCTTCGGCCACGATCAGGGTGCGTTCGAACTGTCCGGTATTCATCGCATTGATGCGGAAGTACGTGCTCAGCTCCATCGGGCAGCGCACGCCCTTCGGAATGAACACGAAACTGCCGTCGGAGAACACCGCGGAATTCAGCGCCGCGAAGTAGTTGTCGCCCACCGGCACCACGCTGCCGAGGTAGCGCTTCACCAGTTCGGGATGGTCCTTGATGGCTTCCGACATCGAGCAGAACACGATGCCCTTCTCGGCCAGTTCCTTGCGGAAGGTGGTGCCGACGCTGACCGAGTCGAACACCGCGTCCACCGCCACGCCGGCCAGTTTCGCGCGCTCGTGCAGCGGCACGCCGAGCTTGTCGTAGGTGTCCAGCAGTTCCTTCGGCACGTCGTCGATCGACGCGTACTTCGGCCCCTTTGGCGCGGCGTAATAGCTGATCGACTGGAAATCGATCTCGGCGATCTGCAGCTTGGCCCAGTGCGGCGGCGTCATCGTCAGCCAGTGCCGATAGGCGGCGAGCCGCCATTCGGTCATCCACTCGGGCTCTTCCTTTTTCGCCGAGAGGAAGCGGATGACCTCCTCGTTCAGGCCGGGCGGCAGGGTGTCGGTCTCGATGTCGGTGACGAAACCGGCGTCGTAGCGGCGGCCCAGTTGTTCGAGAATGCCCGCGTTCTGCACGGGCGCTTCCTGCACGGTGGCTTCGGTCTGTCGTTCGGGTGCGTTCATGCCGTTCATGGGAAGTGCCTCAGCCCGCCGACAACGCGACGGGAATGGTTTTGCGGGTCTGGGCGGCGACGGGGGGCGCCATGTCGGCGAGAGATACCCCGCGCAGCGCATCGGCGACGACATCGTTGATCCGCCGCCAGTTGGCGCGTGCGCCGCAGGAGTGTTCGATGCCGCACTGGCCGTCGTGCACGCTGCATTCGGTCATCGCCAGCGGGCCTTCCATCGCTTCGACGATCTCCACCAGCGAGATCTCCGTGGCCGGCCGCGCCAGGCGATAACCGCCGGCGGCGCCGCGAAAGGCCTGCACCAGCCCGGCCTGCGCCAGCGGTTTCAGCAGCTTGGCCACGGTCGGCGCCTCCAGGCCCGCGCGCTCGGCCAGACCGCTGGCGCTGAGCACGGCTTCGGGCGCACTGGCCAGGACGGTCAGCACCACGGTGGCGTAATCGGTGAGTCGGGTGACGCGGAGCATGTCGGATGGCGGGCGGTGAGGCGCGCTGGCTTCAAACAGGACCGAAATTGTACGCTTTCGGGCGCCCCGGCTCAACGCGTCGCTTTCGCGGACCTCCGTCGACGGCGCCGCCATCGCGGCACTCCCCCCGTGCGCCGAATGACGGCTGTCACCCGCGATGGTTGACGACGGCCAATCGCATGCGATGCGTGGCTGCGGAGAATGGGCGGCGTCCACTCCCGGACGCAGGAGATCACGATGAACACCCGTACCGACACTCGCTTCGCAGGCAGCCCGCTTCGGACCACCCTGCAGAACAGCATCGGCGCACTGGTCGAACGCGCGGTCGCCGCGCCGTGGGGGGGCGAACGTTCGCGGTGGCCGCGCTGGCTGCTGGCCGCGGCCGCGATCTTCGTCGCATGGCGCATGTGGCGCGGTGCCAAGTCGTTGTTCTGGACCGTCTTCGGTCTGGGCATGGCGTTCTACTGGACCGGGATGTGGCATCGGCTGTTCTGACGCCAAGCCGTTGCGATGGCCGCCGCAACGATGTGCCGCGCCGGCCGGCATGGGCCATAATCGATGTCCACGCAACTTTCACCCGGAACCGTTCCCGCCATGCCGAAGAAGAAGATCGTCGCCCGTCTTTCGTCCATCCACGGCAACGGCGTGTTCGCCGACGAGGCGATCCGCAAGGGCGAGCGGATCGTCCGCTACAGGGGCACGTTGCGCACGCATGCCGAAGTCGACGAGCTCTACGGCGACGTGCAGGAGAACGGTCATACCTTCCTGTTCACGCTCAACGAAGACTATGTGCTCGACGCGAACGAGGGCGGCAACATCGCGCGCTGGATCAACCACAGCTGCACACCCAACTGCGAAGCGGTGCAGGAAGAAAACGCCAAGGGCAAAGCGCACAAGGACAAGATCTTCATCGAGGCGATCCGCGATATCGCGCCCGGCGAAGAGTTGACCTACAACTACGGCATCGTCCTGGACGAGCCGCACACCGCCAAGCTGAAGAAACTCTGGGGCTGCCGGTGCGGTGCGAAGAAGTGCACCGGGACGATGCTGCAGCCCAAGCGCTGAGCCGCTCCGCGCCGGGCGTCTCGTCCGGCGCGGCGTCTCGTCCGGCGTGTTACCGCCAAGGTCCGCACAGCCCGTGTGACGGGAGATGCGCAGGGGCGGAAAGTTCCCGTGACTAAAGACAGTCGTCCCGCCGTGGCGACAGGCGCAGCATGCGCCCAACTTCACGACGGGAGACCGCCATGCGCGCTCTGTTCATCGCCGCTGCGGTCTCGATGGCGCCACCGGCGTTCGCCCTGGACATCGACGGCAGGCTCGACGAGGCCGAATGGTCGCAGGCGCAGCGCGTCGACGATTTCCGCATGACCCAGCCGCTGACGCGGGAACCCAGCCGGCATCGCACCGAAGCCCTGTACATGGCCACCGCCGATGGTCTCGCGGTGGCGTTCCGCAATCTGCAGCCGGCCGATGTGCCGCGCACCCGCCAGCGTTTCCAGCGCGACAACAACGGCAACGTCGATCGCGTGAACGTCTACGTCGACTTCGACGGCGACGGCCGCAGCGGCTACAACTTCATGGTCGCGCTGTCGAACGGCATCGCCGACAGCACGATCAGCAACGAGAACCAGTTCAACGGCGATTGGGACGGCAACTGGTCGCACGCGGTGGCCGAAGACGAGCACGGCTGGTCCGCGGAAATGCTGATCCCCTGGCACATCGCGCCGATGCGCGCCGACGCCGGCGGCAAACGCACGATCGGCATCGCCTTCGACCGCGTGGTCGGCGAAAGCAACGAGCGCATGGCCTGGCCGGCGATCAGTTTCAACGAGCAGCGCTATCTCAGCGTCCTGAACAAGGTCGAGGTCCCGCAGTTCAGCCAGTCGCTGCTGGCGATCACCCCGTACGTCGTCGGGTTGGTCGACAACGTCGACGGCAAGGCCGACATCGACGCCGGCGTCGATCTGTTCTGGAAGCCGAGCGGCCAGTTCCAGCTCAGTGCCACGCTCAACCCGGATTTCGGCCAGGTGGAGAGCGACGGCATCGTCGTCAACTTCGGTGCGATCGAAACCTTCTTCGGCGACAAGCGTCCGTTCTTCACCGAGAATCAGGTCTATTTCGAAGTGCCGTTCGGCTCGCTCGGCAATGCCCAGCAATTGATCTATACCCGTCGCGTCGGCGCGCAGGCGGACGACGGCAGCGGCGCGGGCGACGTCGCCGCCGCGGTCAAGATCAACGGCAGCGCCGGCGGCTTCGGTTACGGCGTGTTCGCCGCCACCGAAGGCGACAGCGCCGGCCGCGATTTCTACGCGCTGCGCGCGACACGCGATTTCCAGGGACAGGGCCTCGGCGCCATGGTCACGCACGTGAACCGGCCGTTCCTCGATCGAGAGGCGACCGTGTTCGCGCTCGATCACCGCTGGTCGCCGAACGACAAGTGGAACATCCGCAGCAATCTTGTCGGTTCCAGCATCCGCCAGCGCGGCGACACCGTCCGCGATACCGGCGGTCAGCTGCGGATCGATCATCAGATCGACGACGCCTGGCGCCAGCAGCTCTATCTGCTGCACACCGGCGGCGATCTGCAGTTGAACGATTTCGGCTTCCTCGACCGCAACAACTTCAATTACGCCCGCTACGAACTGTCCCGGCGGATCACCGCGTTGTCGGAAGCCTCACCATTCGCCTCTCACCAGTGGCGCTACGCGGTCTCGCGCCGGGTCAACGACGACGGCGTGAAGATCGCCGATGCCTTCGCGATCAACCGCTACAGCGAACGCCGCGACGGTGGCAATCAATTTCTGGAGATCGCCGGCTGGACGCCGGGATACGACGATCTGATCACCCGCGGCCACGGTGCGGTGAAGCATCCGGGACGACTGTTCGGGTTCGCCGAGCGTTTCGTCCCGAAGAAGAAGCATTGGTCGCTGTACGCCAACCTGCGTTACGGCGCCGAAGGACTGGGGGGATTGGATCGCGGCGCGTGGACCGCATACGTCGAGCCATCCTATGCGGTCAATGACGACCTGAGTTTCTTCGCTGGCCTGGAAGTGCAGCGCAATCCCGATTGGCTGCTGTGGCGCGGCGGCAATCTGCTCGGGACCTACGGGGCCGAGCAGGTGTTCCTCAACGCCGGCAGCGTCTGGCTGCTCGGTTCGAAGCAGGAACTGCGCGTTCGACTGGAGGCGTTGGGGCTCGACGCCGAAGCCAAGCGCGCGTGGCGCGTCGCGGCCGACGGCACGCCGGTGCGCAGCGCCGATGCGATCGACGATTTCGCGCTGCGCAATCTCGGGTTCCAGGTGCGCTATCGCTACGAATTCGCGCCGTTGTCCTATCTCTATCTGGCCTACGTCCGCGGCGGTGCGAGGTTCGACGCGGGCGCCGGCCCGTACTCGGCCGGCGAGGAATTCGGCAGCGCGTTCGATCTGCGCGACAGCGAACAGCTGCTGCTGAAGCTGTCCTACCGGTTCGAGATCTGACGCCGGTCGTGCCGCAGGCCGATCATCGATCGAGCTTGATGATTACGCGGCCGTCCTGGATCAGGGTGCCGGCGATCCGGCGCGAGCCGAGCTTGTCCTGCAGGTCGGCGTCGAGTCCGTAGACCGGTTCGTTGCGCGCGTACTCGCGCAGCCAGCCGTTGATCAGATCCCGGCCGGTGGCGTTCATGCGCCCGCCCAGCAGCGGCAGTTCCGCCGACTCCAGCTCCGGCTCTTCCAGATACAGCGCGTTGGTGCGGGTGTCGTAGCGTAGGCCGCTGGTGATCGCGAAATGTCCGGCGGTGCGGTCGCTGCGCATGCCCAGTCCGTCGACGCCGACGTCGAAATCCAGGTGCAGCCGGGTGCTGTCGTCGGGCAACGCGATCCGCGGATTCATCACGGCAAGGTCGAGCAGGCCCGCGAGCCGTTCGTACCGGCGCGGATAATGGCGGTCGAGCTGGGCCTGCAACTGCGGTGCGGTGAACGCGATCTGGTTGCCGAGCATCGCCTGCGCGGTGTCCAGCGCAGCGCAACCGGAGAGGATCGCGACGCTGCCCGCGAGGACGGCGAATCGCAGGAAGATGCGGCGGCGTGGGTCGGTCATGGCGTTGCGCTCCGGATAATTCCGTGAAGCATAGGTTCGATCGGTGAGCGGCGGGTGATCCGCGTCGCGCTCAGACGCCTTCGAAGGCCGCCTTGCGCTGCGAGGTGTAATGCCACCACGGCTGCGCGGGCGCACCGCGCATGAAATCGATCGCTGCCAGGAACACGTCGATCACGCAGGGATCGTGACGTACGCCGGTGATTTCGCACAGCCGGCGATAGAGCGCGAACGCATCGCTCTGGGCCAGCTCCGCGGGCGTGCGCAGCCCCAGGCGTTCGAAGTCGACGGTGATCGCCGGGCCGACGTTCGGAATGTCGCTGAAGCGCCGGACTTCACTGGCGTGGCGGGCTTTGGCCATGAGCGGTCGTGAGGGTGGGCGGGCGTGACCGGAACGAGGGGAACAGGAAGCGCATGAACGAAAAGACCGGATTCCTCGCGGAGATCCGGTCTTTCGTCCGCGGTCGTGGGCGGGCCCGCGACGGGTGGGAACGGCAACGACGATCAGGCCGTAGCCGCATCCTTGAGCTTCTTCATCGGGCGAACTTTGACTTTCACGGTGGCCGGCTTGGCGGCGAAGGTGGTTTCCTGACCGGTGAAGGGGTTGATGCCCTTGCGCTTCGGCTTGGCGGCCACGCTCACGGCGGTGATCTTCAGCACACCCGGCAGCACGAACTGGCCAGCGCCCTTCTTGCCGATCGAGGCGTGGATGGCGCCTTCGAGAGCGGCCATCACGGCGCGCACGTCCTTCGCCGCCACCTCGGTGGCGCCTGCGATGTGGGCGACCAGAGCGGACTTGCTCATCACGTCCTTGATCGGTTTGGCGGCGGCCGGCTTCGCGGCGGCCTTCTTGGGGGCGGCTTTCTTTTTCGTTGCCATGAGAATTGGTTTTCCTCGTCGGATGATTGATCAGTATTCGGGCCGGATCTGGCCGGCACGCGCACTGTAGGCCAAGGTTCCGTCGTCGCCAAGCCCCCGAGCGGCTTTTTTCAGGCTTTTTCGCCTGCTTTCGTCGATCGGGCGAGGCTTGGCCGCACGTCGCGCCCGAAATTCCGCGATGTCGAGGTCGGCGGGCTCAAAAACGCCGTCCGGCGCGCAATTCGGACATCTCTGCGGATCTGGTGGAGCCTTGCCTCCCCGCCGTTATCGCCTGTTCGTGGACGGGTTCGTCGCAGTGTCGACGATGCGCGGATCAGTGGGGCGTGCGCCCGGCGATGGCTTGCCGCGATAAGGCTGTGTGTCGAGAAGGTCGCGCATGCAGTCGGGTCATGCGTATTGCGGGAAAGCATCCGTTACCGGCTCCGATGTGTGCCGTCCGTGTGTCGAGCGACTGCAGACCGATCGGCCACGGCTTTCGATGTGTCGCCGGATTGCCGCGTCGCCGACGCGATGCATGAATTGCCCGGTTTTCGTGCGGACGGGCAACAAACATGGCGTGCTCGCGGCGACGATGGGCATGTGCGATGCGGGTACCGGTTGCATCGTCCGTCCCGCGGTCCGGGCGCGCCCGGGACGCATCAGGTTTGGAGGCATGCCATTGCGGCATGCCGTGCGTCCGGGGATGGGAAGAGGCGCGTCAGGCGGCTTCGTAGGCGCCGTAATTACGCAGGCGGCGGTAGCGACGGTCGACCAGCGCGTCGGCCGGCAATCCTTCCAGCGCATCCAGTTCGTTCATCAGCACGGCTTTCAGGCGCTTCGCCATCTGCACCGGGTTGCGGTGCGCGCCACCGATCGGTTCGCGCACGATCTTGTCGATCAGTCCAAGATCCTTCAGGCGTTTCGCGGTGATCGCCATGGCTTCGGCCGCGTCCTGTTTCCTGTCGGCGGTCTTCCACAGGATCGAGGCGCAGCCTTCCGGCGAAATCACCGAGTAGGTGCTGTATTCGAGCATGATCGTGCGGTCGCCCACGCCGATGGCCAGCGCGCCGCCGGAGCCGCCTTCGCCGATCACGGTGCAGATGATCGGCACCTTCAGTTCGGCCATTTCCATCAGGTTGCGGGCGATCGCTTCGGACTGTCCGCGTTCCTCGGCGTCGATGCCCGGCCATGCGCCGGCGGTATCGATGAAGGTCAGCACCGGCAGGTGGAAACGTTCGGCCATCTTCATCAGCCGCAGTGCCTTGCGATAGCCCTCGGGCTTGGGCATGCCGAAATTGCGGCGGACCTTGGCTTTGGTGTCGCGGCCCTTTTCGTGACCGATCACCATCACGCTGCGGCCGTCGATGCGGGCGAGACCGCCGACGATCGCATTGTCGTTGGCGAAGGCGCGGTCGCCGGCCAGTTCCTGGAACTGGTCGCAGATCACGCGCAGATAATCCAGGGTGTAGGGGCGCGCGGGGTGGCGGGCCAGCTGCGAGACCTGCCAGGCGCTGAGGTCGCGGAAGATCTGCGCGGTGCGCAGGCGCAGCTTGTCTTCGAGTGCGCGGACCTCGGCGTCGATGTTCACTGCGGGGCCGGTGCTGGCGTGGCGCAGGTCGCGGATCTTCGCTTCGAGGTCGGCGATGGGCTGTTCGAAATCGAGATAATTCGGATTCATGCGGGCTGGGCGGTCCATGGCCGGGAAGGCCCTCAGTCTAGCCGACGGAGGCGCGGAAACGCCGTACCGCGGGGTATGCAGGCCGGTAGAGCGGGCTTCAGCCCGCCGCTTTAGCTTTTCGACGCACGCAGCGGGCTGTAGCCCGCTCTACCGGGCATGCTCATCCCCAGGGCTTGGTCATCGCGACCTTGACCGTGCGCACGCCGGGCAGCGCGCGCAGGGCGCTGGGCAGATCGGCTTCCACCCGAACCGACTGGCCGCCGTTGAGGTCCAGGGTGCCGGCGGTGCCCTGCGGCAGCAGCAGGTCGAGGCGCAGCGGGGTCGGGCCCGGGCGGTGCTGGGCGAGCAGGCCTTCGACCTTCTGCATCAGTCCCGGTTCGCGCAGGTCCAGGCGCAGCGACAGCCGCTGCGCCTGCTGCGCGCAGATCTGGCGGAAGTCCCAGCAGCGGCGCGCGCGCAGGGCGAAGCCGCCGCTGAATTCGTCTTCGCGCAACCCGCCTTCGACGATCAGGATGCGGTCGCGGGTGAGCAGGGTCTGGTATTCGAAATAGGCCTCGGCGAAGAACGCGCACTCGATCCGCCCGCGGCCGTCTTCCAGATGCACGAACGCCTGCGAGTCGCCGCGTTTGCGCATGCCGACGACCTGTCCGGCGAGAATGACCGTCGCCTCGGCGCGCCATTGGCGGCCGCCGCCGTCTTCTCCGCCGCCGCTGCCGCGACCGCGCGAGGGCGCGGCGCTTTCGAACAACTGGTCGAGCCGTCCCAGGTGCGTGCCGACCAGGCTCTGCAGTTCGTCGCGATACGGGTCCAGCGGGTGGCCGCTGAGGTAATGCCCCAGGGTTTCGCGTTCGCCGTTGAGTTTTTGCGACAGCGGCCATTCGGCGCAGATCGGCAGGTCGATGGCGATGTCGGGCGCGCCGCTGCTGTTGCCGAACATGTCGACCATGCCGGCGTTGCGGTTGCGGTTGATCTGGTCGGTGGCCTTCAGCACTTCCGGCAACTGCAGCATCAGCGACGCGCGGTTCGGCGCCAGCGCATCGAGCGCACCGGCGCCGATCAGCGCTTCCAGCGTGCGCCGGTTGAGTTTCGCGGTGTCCACGCGCTTGCAGAAATCGAGCAGGTCGGCATAGCGGCCGGCATTCGCGCGCTCCTCGGCGATGGCCTCGCAGGCGCCGCGGCCGACGCCCTTCACCGCACCGAGGCCATAGCGGATCGTCCGGTCGTCGATCGCTTCGAACATGTAGTTCGAACCGTTCACGTCCGGCGGCAGCACGTCGATGCCCAATGCGCGCGCTTCATCGAGGAACATCACCACCTTGTCGGTGTTGTCCATGTCCGAGGACAGCACCGCGGCCATGAATTCGGCCGGGTAGTGCACCTTCAGCCATGCGGTCTGGTACGCGACCAGCGCGTACGCGGCCGAGTGCGACTTGTTGAAGCCGTACTCGGCGAATTTTTCCATCAGGTCGAAGATCTGGGTCGCGGTCTTGGGGTCGACGCCGCGTTCGGCCGAACCGGCTTCGAACTTGGCGCGTTCCTTCGCCATCTCCTCCGGTTTCTTCTTGCCCATCGCGCGGCGCAGCAGGTCGGCGCCGCCCAGCGAATAGCCGGCCAGGACCTGGGCGATCTGCATCACCTGTTCCTGGTACACGATCACGCCGTAGGTCGGCTTCAGCACCGGCTCCAGCGACGGATGCGGGTAGCTGACCTCGGTGTGGCCGTGCTTGCGGTCGACCCATTCGCGATCCATCCCCGAGCCCAGCGGGCCGGGGCGGAACAGCGCGGCGAGCGCGATGATGTCTTCGAAGGTGTCGGGTTTCGCGCGCTTGAGCAGTTCGCGCATGCCGCGGGATTCGAACTGGAACACCGCGACCGTATCGCCGCGCGCGAACAGTTCGTACGACGGCTTGTCGTTCAGCGGCAGCGCACCGATGTCGAGGGGCGCGCGTTCATCGGGCGTGGTGCCGACGCGCGCGCGGCGGGCGTTGATCGCCTTCACCGCCCAGTCGATGATCGTCAGCGTGCGCAGGCCGAGGAAGTCGAACTTCACCAGGCCGATGGTTTCGACGTCGTCCTTGTCGAACTGGGTCACCGGGTTGCGACCCTTGCCCGCGCCATCGTGTTCGGCGAACAGCGGGCAGAAGTCCGACAGCGGCTGCGGCGCGATCACCACGCCGCCGGCGTGCTTGCCGGCGTTGCGGGTGAGATCTTCGAGCTGCAGCGCGAGGTCGATCAGGTCGCGGACATCGTCCTCGCTGTTGTAGCGCTCGATGATCTCGCCGATCGCGCGGTCCGGGTCCTTCTGCGCGCGCGGGCTGCGGCCGAGCACGTCCTCCAGCGACAACGGATCCGCCGGCTGCAGCGGGATCAACTTGGAAATGCTGTCGACGAAGCCGTAGGGCAGGCCGAGCACGCGGCCGACATCGCGCACCACCGCCTTCGCCGACATCGTGCCGTAGGTGATGATCTGACTGACGCGGTCGCGGCCGTATTTCGCCGCGACGTAGTCGATGACCTCGTCGCGGCGGTCCATGCAGAAGTCGATGTCGAAGTCGGGCATCGACACGCGTTCCGGATTCAGGAATCGCTCGAACAGCAGATCGTAGGGCAGCGGGTCCAGATCGGTGATGCCCAGCGCCCACGCCACCAGCGAGCCGGCGCCGGAGCCGCGGCCGGGGCCGACCGGAATGCCCTGTTGCTTGCCCCAGTTGATGAAGTCCGCAACGATCAGGAAGTAGCCGGGAAACCCCATCTTCACGATCACGTCGAGTTCGATGTCGAGGCGCGACACGTAACTCTCGCGATCGTGGCCCGGCGCCAGCGGATATTTCTGCAGCCGTTTGTCGAGGCCGTCGTGCGCTTCCCGGCGGATCCAGCTGTCGAGGGTGTGATCCTCCGGCACCGGAAACGCGGGCAGATAATATTTGCCCAGCGAAAGTTCGAGATTGCAGCGCTTGGCCAGATCGACCGCATTCTCGATCGCGTCCGGCGCGTCGGCGGCGAACAGCGCCGACATCTCTTCCGTCGTTTTCAGGTATTGCTGGGCGCTGTAGTCGCGCGGACGCTTGGGATCGTCGAGCACGCGCCCGGTGGCGATGCACACGCGGGCTTCGTGCGCCTCGAAGCCGTCGGCGTCGAGGAAGCGCACATCGTTGCTGGCGACCACCGGCAGGCCGCGCTGCCCGGCCGCGTGCAGCGCGAAGGCGTTGAACGCGTCCTCGCCGTCGAGGCCGCAGCGGGTCAGTTCGAGATGGATGCGGTCGTCGAAATGCCGCTGCCAGTCGCCCAGCCACTGCAGGGCGAGATCGTGGCGATTGCCGGCGGCCAGTTGTCCCGCCTGGCTGTGCCGCCCGGCCAGCGCGAACAGGCCTTCGTTGGCCTCGGCCAACCATTGCGGCCGCACCACCACGCCGTCGTGGCGCTGGCCTTCCATCCACGCGCGACTGAGCAGGCGCGACAGCGAGAGATAACCGTCGCGGTCGCGGCAGAGCAGGGTCAGTTTCCAGGGGGCTTCGTCGGCTTCGGCGACGCTGATGTCCGCGCCGCAGATCGGCTTGATCCCGGCGCCTTCGCAGGCCTTGTAGAACTTGACCAGGGCGAACAGGTTGTTGCGGTCGGTCATCGCGACCGCGGGTTGGCCCTGCGCCACGCAGCGGGCGACGAGCTCCGGAATGCGGACCGTCGAATCGGCCAGCGAATACTCGCTGTGCAGGTGGAGATGGACGAAGCGGGAGGACATCGGCGGACCGGGAGGCGCAGACGGGCAGGGTAGGGCCGGGTCGCCTCAGGGGCAAGGCTTGACGGCGCGGCTTTCCGCGGTCCGGCCGGCCGGCGACAATGCGTGCCGCATCGCTTCCGCCCTCGTCCATGCCCGTCCTGACCGGTCTCTGCCGATTCTCACCGCCGCTGAATGCCGGCGGCGGCCGCGTGCGCCGCGACGGGCGCACGACCGACTGGTGGCTGATCCTCGAGTGCGAGCCCGATGTCGGCCGTTATCTGCGGCATCTGCACCATCTGGACACTCACCGCACCGGCCTGTTGTCCGATCCGCTGTGGGGGCCGCACGTGTCGATCGTCCAGGACGAACGCCCGCCCGAGATGCGGTTGTGGCGGTCGCTGGAAGGACAGCCGATGACGTTCGAATATCGATGCCCGCCCGAGGACATCGGCGCCTACGTCTTTTATCCCGTGGCGTGCGCCGAAGCCCTGGACTACCGCGAAGCGCTCGGTCTGCCGCGCGAACCGCGGTGGCCGTTGCATCTGACCATCGGCAATCGCAAGCCGATCGTCTGACGCCGCGTTTGGATGGGCTGCTGCTCAGTCCGCGTCGCGCTCCGGCAGCGGCGGTGGGCCGGAGCGCGGTTCGGCGGGGTGATCGCGCGCGACCTGGTGCCGGACCCAGTAGCGGCCCAGCACCTCGCCCAGGCGGTCGCGTTCGTCGCGCGCGATCGCGATCGAAATCCGGGTCGATTTCGCACCGAACGCGCCTTTCTCGGGATGCTTCACCGTCAGACGATTGGCGCGGAACACCGGTTCGTCGAACTGCAGCCCGGCCACCCGGTCCCATCCGATCAGCACGCCGGTCTGCGGATGCACGATGCCCTCGTGATTCACTTCGATGTGGCCACCGCGCTTCAGCGCGAAGCGCACGGGCGGGAAGTGGCGCAGCACCAGCGCGATCTCTTCATCGGTGGACGGCAGATAGCGATACGCCAGCGATTCCTCGTGCATCTCCGAGAAATCGTTCTCGTACGCGCGCCACAGTCGCGCTTCGATCGCGTCGGCGTCGTTCACCGCATCGGCCCAGGTCGCGTCGGGCCGATGCGCGACGATCTCCGCGAACCGCGTTTCGTCCACGACGAGGCCGACGCTGCGCATGCGTTCGGACAGCGGCGGATGCGAGTCGAACGGATGCGGGACTTCGCCCGCGCGCAGCACGTCGGCGAATTCCTCCGACTCGCCGAACGCGCGCAGGCCGGCCGCGATCTGCGCGGCGATGTCGAGCGCGCCGTCGTGGCGCCGGTCCTGCGCGAACAGCGTGCCCTGGATCTTGTCCCGGTATGCGGCGTACGCCGAAATCTTGATCAACGCGTGGGTCATGGCCTGCAGCGAAGTGGCTTTCGCGGCGGCGCGATCGGCGGCGAATTCGCGCTCGCGGCTGCTGCGCATCATCGCGATCTCGAAGATCACCCGGTAGAAATCCAGCAGATGGGCCACGACCCGGGTCAGCATCATGCCGTGCATGTAAAGACTGTACGACGCGTAGTGGGCCAGCAGCGGCCCCAGGGTCGCGTGGTCGCGGGTATCGCCGCCGGCGAAGTGCTCCAGCTCGTGCGCGAGCACCGCGTCCGCTTCCTGATGGTCGAGGATGCGCAGCAGCGGCAGGCTGACGTACAGCGTCCGGCCATCGAGGGTTTGCCCGGAGACCGACAGCGGATATTCGGTGACGAAGAAATTCGCATCGATGCCGGCGACGATCTGGCGCGGCGGCGCGGTGCCGAGCGTGCGCGCGAGTTCCTCGATGCGACGCCACAGCGTCGGCGCGGTTTCGGGCGGCACCAGTTCGCCCATCACCGTGTTTTGCATATCGGGGCGTCGGAAGATCGCGACGACGACCGTGACGATCGCGATCAGCACGAGAACGCCGGCGAAGCCGACGAGTTTGACCGCGTAAAGATCGAGGAAGAACGCGGTGACCCAGAACGAGAGCCACACCACGAACGCGCCCTGCATCACCACTTCCGCGGCGGCGAAGACACTCAGCAGGCGCCAGCCGAGCGCGAAGCTCAGCGATTGCACGTCGCGCCGGGCGAACGCCAGCGCGCCGAGCCCGAGCACGATCAGCACCAGCAGGCCGCTGGCGGCGAGCGTCCACAGCGCGATGTTCTCGACGACGACGAACTGCCACAGCGACGAATGGCGTGCGCAGATGATCTCGCGATAGGTCCTGGTCTCGGCGCGCGGATCGAAGCAGACCGTGGAGGGCGGGTTGTCGCGGATCCTCGCTTCGATGGCCGTGGTCTCCGCGGTGCCGGCCAGCGCGGACTGGGCGACGCCGTCGAGGATCTCCGCCCGATAGTGCGCGTCGGTGCTCTGCCTGAAGTGCTGCGCGAGGAGGAAGGTGAGCGTGGGGATCAGGAACAGGGCCAGCACCGCCTTGAAGGTGATCAGTGCGAGCTGTCGGCGGAAGTCTGCGTGCATGGCCCTGCGGTGTCGGTCGGTGGCGGTCGCGCGCACTGTAACCGACGGCCGGTCGCGCTGTCGGAGATGCGCCGTCGTTGATGCGGCGGGGCCGATGCGGTGGCGTCAGATCAGGCCGTGGCGTTCGCAGGCGATGCGGACCGGGGCGTAGCTGCGGCGATGTTCCGGACAGGGGCCGTGGGTCATCAGCGCGGCCAGATGCGCGGGACTCGGGTAGCCCTTGTGGCGGTCGAAGCCGTATTGCGGATGCAGCGCGTGCACTTCGCGCATGCGCCGGTCGCGCGCGACCTTGGCGAGGATCGAGGCGGCCATGATCGACGGTTCGATCGCATCGCCGCCGACGATCGCTTCCGCGGCGCAGGGCAATGCCGTCGGCAGGCGATTGCCGTCGATCCGCGCGAAGTCCGCGGCCGGCGACAGGCCTTCCAGCGCGCGACGCATGCCGGTAAGCGTGGCCTGCAGGATGTTGAGACGGTCGATGTCTTCGCGTTCGACGAATTCGATCCGCCACGCCAGCGCGCATTCGACGATCCGCGGAAACAACGCCTCGCGCGCGGCTTCGCCGAGTTTCTTGGAATCGTCGAGGCCCTCGATCGGGCGCTCCGGATCGAGGATGACCGCGGCCGCCGTCACCGGGCCAGCCAGCGGCCCGCGGCCGGCTTCGTCGACGCCGGCGATGCGCAGCGGACGCGTGCGCGCCAATGTCGCCAACCGGTCTTCAGGCAGCCTGCCGTCGAACAGCGCACCAGGACCGGCGCCGCGAGCGACCCTGCGCGGGCTCACGGGATCAACGCGACCGGCGCGACCGGCGTCGGTGCGGCGATCAGCTCGGCCACCGCTTCGGCGGCGCGCGCCGACGCATCGCAGCGCAGTTGCCGGTGGATGTCGGCGAAACGCGGCAGCACGGCCGCGACCGTCTGCGGTTGTCCGAACCAGCGCAGGCAGGATGCCGCGAGTTTTTCGGGGATGCAGTCGTGCTGCAGCAGTTCGGGAATGAGCGGCGCGTCGGCCAGGACGTTGGGCAGGCTGACGAAGCGCGATTTCAGCAGGCCCAGTCGAGTCACGATGCGATAGGTGGTGGGCGAAATGCGGTGGCCGACCACCATCGGCCGCTTGCACAGCATGCCTTCCAGCGCGGCCGTGCCCGACGCCAGCAGCACGACATCGCTGGCGATCATCGCGCGCTGGGCGTCGCCGTCCAGCACACGCACGCGCGCGGCCATCGACGGCAGCGCGTGCAGGCGTTCGCGGATCGCCGTGTCGCATTGCGCGTTGGCGGCCGGCAGCAGGATCTGCAGCGCGGGGATCTGCCCGGCGACGAGTTCGGCGGCGTCGAGGAACACCGGCAGCATCTTCGCGATCTCGCCCAGCCGGCTGCCCGGCAGGATCGCGAGCACCGGGGTGCTGGTGTCGACGGCCAGCGCATGGCGTGCGGCGGCGCGATCGGGTTCCAGCGCGATCGCGTCGGCCAGCGGATGGCCGACGAAGCGCGCGTCCACCGCGTGCTTCGCATAGATCGGCGGTTCCATCGGGAACAGGCACAGCACGCGGTCGGCGCTTTCGCCGAGCTTCGCCGCGCGGCCTTCGCGCCACGCCCACACCGATGGACTGACGTAGTGCACGGTGCGGATGCCGCGGCGCTTGAGCCACTTCTCCACGCCGAGATTGAAGTCCGGCGCGTCGATGCCGACGAACACGTCGGGGCGCCAGGTCAGCAGGCGTGTGCGCAGGCGGCTGCGCAGGCGCAGCAGGCGCGGCAGATGCGACAGCACTTCGGCCAGCCCCATCACCGCGAGTTCCTGGCTGTCGTGCCAGGCGTCGAGCCCGGCCGCGCGCATGGCCGGACCGCCGATGCCGGCGAATTCGGCCTGCGGGAAGCGGGCTTTCAGTTCGGCGATCAGTCCGGCGCCGAGCTGGTCGCCGGAGGCTTCGCCCGCGACGAGCGCGATGCGCACGGCGGGCTCAGCGCAACAGCGGCCGTTCGCCGCGTTCGATGAAATCGAGGAAATGACGGACGTCGTCGCTGCTTTCGGCTTGCGTGCCGAGCTGCTGCTTGGCGTCGGCGAGGTTGGTGCCGGACATGTAGAGGGTGCGGTAGGCGCGCTTGATCGCGGTGACGCGCGCCGGATCGAAGCCGCGACGCTTCAGGCCTTCGCTGTTGATGCCGCGCGGGCGGCCGTAGTCTTCCTGAGCGACCATCAGGAACGGCGGCACGTCGCCGTTGACGAAGGCGCCCATGCCGATGAACGCGTGCGCGCCGATCCGGCAGAACTGGTGCACGCCGGTGAAACCGCTGAGGATCACGTGATTGCCGACCTCGACATGGCCGGCGAGGGTGGCGTTGTTGGAGAACACGCAATCGTCGCCGACCCGGCAGTCGTGGGCGATGTGCACGTAGGCCAGGAACCAGTTGCGATGGCCGATGCGGGTGATGCCGCCGCCGCTGCCGGTGCCGCGGTGGATGGTGACGAATTCGCGGATGACGTTGCCGTCGCCGATCTCGAGTTCCGTGCGTTCGCCGGCGAATTTCTTGTCCTGCGGATCGCCGCCGATGGCGGCGTGTCCGTGGATGCGGTTGTCGCGGCCGATCCGGGTCGGGCCGTGGATGATGCAGTGCGGGCCGATGCGGGTGCCCGTGCCGATCTCGACCTCCGCGCCGATCACCGCGAACGGTCCGATCTCGACGTTCGCGCCGATGATCGCGTCGGGATGGACCGAGGCGAGCGGGCTGATCGAAGCGGTGCCGATGGTCATCGCTCAGGCCTTCGATTCGGCGCAGAGGAACTCGGCGCGCGCCGCTTCCTTGCCGTCGACGCAGGCCACGCCCGCGTACAGCGCCATGTTGCGCAGGCGGCGCTTGAGCACCACCGCGAGTTCGAGCCGATCGCCCGGCAGCACGAGTTTGCTGAAACGCGCGTTTTCGATCTTCACCAGATAAAACAGCTTCTCCGGGTTCAGGCCGATGCCCTTGGAGAGCTTGGTCATCTGGTCCAGCACGCCGCCGGCCTGCGCCAGCGCTTCGACCACCAGCACGCCGGGCATCACCGGATGGCCGGGGAAATGGCCCTGGAAGAACGGTTCGTTGATGGTGAGGTTCTTGTACGCCAGCACGCGGGTTTCCGGCTCGAACTCGACCACGCGGTCGATCAGCAGGAACGGATAGCGGTGCGGCAGCAGCGACTGGATCTCGGCGATGCCCAGCGGCAGCGCGGGCACGATGCAGGTATCGGTCGAACTCATTGCGGTTCCTTGTTGCGCCCACCGGCCTGTTTCGCCAGGGCGTCGAGCTGTTTGAAACGGGCGGCGCTCCTGCGCCAGCTGCGATTGTCCATCAGCGGTGTGCCCGAGGAGTATTCGCCGGGCTCGCGGATCGAACCGGTGACCAGACTCATCGCGGTGATCACGACGCGGTCGCAGATTTCGATGTGGCCCACCACGCCGGCGCCCCCGCCGATCAGGCAATAACGGCCGATGCTGGCGCTGCCGGCCACCGCCGAACACCCGGCCATCGCGGAGTGCGCACCGATGCGGACGTTGTGGCCGACCTGGATCTGGTTGTCGAGGCGCACGTCCTCTTCCAGCACGGTGTCGTCGAGCGCGCCGCGGTCGATCGTGGTGTTGGCGCCGATCTCGCAGTCGTCGCCGATCGAGACGCCGCCGAGCTGCGGCACCTTCAGCCAGTGGCCGTGCTCCATCGCCAGGCCGAAGCCGTCGGCGCCGAGCACCGCGCCGGGATGGATCAGCACGCGACGGCCCAGGCGCACGCGCCGGACCAGGGTGACGCGCGCGACCAGTTCGCAGCCTTCGCCGACGACGCAATCCTCGCCGATGACGCAGCCGGGACCGATCGATGCGCCGGCCTCCACGCGCGCGCGCGGGCCGATGCTGACGAAGGGGCCGATGGCGGCCTCGGGCGAAATATCGGCGCTGGCGTCGATTGCCGCCGACGGATGGATGCCGGGCACGGTCGCGGTGCGATGTTCGAACAACGCCGCGATCTTCGCGAACGCGACGTAGGGATCTTTCGCGACCAGCGCGGTGCCGGCGTAACCCTCGGCGTCGTCTTCGCGCATCACCACCACGCCGGCGCCGCTGCCGGCCAACTGGCTGCGGTAGCGCGGGTTGGCCAGGAACGCCAGTTGCGTTTCGTCGGCGCGGGCGAGCGTGGCCACGCCGACGATGCGGCGTTCGCCATCGCCGCGCACGGACAGGCCGAAGCGCTCGGCGAGCGCCGCGGCCGTATGGGATACGGCCGTCGTATCGGGCATGAGGGTCGACATGGGACGCTCCGTCCGCGGATCAGAGCGTCGCGATCAGAACGCGCCGCCGAAGGTGAACTGCAGGCGTTCCAGCTCGTCGTCCTCGCCGGTGCGGAACGGGAAGGCGTAGCTGATCGAGATCGGACCGACCGGCGCGCGCCACAGCAGGGCGACGCCAGCCGATGCGCGCAGTTCGCCGGCATCGACGCTGTCGATGTCCTTGAACACGTTGCCGACGTCGATGAACGCCGACACGCGCGCCGCCGGGGTGTCGAGCAGCGACGGGAAGAACATTTCCAGCGAGCCCACGGTCTTGACCGCGCCGCCCACCGGCTGGCGGAACAGGCTGCCGGCCGAGAAATCGACCGGGCCCAGGGTGTTGTCGCGGAAACCGCGCACCGAACGCACGCCGCCGGCGTAGAAGTTCTCGAAGAACGGCAGGCCGCCCGCGGTCAGCGTGTTGCGGTAATCGGGCGACGTGGTCAGACAGGGCTCGGTCGCGGACGGGCGCGGCGGCTGGATCGGCGGCGTGGCCGGATCGCCGTCGTCGTCGACCGGCGGCGGCAGATCCTGGAAACAGATGTTGCGTTCGAAGTCGCTGCCGTAGCTGTCGCCGTAGCCCAGCTGGAAACGGGTGTTGAGCACCATCAGGCGGTTGATCGGCCAGTATTTCGAGAACTCGTAGTTGAGCTTGAAGTATTCCGCGGTCGAGCCCGGCAGGGTGATTTCCGCGGAGAGGCGCTGATAGGTCCCGTAGGTCGGAGTGAAGAAGTCGTTGCGGGTATCGCGCGCCCAGCCCAGTTCCGCGCGCCAGGCGTGGAAGGTGCTTTTGCCGGCGGCGTCGATGTAATCGACGATCGACGCGGGCGACGAACCCGGGAAGGCCAGGATCTGGTTGCGGTCGATGCCGAACACCAGCGACACGCTGTCGTTCTCGGTCAGCGGCACGCCCAGCACCGCCTGCGCCGCGGCGCTGGTGGTCGAGTACTGTGCGGTGTTGAAGTCCGAGTTGTCGAACTCGCGCCACCACATGTTGTAGCCCAGCGACATGCCTTCGTCGGTGAAGTACGGATTGAGGAACGAGAACGAATAGCGCTGCAGATAGGTGTTGCGCTGCACTTCGACGCCGATCTGGTTGCCGGTGCCGAGGAAGTTGTTCTGCGACAGCTGCAGTGTGGTGGTCAGGCCCGACAACTGCGAGTAACCGAAGCCGAAGGTGAAGCTGCCCGACGTGGTTTCCTTCACGTTGAAGACCACGTCGACCTGGTCGTTGCTGCCGGCCACCGGCTCGGTCTCGACTTCGACCGATCCGCTTTCGAAGAAGCCCAGGCGCTGCAGGCGCACCTTCGAGCGGTCGATCGCGGCCTGCGAATACCACGCGCCTTCGAACTGGCGCATCTCGCGGCGCAGCACTTCGTCGGTGGTGCGGGTGTTGCCCTTGAAGCGGATCTGGCGGACGGTCACGCGCGGGCCGGGCACGACCTGCAGGTTGATGCCGACGGTGCGCTTCTCGCGATCCAGTTCCGGCACGGTGTTCACTTCGGCGAACGCGTAGCCGATGTTGCCCAGCGCGGCGACGATCGAATCGGAGGTGAGTTCGAGCAGGGTGCGCGAGAAGGTCTGGCCGGACTTGATCAGCACGTAGCGGTCGATCTGCTCCTTCGACAGCACGGTGTCGCCGGTGACCTTCACGTCGGACACGGTGTACACCTCGCCCTCGCTGAGCGTGGCGGTGACGAACATGTCCTTCTTGTCGGGGCTGATCGCGACCTGGGTGTTGTCGACGCTGAAATCGACGTAGCCGCGGTCGAGGTAGAACTCGTTGAGCTTCTCGAGATCGCCGGTGAGCTTTTCGCGCGAATACTGGTCGTCGCGGCGGTACCAGCTCAGCCAGTT
>CAMLLG010000063.1 GCA_946480825.1 uncultured Lysobacteraceae bacterium
CTCAACCAGGATCAAAAAGCGGTTGGCAATCGGGGGGAGTCCATATACGCCCTACTTGCTTACGTACCGGATTCGAACTTCGCCTGCCGCAATGCCGGCGTGAGTTGGCCCGGCCAATCGCGATCGTTGGCCACCTGCGCGCTGTCGCGCGTCTCGCGCAGGCGTCGCGGGTCGAAGTCGGCGTAAATCCAGCCATGCGGTTCGCGCGTTTCGACGACGATCCCGTCGGCGGGAAGGCCGACATCCATCGGCGCGTAGACCGTCGCCTCACCGGTATTGACGTCCAGCGCGGGGCTCCACGCGGCTTCGCCCGCGGTCACCGCCTGCGCGATGAAGCAGCGGTTCTCCAGCGCACGCGCGAGACAGCCCACGCGCACGCGGGTGGCGCCCGCGGCGGTGTCGGTGCAGCTCGGCACCAGCAGCAATCGTGCGCCGGCCTCGCACTGCGCGCGCACCGGCAGCGGAAATTCGATGTCGTAGCAGATCGCGATGCCGACGCGGACACCCTCGATCTCGAACACCTTCAGCGCATCGCCGCCGTCGATGACGCCGGTCTTCTTTTCGAATCCGGTCAGTTGCAGCTTGTCCTGCCACACGTGACCGCCGCCGGGCGAGAACAGATCCGCGCGATTGCGGTAACGCCCATGGCCATCGTCGAGCAGGAAAGTGCCGGCGAGGATATGCAGACCGGTGTCGCGCGCGAGCCCCGTGTACAGATCGCACCAGGCGGCGCGATACGCCTGCAGCGCGGCCAGAGACGCGTGCAGATCGCCGCGCACGTCCGCCGCGAAGGTCGCGGCGAGTTCCAGCGACAGATACTCCGGCAACACCGCGACCTGCGCGCCGGCCGCAGCGGCCTGGCACAGCCAGCGCATCTGCTTGTCGGCGAAATCCTCGTATCGTGCGGGCGCATCGATGGGATATTTCGCGACCGCCAGGGTCAGAACGGTCTCGGTCATGCCGCAGTCCCCGGCGCGAGCGCGCGGGTCCAGAACGTCAGCGCGTGCTCCACTTCGCCGCGATCGATCTCGTTCCAGTGCAGATGCATGGTCATGCCCGTCTGCCGCGCATAGCCGCGCTTCGTCCAGAACGCCTCGTTGCCCCGATGGTCGGGCGGACGACGCGAATCATGGTCGTCGCGATCCACCGCGCAGAATGCGGCGAGATCGAAACGACCTCGCGCGCGGGCATGCGCTTCGCGATGATCGAAGAACGCATGCCCGATGCCCTGCCCGCGATACGCCGGCAACAGCACCGATTCGCCGAAATAGAACACGCGCTCGACATCGATGTCGCGGGCCTCGAACGGCGCGCGGAATTCGGTGGTGTCGTCCGCCAGCGGCAATCCGGTGGACGCACCGACGATCGCATCGCCGTCGAACGCCAGCACGAACACGCTGTCGCGCGACGACGCATAGGCATCGAGATATTCGCGCTCGTAGGCGGCATCGCCGTCGTAGAGATAAGGCCAATCCCGGAACACCGCGATGCGCAGCGCGGCGACGGCATCGAGATGAGGGCGCACGTCGGCGCCGGAGCAATGCCTGATCTCGATGGCGCGGGCGGGAGGCGTGGACATGCCTGGATTCTAGGCCAAAGCGAACGCCGCGGGTACGAGACCCGCGGCGTTCGAACCGCATGCGGCGGCGTGTTTCAGTACGAGTCGTCGAGGGTGCGACGCACCACCTGCACGCCGTGTCGCCAGTCGCTGCCGACCGCATAGTCGACCCGCGCACCGTCGCCGGTGTAGCGGAACGCGTAGCGGCAGGGCGCCGTCGTGCCGGTGGGCGCCAGATCGCGCACCGGCTGGCCGCGGCTGCGCAGATCCTCGACCACCATCGCCCGCGCCTGGCGCGCCTGGAGTCCGCAGTCCTCGCGCTGCAGATCGCGGTAGAGCATCACGCTCGAAACGCTCGTGGACAGCACGAACACGGCAACCACCGCGCTGGCGAAACGATGCTTCGGTGTCATCTCGCGCCCTCCCCGCTCACTCGACGGCCGCGGAGGGCGCGGTGGCCGGCATCGGCGGCGGCGTGGGCTTCACCGGCGCGCCCATGCTGCCCAGGGCGTACCAGTCGACCTTTCGGGTCACCACCATGATCGCGGCCAGGATCAGGAACAGCAGGCCGGCACCGAGCACCATCGCGTTGTCCTCCGAGATCAGCAGGCCGTACAGCACGGCGTAGAGCGTCGCGATCATCGTCGCGAAGCCGAGGCCGCGCAGCCAGGAGCGCAGCACGTGACTGACGTAATAACCAAGCAGCCCGATGCAGGCGGCGCTGGCGGCGACATAGGCCTGCCCGAAGGCGATGTGTTCCGACAGCGCCACCAGCATCAGGAAGAAGATCGCGAGCGCCAGGCCGACGAGGCCGTACTGGATCGGATGGATGCGCAACTGCTTGATCAACTCGAACATGAAGAATCCGACGAACGTCAGCAGTACGAACAGGATGCCGTATTTGCTGGCGCGGTCGGCCTGCGAATAGATGTTCACAGGATCGACCAGCGACACCGCCACCGCGTCGAGATCCGATGCCGTCTCGCCATCGTTCACGACCGCACCGGGCCTGCCGGTGCTGGGCAGAATCCGGCCGGAGAGATACTGCGCCTGCGCATTGGTCGCCAGCGACGAAACTTCCCATTCGCCGCGGAAGCCGCTGTCGCCGATCGTCTTCCGGCGCGCGCTGAAGGAACCGTTGAACTGCGGATGTTCCCAGGGCGAATCGAGGACGACCTTGTTGCGCTGCGCGAGCGGCGCGATGGCGAGGGTTTCGGTGCCTTCCAGCGAGAATTTGAATTCGGTGTCGAAGATGACCTCGTCGCCCGCCTTCGGCGCCGGCAGGCGGGCGTGCAGGCCGCTGCCGTCGCGACCGCCGAGACCGCGTTCCAGCTTCACGTCGGCACCGTCGATGATCAGACGCGGCACGCCGGCCAGGCCGCGCACGTCGGCGATGCCGTAGTTCAACCAGGGCTGGCCGATCCTGCGCGGCAGTTCCGGATTTTCGTCGGCGGGAATCTTCGCGCGAAAGCCGGCCACGGTCGCGCTCGAGAACTCGTAGCTGCGCACCTCGTGCAGACCGAGGAACTTGCTGCGCGGATCGATGGTGCCCTTCAGGTCCATCGTCGCGGGAAAGAACACCCACTGTCCGGACTCGCCGTCCTGTTTGACCTTTCGGATCACTTCGCCATTGGCGTTCTTCTCTTCGACTTCGACGATCTCGACATAGGGCACTACCAGCACCGGCCCGGCCAGCGCCTGCGCACCGGCGGTCGTGCGCGCGATCGTGCGTACCGCCTCGTCGCGGTAATACTGCCGTTCCTGGATGGTGCCGCGGATCATCATCAGCGGAACGAGCAACAGAATGGTCATACCGACCACCATCAGAATCTTGAGCAACAAGCGCATGACCGCCTCCGGCGTTATGGACGCGGGCAGTCTCGACGGCGCGTACGGGGCGGCGATGGCGCTCGTGTGAAGTCGGCGTGAATTCGGGCAGCAGTCTCCCTCACCCGCCCGCGAGCCGTGTGCTTCCTCCCCGCCCGCGGGGGCGGGTTGGGGGAGGCGCAACCGCAACGCGTCGGCGAATCAAATCGCCGGCAACACCATCGACGCCACCGCTCCGCCGCCGTCGCGATTCGCCAGCGCGACGCTGCCGCCATGGAGTTCCAGCGCTTCGGCGACGAAGCACAGACCGAGGCCGCTGCTGCGGCTGCCGCCCTCGGGGCGCGGCAGCGAATAGAACCGTTCGAACGCGCGATCGAGCGCATAGTCGGGCACGCCCGGCCCGCGATCGCGCACCTCGATCGCCAGACGATCCGCATCGCGACTCAGGCACAGTTCGACCGTGCTGCCCGGCGGCGCGAAATCCGCGGCATTTTCGAGCAGATTGATGAGGGACTGGCGCAGCAGGAACGCATCGCCCAAGACCCGCAAGCCGCGCGCGCCGGCACCGTCCTTCACTTCGAGGCGCAGCGATTTCTGCGCGAACTTCGGCGCGATGCGCTCCGCGGCCTCGTCGGCGATCGTGCGCAGGTCGAGCGTCTGCGGCTGTTCGATGCGCTGCCGGTGTTCGACCGCCGCCAGAGCGAGCAGTTTGTCGATCATCTCCGCCATGCGTTCGCTCTGCGCGCGGATGGTGGCGACGAAACGCGCGCGATCGGCGTCGGACATCGCCGCTGCCGATTCCGAAGAGGCAGATTCCGAAGAGGCCGACTCCAGCAGTTCGGCACTGCCGCGAATCGCGGCGAGCGGGCTTTTCAGTTCATGGGTCAACGCATGCACGTATTGTTCGACGTACTGTTTGCCTTCGAGCTTGGCGCGCATGGTTTCGAGCGCGCGACCGAGATCGCCGAACTCGCCGGCGCTGTCCGGCGGGCTGACGCGCTCGCCGGCCGTCACCGCATCGGCGTAGCGGCGCAGCGCGCCGAGCTGGCGCGACAGCCACCATGAGGCGACCAGACCGATGACCAGGGCCACGCCGAGCAGCACCGATCCCCAGCGCAGGATCACGCCCTGGCTGCGCGCGATGAACGGCGCGATGGTCTGATTGGGTTTGGCCACGGTGAGCACGCCGATGATGCGTTCGCGGCCCCGTTCGCGCAGCTTGATCGGCGCGGCCACGTGCATCACCGAGCTGCTGTCGTCGCCCGGATCGCTGCGCGACGAACGCGCGCCGTACTGCCCGCGCAGCGTGAGATAGACATCGTTCCAGCGAGAGTAATCCTTGCCCACGTCTTCGCCGCTTGAATCGAACACCACGATGCCGCGGGCGTCGGTGACGTAGATGCGGGTGCTGACCTTGCGCTTGTCGAAGCCCCATATCTCGGCGCCGAGATCGCGATCGGTGAGCGTGCGCACGTGTTCGGCGAAGCGGCCGTCGGCCATGCGTCCGGCCAGCAGATCGTCCTTGGCCTGCTCCGCCAGCAGATTGGCGGTGTCGACGAGGGTGTCCTCCATCGCCTGACGCACGCCGGGCTTCACTTCCTGCAGGAACACCCGCCCCAGCAGCAGCGCGGCGACGGCCACGATCAGGAAATAGCCGAGCAGGATGCGCAGGCCGATGTTCACCGGATGACCTTCATCGAATGCTCTTCATGCGCCGCGCCGCGTCGTCTAGGTGCCGGTTTCGAGCGAATAGCCGAGACCGCGATGCGTGCGGATCGGGTCTTCTTCGTTCTCCGATGCGCGTAGCTTCGCGCGCAGCGTCTTGATGTGGGTGTCGACGGTACGGTCGCCGCTGTCCAGCGCATCGGCCCAGACCCGATCCATCAACTGCGCGCGCGACAACACCGCGCCGGGGCGCTGCAGCAGCGCTTCGAGCAGCCCGTATTCGTAGCGGGTGAGATCGAGCGCGCGGCCCCGATAGCGGATGCGCTTGCCTTCGCGATCGATCTGGAAACCGCCATGCACCCGCCAGTTCGCCTGATCGGCCTGGGCGCGGCGACGCAGGCGGGCGCGCACGCGGGCCACGAGTTCGCGCGGCGAAAAGGGTTTGACCACGTAGTCGTCGGCACCGAGTTCCAGCCCGACCACGCGATCGATCTCGCCGTCGCGGGCGGTGAGGAAGATCACCGGCACTTCGCTGAAGGCGCGGATCGCGCGGCAGACCTCGAAGCCGGTCGTGTCCGGCAGGCCGACGTCCAACACCACCAGATCGATGCCGCCTGCCTGCAGCCGCGGCACCACCGCGCGGCCGAGCAGCACGTGTTCGGCCGCGAACCCTTCCGCACGCAGCGCGTACACGACGGTCTCGGCGATGGCGGCCTCGTCTTCGGCGATGAGGACGGTGCCGGGCGGGCCGGGCATGCTCGGCGTATGCGGGCTGGGGGTGTGCGGGAAAGCCATGACGGGTCGCGGTAGGGCGTCGCCGGCATTGTAGGCCGCGCACCGGCCGCTTTCGCGCAGCGGCGATCCGCGCGCACGATTCGCATACCATGGCGCACCCGCTCCCACGCCCCTGCCCGCCGAACGGCCGCATGAACTACCGCCACGCCTTCCATGCCGGCAACCACGCCGATGCGCTCAAGCACACGCTGCTGCTGGCGCTGTGCGATGCGCTGACCGCGAAACCGGCGCCGCTGTTCGCGCTGGACACCCACGCGGGCGCCGGGGTCTACGCGCTGCACGGCGACGAGGCCACGCGCACCGGCGAGGCGGAAGGCGGCCTGCTGAGGCTGCTGGCCGCGCCGCCGCACGATCCCGCGGTACAGCGTTATCTCGCAGCCGTCGCCGCCTGCCGCGCGGAATGCGGGCCGGATGCCTGCCCCGGCTCGCCGTGGCTGCTCGCCCATGCCCTGCGCGCGCAGGACCGGATCGCCTGCTGCGAACTGCGCGAGGACGATGCGGCGCTGCTCAAGCGCGCCGTCGGCGACGACCCGCGGGGCGCGGTCCACGTCCGCGACGGTTATGCGGCGATGCGCGCGCTGCTGCCGCCGAAGGTCGCCGGCCAGCGGTTCGCCCGCGGTCTGGTGCTGATCGACCCGCCGTACGAGGCCCAGCTCGACGAATTCGACATCGCGCTCGCGGCCATCCGCGATGGCCTCGCGCGCTGGCCACAGGCGGCGATCGCCCTGTGGTACCCGATCAAACGCCGCAGTGCGCTGATGCCCTTCTACCGGGCCGCGGCGGCGCTGGACGCGAAATCGGCGCTGGTCTGCGAGCTGCTGGTTCGGCCCGACGACTCGCCGCTGCGGATGAACGGCAGCGGCCTGCTGGTGCTCAACGCGCCCTGGCGGTTCGACCGGATCGCCCGTGCCACGGCCGACGCACTGCGCGATGCCCTGGGCGAAACCGGCGCCTCGTCGCGGACCGACTGGCTGCGCGCGCCGGTCTGACAGGCGGCCACAAGCCGGATGATCCGGATGGCCCGCGGCGACTGGTATGCGACAATCCGCGGCCCTCCCCGAAACGCCGACTGACGCCATGGCCGGATCCAGCCTGATCGCCCTGATCGACGACATCGCCACGCTCCTCGACGACGTGTCGGTGATGACCAAGGTCGCTACCAAGAAGACCGCCGGTGTGCTCGGCGACGATCTCGCGCTGAACGCGCAGCAGGTTTCGGGCATCAACGCCGACCGCGAACTGCCGGTGGTGTGGGCGGTGGCCAAGGGCTCGATGATCAACAAGGTCATCCTGGTGCCTGCGGCGCTGGCGATCAGCGCGCTGGAACACTGGCTGCACACGCAGGGCATCAATATTCCGCTGATCACGCCGCTGCTGATGCTCGGCGGCGCCTTCCTCTGCTACGAAGGCGTGGAAAAGCTGGCGCACAAATTCCTGCACAGCAAGGCCGAGGACGACCAGCATCACAAGGAACTCGTCGACGCGGTGCAGGACGAGAAGGTCGACATGGTCCAGTTCGAGAAGGACAAGATCAAGGGCGCTGTGCGCACCGATTTCATCCTCTCCGCCGAAATCATCGTGATCTCGCTCGGCACCGTCGCCGACGCCGACTTCACGCGCCAGCTCGGCGTGCTGACCGCGATCTCCCTGATCATGACCGTGGGCGTCTACGGCCTGGTGGGCGGCATCGTCAAACTCGACGATCTCGGCCTGGCCCTGAATCGCGACACCGCGGCGAGCGCATGGGCCGGCTTCAAACGCACCGTCGGCGGCTGGATCCTGCGCGGCGCGCCGCTGTTGATGAAATTCCTCTCGGTCGCCGGCACCGCGGCGATGTTCCTGGTCGGCGGCAGCATTCTCGTCCACGGCATTCCGGCCGCGCATCATTTCATCGAGCCCTACACCCACGGCACGATGGGCTGGCTGATCCAGATGTTGTTCGATGCAGCGGTCGGCATCCTCGCCGGCGCGGTCATCGTCGCCGCGCTGACCTTGGTCTCGAAGCTGCGCGGCAAGCCGAAAGCCGCCTGAGCGGCATCGCCGGTCGTTCCGAAGCCTGCCTCCGGGGCGACGGCTCAGCCGTCGCCGAGTTCGCGCTGCAGTTTCTTCGGCAACTTCGCGCGGACCAGCGCATAGCTGCCGTGGATCAGGGCATCGCGCTCGGACGCGGGAAGCGCTTCCGGTCCGGTCAGCATGATCCAGTGCGCGCGGGCCATGTAGGGCGCGGGCAGAATGCCGGGCCGGTCGGTGAATTCCAGGAACCGATCGGCCTCGACCTTGAAGCTCAAACGGCCGGTTCCGCCTTCGCCCGCCGGCGCGATGTCGAGCACGCAGAACATCTTGCCGGCGACCGAGAAGACCAGATCGTTCCCCCATTTGATGTCTTCGGTCACGCCCGGCCAATGGGCGACGAGTCGGCGCAGGAGATCGGGCGTCATGACGTTCAGGAACGTGCCGTGCGGATGAACATGAGTAGAGCATAGCCTCCTGTTGCCTGTGCGAAGATGCCGCGGTGAAACGCGACCGGCTACCGCCCTGGCACGAGTACAAACGGCTTCTCAACGGCCGCGAGATTCTCATCCGCCCGATCCGCCCCGAAGACGCCGAGCCGCTGCGCGCAGGCTTTGGCCTGTTGCGGCCCGAAGAGATCCGGCAGCGTTTCCTCTACGCGATCAAGGAACTCACGCCGGAAACGGCGGCACGCCTGACCCGCCCTGACCCCGAGAGCGAATTCGCGCTCGTCGCCGCCGAGCCGCTGCCGCCCGGCGAGGCCCTCATCGGCGCGGTCGCGCGCGTCGCCATCGATCCGGGAACCCGCGAAGCGGAATTCGCGATCCTCGTCAGTCATTTCATCGGCGGCATGGGCCTGGGCCGGCTGCTGATGCTGCGGCTGGTGCGCTGGACGCGACGCAAGCGGCTCACCCGCCTCTACGGCGATGTGCTGGAACACAATACGGCCATGCTGGCCTTGGCCGAATCGCTGGGATTCCGACGCGAACATTCGGATACGCCCGGGCTGATACGCGTAGCGCTGGATCTCTCCGATCCGGGGCTGCCGGCCATCGCGGAAACCACCGACACCCTCAACGCCTGAGCGATCGGGTCGGCGGCCGACTTCCGCTGCTAAAATCGGCGGTTCAATGTCCGACGCTTCCTTCCTTGCCCGGCTTCTGCCGAAACCCGGTCAATCGCGCGCCTGGTGGCGCATGCCGGCCAGCGCCAGCGCGCTGGCGTGGACGCTCGCGCGCGTCGCCCGCCGCCACGATGCGCCGCTGCTCGCGGTGACGCGAGACAACCAGTCCGCGCACCAGCTCGAACAGGATCTGCGCACGCTGATCGGCCGCGACGAGCGCGTGCCGGTGCTGCATTTCCCCGATTGGGAAACCCTGCCCTACGACCAGTTCAGTCCGCATCCGGACATCGTCTCGCAGCGCCTCGCCGCCCTGCACCGGTTGCCGTCGCTGCGTCGCGGCGTTGTGGTCGTGCCGGTGCAGACGCTGATGCAGCGACTGGCGCCGCTGTCGCATCTGGTCGGCGGCAGTTTCGACGTGAAGGTCGGGCAACGGATGGACATGGACGCCGAAAAGCGTCGTCTGGAAGGCGCCGGTTACCGCAACGTCCCGCAGGTGTTCGATCCCGGCGATTTCGCGGTGCGCGGCGGCCTGCTCGACATCTATCCGATGGGCGCCGAGGAGCCCTACCGCATCGAACTGCTGGACGACGAGATCGAAACGATCCGCGCGTTCGATCCGGAGTCGCAGCGCTCGCTGGAGAAATACGCCTCGGTGCAATTGCTGCCGGGCCGCGAAGTGCCGATCGAAGGCGAAGCGCTGCGGCGGGCGATGGACACGCTGCGCGATCGCTTCGACATCGATACACGCCGCAGCGGCCTGTTCCAGGATCTGAAGGCGGGATCGACGCCGGCCGGCATCGAGTACTACCTGCCGCTGTTCTTCGAGCGCACGGCGACGCTGTTCGACTATCTCGCCACCGACGCCCTGCCCGTGCTCGGCGAGGGCGTGCAGGACGCGGCCGATCACTTCTGGCGCGGCACCGGCGAACGCTACGAACAGCGACGCCACGACATCGAACGGCCGCTGTTGCCGCCGGACGAGCTGTACCTGCCTCCGGACACGTTGCGCGAAGCGCTGAATCGCATGCGCCGCGTCGAAGTGTGCGGCGAAAGCCATCCGCGGCGCGACGAAGCGCTCGCGATCGGCGCGCAGCCGGCGCCCGATCTGCCGCTGATGGCGAAGGACGCGGAGCCGGCCGCGGCGCTGAAATTCTTCCTGTCGTCGTATCCCGGCCGCGTGCTGGTCGCCGCGGATTCGGCCGGTCGTCGCGAAGCGCTGCTGGACACCTTGCGCGCCGCGGATCTGCAGCCGCAGGTGGTCGCCGACTTTCCCGCCTTCTTTGAACATGCACGCCACGCCGCGAGCGCAGAGCGACTGTTGGTCGCGGTCGCGCCGCTGGACAACGGTTTCGGCGTCGATGCTTCGATCGAAGACGACGCGCTGCCATGGGTCGTCGTCACCGAACGCCAGCTGTTTCCCGAGCGCGCATCGCAGCCGCGCCGCCGCCGACGCGCGGGACGCGAACCCGAAGCGATCATCCGCGACCTCGGCGAACTCAGCGAAGGCGCGCCGGTGGTGCACGAGGACCACGGCGTCGGCCGCTATCGCGGACTGGTGACGCTGGAGGCCGGCGGCCAGACCGGCGAATACCTCGACATCGAATACGCCAAGGGCGACCGGCTGTACGTGCCGGTGACCCAACTGCATCTGGTGAGCCGCTACTCCGGCGCTTCGCCCGAAACCGCGCCGCTGCATTCGCTGGGCGGCGAAGCCTGGAGCAAGGCGAAGAAGAAAGCGGCCGAAAAGGTCCGCGACGTGGCCGCGGAACTGCTGGAGATCCAGGCAAAGCGTCATGCGCGCGCCGGGCTGGCGCTGGATGTCGACCGCGGCATCTACGAACCGTTCGCGGCCACGTTCCCGTTCGAGGAAACGCCCGACCAGCTCGCCGCGATCGAAGCGGTGCTGCGCGATCTGTCGTCGTCGCGACCGATGGACCGCGTGGTCTGCGGCGACGTCGGCTTCGGCAAGACCGAAGTCGCGGTGCGCGCGGCCTTCGCCGCCGCCATCGCCGGCAAACAGGTCGCGGTGCTGGTGCCGACCACGCTGCTGGCCGAACAGCATTACCGCAATTTCCGCGACCGCTTCGCCGATTGGCCGCTGAAGGTCGAGGTGTTGTCGCGCTTCAAGTCGACGAAAGAAATCAAGGCCGAGCTGGAGAAGGTGGCGGACGGCCGCATCGACGTGATCGTCGGCACCCACCGGCTGCTGCAGCCGGACGTGAAATTCAAGGATCTGGGCCTGGTCATCGTCGACGAGGAACAGCGTTTCGGCGTGCGCCAGAAAGAGGCGTTGAAGGCGCTGCGCGCCGACGTGCATCTGCTCACGCTCACCGCGACGCCGATCCCGCGCACCCTGAACATGGCGATGACCGGGCTGCGCGACCTGTCGATCATCGCGACGCCACCGGCGCACCGCCTCGCGGTGCAGACGTTCGTGGTGCCGTGGGACGACAGCCAGTTGCGCGAAGCCTTCCAGCGCGAACTCGCGCGCGGCGGGCAGGTGTATTTCCTGCACAACGACGTCGAAAGCATCGGCCGCATGCAGCGCGAGCTCGAAGCGCTGGTGCCCGACGCGCGCATCGGCATCGCCCACGGCCAGATGCCGGAGCGCGAACTGGAACGGGTGATGCTCGATTTCCACAAGCAGCGCTTCAACGTGCTGCTGTGCTCGACGATCATCGAGTCGGGCATCGACATCCCCAACGCCAACACCATCATCATCAATCGCGCCGACAAGTTCGGCCTCGCCCAGCTGCATCAGCTGCGCGGCCGCGTCGGGCGTTCGCACCATCGCGCCTACGCCTATCTGGTCATTCCCGACGGCCGCACCATCACCGCCGATGCGCGCAAGCGGCTGGACGCGATCGCCTCGATGGACGAGCTCGGCGCGGGCTTCACTCTCTCGACCCACGACCTCGAGATCCGCGGCGCCGGCGAACTGCTCGGCGAGGACCAGAGCGGGCAGATGGCAGAAGTCGGCTTCTCGCTCTACACCGAACTGCTGGAACGCGCGGTGCGCAGCATCCGCCAGGGCAAGCTGCCGGGCGTGGACAACCTCGGTCTGGATCTGGACGAACAGCGCGGCGCCGACATCGAACTGAACGTGCCGACCCTGATCCCCGACGACTATCTGCCCGACGTGCATACGCGGCTGACCCTCTACAAACGGGTCAGCAGCGCGCGCGATGTCGAGGCGTTGCGCGAACTGCAGGTGGAGATGATCGATCGCTTCGGGCTGCTGCCGGAGCCGGCGAAACACCTGTTCGCCGCCGCCGAACTGAAGCTGGAAGCCACGGCGCTCGGCATCCGCAAACTCGATCTCGGCGCCGCCGGCGGACGGATCCAGTTCGTCGAAAAGCCGAACGTGGATCCGATGTCGGTGATCCGACTCATCCAGGACCAGCCGAAGCATTACGTCATGGATGGCCCCGACAAGCTGCGGATCAAGCTCGATCTGCCCGATGCCGCCACCCGTCTGCAGGCTGCCCGCGGCCTGTTCGCCACCCTGAGGCCGAATGCATGATGCGCACACGCCCGCTGGTCGCGCTTTCGCTGATCTTCATCGCCGCCTGCGCGTCGAGCGGCAACGGCGGACATGCCGCGGCGGTGGACGACCTCCATGTCGTGCTGGTGCGCCATGCGGAAAAAGCGAGCGACGACCCCAGAGACCCGTCGCTGAGCGAAGCCGGCCAGGCCCGTGCGCAACGCTTGGCGGATGCGCTGGCGGATGCGCCGCTGGCGGCAGCGTACGCGACCGCCTATCGACGGACGCGATCGACCGCGGCGCCCTCCGCGGCACGGCACGGCATCGCGGTGACGACCTACGATGCCTCGCAGCCGGCCGCCGCGTTCGCCGAGCGGTTGCGCGAGACGCATGCCGAGGGCACGGTCCTGATCGTCGGCCACAGCAACACGGTGCCGGCACTGGCCGCGGCGCTGTGCGGATGCGAGGTCGCGCCGATGCGCGAAGACGAATTCGACCGCCGGATCGATATCCGGATCGCGGTCGACGGACAGGTACGGATCGAGCAACGGCACGACTGAGGCGCCGCTTCAGCCTCAGTCGAAGCAGGCCTCGATCGCCGCCGGCCTCAATCGCCGGTGGGGATGCCCAGCGAACGCCGGGGATCGAAATCGATGCCGGTGATGTAGCGGCGGCCTGCGTGCGCCTTGATGTGCACGACGATGTCGATGGTCAGCATCAGCAGCCGCTTGATGACGGCGAACTCGAGGCCCGAGCCTTCGTTGGACGCCTTCACCATCAGTGCGAGCTGATCCCAGGTCTGCGCCGTGCTGCCGGCGTGGCAGCTGGTGATCGAACCCGGGTGACCGGACGCGCAGTTGCGGATGAAGTAGAACGCTTCGTCGCCGCGCAACTCCGCCAGGATGATGCGGTCCGGCTTCATGCGGAGGCAGGCCTCCATGCAGCTTTTCGCGGTGACGTTGCTGGCGCTCTGGCCGCCCTTCGAGTACAGCAGATGGACGATGTTCGGCTGTTCGATGAACAGTTCGCGGGCGTCCTCGATGGTCACCAGCCGCTCTTCGTGCGGAATGTGGCCGACCAGCGATTTCATGAAGGTGGTCTTGCCGCTGCCGGTGGCGCCGGCGACGACGATGTTCTTCTTGTAGGAGACGGCTTTCTTGAAGAATTCGGCGTAGTCGCGATCCGCGCGCAGCGCCAGCAATTCCTTGTCCTGCTCGCTGACTTCCGGCGCGCCTTCGAGGATCTGCTTGAAGAAGCCGCTTTCCTCGTAGCTCTGCAGGGTGAAATTGCGCTTCGCGGGAAGACGGATCGTGATCGAGACCTTGCCCGCATCGCAGGCCGGCGGAATCACGAACTGGGCGCGCTGCCCGGTGGGAAAGGTGAGCGAGACCACCGGATCGACATCGGTGATGCGCTGGCCGGTGTTGCTCTCGTTGACCACCGCGGTACAGAACTGCCGCGCACGTTCGAACGTGAGCGACGGTACTTCGATGTGCTGCCAGCCCTTGTTGGTTTCCAGATACAGCTCACCGGGTCGGTTGATGCAGATTTCGGTGACTTCCGGAGAGCTCATGTATTCCAGAATGCCCAGCACGCTGTACTGGTACTCGAGGAAGTCGTTGGAAACGTTGGCGATCGGTGAGTTGTCGATATCCATGGAGCGGTAGCCGAGATGTGTGGGGCAACGCCGAAGGATTCGACGACGCTGCGACACTGCGATGTGCCGCGTGCCGGCCGACCGCGCGTGCGGTCGAGACCGGATGGGAACGGACTCCGGCGAGCGGAGCCCGGAGCCCTCGAAAAACGATTCCCGGACAAGCCGCGATGGGCCTGCCCGGGAAGCCGCGCGCGATCAGCGGCGCGCGATGACGCCGGAGAAATCGACGTCCTGGGCGACGTAGATGTTCAGCACCGTGCCCTGATTGATGGTCACGGTCGCCGGACGCGACATCGCCTTGTTCAACGCCTGATTGGCCAGGCGCTCCATCGTCTTCGCGGTGTTGCTCTCGAAGGGCTGGGTGACGATGTTGCCGCCGGTGGTGACCGAATCGGTCTGCGGGCCTTCTTCCGCCGCGTAGTATTTGAAGGCGTCGCTGATCAGGCTGATCATCAGCGCCGAACTCATGCGGCTGAACCAGTGAGCGTTGTAGTCGCCCGGATGGCCGGCACCGCCGAGGTTGTCGACGCCCGGGCCTTCGAGCACGACGTCCAGACCGGTCGGAGTGGTGATGCGATCCCAGACCACGGCGACGCGCGGACCCTTCGGCTCGCCCTGATAGCGGCCGAGGGCCTTCGAACCCTTCGGCAACAGCAGGCGACGGCCGTTGATCGAATAGACCGGCTCGGTGACGATGCAGGAGGTGAAACCGTCGACATCGGTGATGATGCGGGTTTCGAGCACGCAGCGGATGTAGGTGCCGCGCACCAGCAACGTGTCCGGATTGCGCAGGTATTGCGCGATGCTGACCTTGCTGCCGCCGTCGCGCGCCTGCCCCGCCGCCTGCGGCGGACCGCCCGCGGCCTGCTGCTGCGCATTCTGGAGGTTGCCGAGCATCGCGTTCAGCACCGGATCGTTGGCCTGGCCGCCAGCGGTCGCACCGCCATAGCCTCGACCGCTGTCGGTCATGCCCATGCGGCGCTCGGCCAGGGTCGGACCCTGCGGTTCCTGCGGACCCGGATCGCGGTAATCGTCGCGCTGTTCGGGACGGCGATTGTCGGCCTGACGCACCGGCTCTTCCGGCGGCAGCGGCGGCAGTTCCTGCACCGGCACCGGCTGCGGTTCCTGCATGTCGGCGAAGTCGGGGCCACCGGGTTGACCGGCGCCCTTCGGCAGATCGGGAATGACGACCTTCTCTTCCTTCGGCTTCTTGACCTCGTCTTCCTTGTCGGAGCTGGCGTTCTTGATGACGATGAGGGTCATCAGGATCAGCAGACCGACGATGCCCGCGAGGAACATCAGGGCCTTGCGGTTCATCTTCTGCGATTCGACCGACTTCAGCTGCGGCGCCCCGGCATCCAGATTCGGCTGCTGCGACTGCGGCTGCTGCGCGGCGTAATAGGGATTGCTCCCCTGCGCGTTGGGATCATAGCCCTGGCCCTGGGGATCGCCAGAGGAGTAGTCGCCGGACTGTCCCGGCGGATTCGGCGGGAGATTCTGGTTCACTTTTGCTTGTTCCTACGCAGACCGACGACGTTCTTCCCGTGACGGACGACCAGGAAGGGATAGGTACCATGGACGACGAGGGTGTTGTCCTCGACGGTCGTGTTGACCAGGAAATCCTCGCCGCCTTCGCGTTCGCGACCGAACACGGCCGGGAAGTCGCCCGTGGGGAAGCGATTGATGTTGTTGAACCGGATGTAGGTGAACTGGCCGTCGTCGTACACGTTCACCGGCACCAGCCACTTGTTCTTGGTGCGGGTCGAATACGAGTAGTCGAAGTAGTAGGCGCGGGTCTTGTCGAGCTCGGTGTCGATCTCGCTCTGGCGCGGTTTGGGACCGCCCTTGGCCTCGGCCGCGGCCGCGGCGGAGAACACCGTGTTGTTCGGATAGCTGAAGGCGATCTTGTAATGCACGCCCGCACGCTTGGCCTGTTCCAGCGCCGTCCAGTCGGTCGCCACCACCTTCAGTTCGAAGAGATACGAGTGGGTCGCCGTGCGCACCATCATGTTGGTGTCGACGTCCACGTTCTTCGGCTTGAGGTAGAAGACGTTGTCGCGCCGGTTGAGCTCCCAGCCCGAATTGAAACCGGTGCTGTAGTCGAGGATGTCCTCGCTGGGGCTCAGTTCGATCTGGGTGGTGATGCCCAGACCGGTACGGACCTCGTAGATCCGGTCCGGCTCGTATTCGTACTCGACGATGACTTGCGCGAACGCCGGCATCGCGAGCGTCATCGACGCCACGAAGCACAGCAGGACCGCATAGCAAGAGCGATGCAAGCGACTCATCTGTTGCCTACTCCATTGACTTGATTGGGGGCCTGTACGGCCGGAGCCTGCGGCTGGCCGGCCGGCACGGTACCTGCGGGGTATTGCGGCTGGCCTGCGGGCGCGGTGCCCGGCGCGCCGAAGTCGGGCGCCGCCGGATAGGCCTGCGCGCCGGCGGGCTGACCCGGGACCGGCTGGCCCTGGACCGGCTGACCCGGATAGGGCTGGCCGGGAACCGGCTGACCCGGCACGGCCTGGCCCGGATAGGGCTGAGCGCCCGGCTGTACCGGATAACCCGCGGCCGGCACCTGCGGCTGCGCGGAGACCGGATTCTCCACCGGAGGCGACGCGGAGAAGTCGTTGTCGAGCGTGTATTCCGTGACCTGGAAGCCGAGCGGGTTGTTGTAGCGCTGCTTCTCGTCCATCGCCAGGTTCGGCTTGTAGGTGAACTCCAGCCGCGCGATCTTGCTGTCGATCGGCTTGGTGTCGCCGGTCTTCTTGTCGTATTCGACGCGCTGGAAACGCACGGTGGCGCTGTTGCGGGCGCTTTCGCCCTGACCGCTGCGCTGCAGCTGGATGCTGAGGATCTTCACCCGGACCGCGCGCTCCTTGCCGTACTTCTTGAACGGGCTGTCCGGGTTGTTGCCGGCGTGGATCGCGGCGTAACCGTTGCGCACGTTCGGCGAGGACATCACGTTGACCAGATCCCAGTCGCGAAGGTTCATCATCGCCACGTCGAAGGACTCGCGGGCGGTGATGTACTGGGCGACGTTGGCGCGGTTCAGCGCTTCGCTCTGGGTGATGCTGTTGGGGCTGCTGAAGTCGCCGCGGAGGGTCGCGACGGTGGCCTGGCCGGTGAACGCGTCGGCCATGATCAGATAAGGCACTTCCTTCTTCAGCGGCAGGATGTACACGAAACCGCCGAGCATGATCAGCACGATCAGGATCGAGGTCCAGGCGATCATCCACGCCCGTTTTTCGCTGCGGCGCGCGAGGTCGGCGATGCTGACCTCGAAGTTGACGCCTTTCGCGGCGGTGTTGTCGATTTGTGGCGAATCTTTCTTCTTGCCGAACATTGTGGCGCCTGTATTCCTGATGTCTGGTAAGGAGCGTGACGAAGCGGTCGGCGGACCGGACGCTTCGCGCGGTCGCCGATCAGCGGCCCGAGCCGCCGCCGGCTTCGCCGGAGGAGATGCGCACCACGATCTCGTTGCCGCTCACGCCGATCGAGACCTGCTGCGAGGCGTAGGCCGCATTCAACTGCGACAGCGCTTCCTGCAGGCTCGGCGTGCGGATTTCCGCGACCGCGGAATACAGCGTGTAATCCATCGGATGGCGATAGGTGAGGACCATGTTGGAGTCGTCGGCCCAGCGCTCGAGCATGTTCTTCAGCGTGCGGTCCATCGGCGATGCGTAGAAGAGATAGGCATCCTGCAGCGGGATGGCCTGGGTCTCTTCCGAGAAGCGGTTGATGTTCTTCCAGCGCCCGCCGAAGTCCGGTGCCGGACGCGTGGCGCAGCTGGACAGGACGACCGCGAGCGCGGCGCCGAGCAGGAACTTGGTCAGGATCGAGATTGGATATTTCACACGCCACCCGGAGAAAGATCGGAGAAATTGAGTGAAACGGAAACCGCCCCGCCGCGCGCGGCGTGCGGAACGGATGCATGCTGGAAACGGATGCGGACGGACGCGCACGGCGTACCGTCCTGCGCCCCCGGCAGGGACACCACTGGTGGAAAGTACCGGACACGAAGCGACCGGAAACGGCTTGACGAAATCCCTGTTGTCACGACAGATCAGGCCCCCTCCTCGCACCGATCATCGCCGACGGCCGTTCCCCTGTATCGCGAACCGCTGCGGCGTCCTTAACTCATCACCAGAATGCTCCCCCGGCACCCCCGCGACCGTCGAATCGACATTCGCGCGAAGCCGGCAACCTGGAACGCACCCGTGGCTGCGTTTGGGGAACATAGCCCGATCCGCTGCGGCTGGTCAAGAAATCCGGCGCACTTCACCCGGGCATGCGCCAGAGGCGGCCTGTTTCCATGCGTTCAGCCATCCGATGCGCCGGCTCCGCGCTTCGACCGCGCGATGAAACGCGGTGGAAATCGTCATCAACCGTGCGCCGGAGATGCCGGATCGAACGGACGCAAGCGGCCTTCGTGCAGCTCCAGCACGCGATCGAGACGACGCGCCAGACGGTGATCGTGGGTCACCAGCACCAGGCTGGTCCGCTGTTCCCGGTTCAATCCCAGCATCAGTTCGAACACCGTGGAGGCGGTCTTCTCGTCGAGATTGCCGGTGGGCTCGTCGCCGAGCACGCAGGCAGGCCGATTCACCAGTGCGCGCGCGACCGCGGCGCGCTGACGCTCGCCGCCCGACAACTCTCCGGGCTTGTGCTGCAGGCGATGCCCCAGGCCAACCGCCTCCAGCAGCGCGCGCGCCCGGTCCGTCGCTTCCGCGATCGCCGTCCCGTTCAGCAACACCGGCAGCATCACGTTCTCCAGCGCGGTGAATTCGGGCAGCAGATGATGGAATTGATAGACGAAGCCCAAGGAACGATTGCGCAGACGCCCGCGATCGGCGTCGGACAACGCGCTCATCTTCCGTCCGGCGACGTAGACCTCGCCCGCCGTGGGCTTGTCCAGGCCACCGAGCAGATGCAACAGCGTGCTCTTGCCCGCGCCGGACGCGCCGACGATGGCGACGGTCTCGCCCGGCTGCACGACGAGATCCAGCCCCGCGAACACAGGCGTGCGGAGGGTGCCCTCGGCATAGGTCATGGCGAGACCTTCGCAGCGGATCACCGCATCGTCGGGCGCGGCGGCGGACGGCGGAACCGGTGCGCGGTCATTCATAGCGCAGCGCCTCCGCGGGCGCGGTGCGCGCCGCGCGCCACGCCGGATAGAGGGTGGCGAGAAAGGCCATGACCAGCGCCACCAGAGCGATCACGCCGACATCGAAGGTCTTCAGTTCGGTCGGCAAACCGGTGATGTAGTAGACATCGCCCGGCAACAGCACGACGTCGAACGCACGTTCGATGGCGCGCAGGATGTTCTCGAGATTCAGGGTGAGCAGGATTCCGCCGATCACGCCGGAGACCGTGCCGATGATGCCGATCATCGAGCCCTGGACCATGAACACCTGCATCACCCCGCGCGGCGTGAGCCCGAGCGTGCGCAGGATCGCGATATCGGCCTGTTTGTCGGTCACCAGCATCACCTGCGAATTCACCAGGGTGAAGGCGCCCATCAGGATGATCAGCGACAGCAGGATCGCCATCATCGTCTTCTCCAGTTTGAGCGCGCGGAACATGTTGGCGTTTTCGCGCGACCAGTCGCTGACCCGGTAGGCCTCGTCGATGCGGTCGCTCAGCCGGTGCGCCAGATCCACCGCGACCGACCACGCCTGATCCATGTCGTGCAGCCGCAGGCGCACGCCGGTCACGCCCTCGCCCATCCGCAGCAGGCGCTGGGCGTCGGCGAGATGGACCACCGCCAGATTGCGATCGAACTCCTGATGCCCGACCTCGAACAGGCCGACCACGGTGAAGCGTTTCATCTGCACCATCGCGCCGACCGGCGTGGTCTGGAACTCGGGGGTGTAGACGGTGACGGTGTCGCCCACGCCCACGCCCAGCCACAGCGCGAGTTCGCGGCCCAGGACGATGTTGAATTCGCCGGGCACGAGCGCCTTGAGCGAGGCGCCGTCGAGCATCTTGTCCGCGAGCACCGAAACTTCGCGTTCGCGGGTCGGATCGACGCCGCGCAGCAGCGCGCCCTCTTCGCGCGGCCCCTGCAGCATCACCGGACGCTCGATGTAGGGCGCCGCGCCCGCCACGCGCTTGTCGCGCTTGGCTTCGTCGACCGCATCGGCCCAGCCGCGCAGCGGCTCGCCGTCGGCGCTGACCGTGGCGTGCGCGGCCATCTGCAGCATGCGGTCGCGGATTTCGCGCTGGAAACCGCTCATCACCGCCAGCGTGGTGATCAGCGCGGCGACGCCGAGCGCGATGCCCAGCATCGACGCGAACGAAATGAAGGAGATGAAGCCGTTGCGGCGTTTGGCGCGCAGGTAGCGCAGGCCGATGGCGACGGGGATGGGTTTGAACATGCGTGGCTGCGCTGTGGTTCGGGCTATGGTGCCATCGGACCCGGCCGGCGCCCAGCATCATCGCGGTCTGCGGCCAGCCGCAGTTCACGGCGCCCGGCCGCGCTGAGCGTATCGGGCCACAGACTGCGTCGACGGATGCGTCCACGGGCGTCGCGCCAGGACACGAACGCCAGCGGGCCGCGCCATTCGACCCGGAAACGTTCGACGGCCAATCCATCCACGGTCGCCGCGCCGGTGGCATCGATGACGACCGCATGCACCGGTTGGCGTCGTTCCCGCCATGCCAACGCGAGGCCGGCGCACAGGACGAAGATGGCCGACGGCCAGGCGAGCGCGGGAGTCAGGTCGGAGACGAGGACCGCGAACGGCGCCAGTGCGGCCAACGCCGACAGCGCGCCGATCCGCCACCGCGACGGCCGCAGTTCAAACCGGCAGGGCGCGGATGCGTTCGACGAGCGCATGCAGTTCCGCGTCTTCGGCGGTGTCGTAACCGAGGAACCAGCGCCAGAGCCGGTCGTCCTCGCAGGCGAGCAGACGTTCGAAGGTCGAGCGCTCCGCCGCGGAGGCACCGGCCCAGAGGCGATCGAGGTAGCGACCGAACAACTGATCGAGCTCGCGCATCCCGCGCCGGCTGCGCCAGCGCAGCCGCTGCAGTTCGGCCGCGTCGTCGGCGCGATGCGCGGGATCGGTCATCGGACGACGAGCCCGTAGGCGAGCACGCACCACAGCGCCAGCAGGACGAAGACGCTCAGCGCGAACGCGCGGAAGCGGTGCATCACCTTGTTGTAGGTGCAATGGATGGCGCTGTGCAGGGCGCGCGCGGCGACGTAGGCCCACGCCAGCCCCACCAGCAGCGGCGTGACCTGGGCGGTCAATGCCGCCACCACCAGCGCCAGGTAGAACAGCACCGGCATTTCGAACAGATTGCGGTAATTGTCGGCCGGGGCCACGTCGGCGAAAAGCGCCGCGGCCTCCTGCGAAGTCGAGACCCGCTGCGGGTGAATGCGGTCGCGCTTCATCTGGGCCACGCGGCGCTTGAACATCACGCCGAGCACGATGAAGGTGAGGAAGACCATGGCCACGCCGGGCAGCAGGATCTGTGTCGAAACCATCGGGGTCGGACTCATCGCGAGACTCCAGGAATGCCGCAGTGGTCGACATCGACCGTGGCGGTGGACAGATCGGTGCGCACGGCGTCGCAGGAGCCCGGCGGCGCCTCGCCCGTTCGACGGCAGGCAGCGTGCACGCGCGCGAGGAACGCCGGGTCCGTCTGGACCTCGCGACACATGATCGCCGACAGGGTCGGCGCCACGGAAAGACTGTCCAGCGGAAAATCGCCGCGCGTGAAGCGCGACGCGGCGGGATCGGCCGCATCGGCTTCGGCAGCGCAGGCCGCATGGTCGGAGGGATAGGACTTCGCCCGGGCGATGCAGCGGCGGAACGCCTCGCCGACGGGCGACGCGAAGAAGGCTTCCGCGGCGGACAGCGTCGCCGGGGCGATCTCGCGCGCGGCGGTATCGCGCCACAGATCGCGGGTGCGGTCCCAGCGGACGACTTCGAGCAGGGCGAGCATCACCTCGGCCCTCGCCCGCCGCGTATCGTCGGGCGACGACGCGTATTCCCGCATCGTCGCGTGGATCTGCTCGAACATGCCGTCGACGCGACGCTCGACGGCGTTCGCCTCGAACAGCGCGTCCATGCGTTCTGCGAGCGAAGGATGCGTCTCCGAGGGCAGCCGAGGTTCCGCCGCGACGGCGATGCTGCCGTGCATGGCGAATCCGCAGAGAGCGGCCATGGCGATGCGGCGGATCCGTCGCGCGTTCATCGCTCCGGTCAGACCTGTCGCGCCAGCATCATCTTCTTGATTTCGCCGATCGCCTGCGCCGGATTCAGGCCCTTCGGACAGGTCCGCGCGCAGTTCATGATGGTGTGGCAACGATAGAGTTTGAACGGATCTTCGAGATCGTCGAGGCGCGCGCCGGTGTCCTCGTCGCGGCTGTCGATCAGCCAGCGATAGGCCTGCAGCAGGATCGCCGGGCCGAGGTAACGGTCGCCGTTCCACCAATAGCTCGGGCAGCTGGTGCTGCAGCAGGCGCAGAGGATGCATTCGTACAGGCCATCGAGCTTGGCGCGGTCTTCCTTCGACTGCAGCCGCTCCTTGTCCGGCGGCGGCGGGGTCTGGGTGCGGATCCACGGCTTGATCGATGCGTATTGCGCGTAGAAATGGGTGAGATCGGGCACCAGATCCTTGATCACCGGCATGTGCGGCAGCGGATAGATCGGCACTTCCTTCTTCGAACAATCGTCGATGGCCTTGGTGCAGGCCAGCGTGTTGGTGCCGTCGATGTTCATCGCGCACGAACCGCAGATGCCTTCGCGACAGGAGCGGCGGAAGGTCAGCGTCGGGTCGATCTCGTTCTTGATCTTGATCAGCG
>CAMLLG010000064.1 GCA_946480825.1 uncultured Lysobacteraceae bacterium
CTCGGCCCGGGCCGCACCCTGCTGCTGATCAACGGTCGCCGCGCGAACGACTATCCGTTCCCGTACAACGGCCGCAGCAACTTCCAGAACTTCAACAGCATCCCGGCCGCCGCGGTGCAGCGCATCGAGATCCTGGCCGGCGGCGCGTCGGCCATTTACGGTTCAGACGCGGTCGCGGGCGTGATCAACGTCGTGCTGAAGACCAACTACGAAGGCAACCTGCTCAAGATCAAGGGCCAGACCAGCACGCAGGGCGGCCGCGACATCGGCGATCTGCAGTGGGTCGGCGGCAAGACCGGCGACAACTGGAGCGTGACCTACGCGTTCGAGTCGTACAACGCCGAACCGCTGTTCGGTTATCAGCGCGACTTCATGGATTCGGCCGCCGACAATCCGGCGCCTCCGGGGGTGAACGGCGCGCCGGGCATCAACGGCTATCAGCCGCCGATCGGCATCCAGATCCGTCGTCTCAATCTCAACGGCACGACCAACAGTTACGTTCTGCCGGCCGGTCGCGATTGCAGCGCCAGCAGCTTCTATCGTCCGCATACGTATGTCGGTTCCACGGCCACGGCCACGTTCCCGAACGGCCAGCCGCTCGGCCCGGGCTGCGGCTACGACCGCTTCCCCGCCGAACAGACCGTCGCCAACGGCAACAACGATCTCTCCGCCTACCTCTACGGCACCTACAACTTCAGCGACAACCTCGAGGGTTGGGCCAGCGTCATGGCCTTCAATTCGCGCGGACGTCTGGGCGGCGGTGTCGAACAGTGGTTCGGCGGTCCGCAGCCGAACGGCACGATCTATTCGCCGAACCTCGGCTTTCGCCACCTGCCGATCCGCGCGCTCACGCCCGAATCCTACGGCGGCAGCGAAGGCACCTTCCAGAAGTTCGAAGAAAACTCCTACGACGTGGCCTTCGGTCTGCGCGGCACGATCTTCGACCGCTTCGACTGGGATTGGACCATCGGCGGCGCCAAGTACCAGGCGATCCGCGACCGTCCGCGCATGACCGTCACCGGCGCCACGAACTACTTCCTCGGCCCGCGTCTGGGCACCACCGGCGTCGGTCCCTACACCGGCCTCGTCGGCGTGCCGAACGGCATCCCGGTCTACAACCTCAATCTCGACCGCTTCTTCGGCCCGATCTCGGCCGCCGACTACGCGTCGATGTCGACCATGGTCCACTACAACGGCAAGTCCGACAACGCTTCCACCAGCCTGGTGCTGAGCGGCGACCTGTTCGAAATGCCGGCCGGCCCGGTGGGCTTCGCGACCGTGCTCGAAGCGAGCCGCCAGTCCTACGATCTCGAAAGCGACTCCCGGATCTTCCCGAGCGTGCGCGAGATCTACAACCTGACCGGCACCGGCGGCGGCGGCAAGCGCAATCGCTACGCGATCGGCGCGGAAGTGAACATCCCCGTGTTCAGCATGCTCAACGTCAGCCTCGCCGGCCGTCTCGACAAGTACGACGACATCACCGAAGTGGACGATGCGAAGACCTGGGGCGTCGGCCTGGAGTTCCGTCCGTTCGACAACCTGCTGATCCGCGGCAACTACGCCACCAGCTTCAAGGCGCCGGACATGCACTACGTGTTCTCCGAGCGCAGCGGCAGCTTCGGCACCATCACCGACTTCTACCGCTGCTTCGTCAACGGTATCGCGGCGACGGCCTGCGGCGGTTCCGGCGGCACCTACAACTATGCTGCGTTCACCACGTCCGAAGGTCAGCCCGGCCTGCGCGAAGAGACCGGCAAGTCCTGGACCGCCGGCGTCGTGTGGGACATCACCGACACGCTGTCGGTGTCGGCCGATTACTACGAAATCGAGCTCGAGGACGTGGTGACCGTGCAGGCCGGCGGTGCGATCCTCAACGCCGAATACGGCTGTCTGTCGGGCACCGGCACCTACCCGAACGGCGCACCGTTCCCGTTCGCGCCGGGTTCGGCGTTCTGCACCGAAACCCTGTCGCGCATCGACCGCGATCCGCTCACGAACACGATCACCGAGATCCGCAGCGGGCCGATCAACCTGGCGTCGCAGGGCACCAAGGGCATCGACGCGACCGCCCGCTACTCGCTGGCCACCGACCGTTTCGGCAGCTTCAACACCTCGCTGAGCTGGTCGCACGTGCTGGAGCAGACCCAGCGCGCTTCGATCGGCGACCCGATCCTCAGCTACCGCGATTTCAACACCAACTCCGACTATCGCAGCCGCGTCCGCTGGTCCACCAACTGGCGCAAGGGCGACTGGGACGCGACGGTGCTGATGAACCGCATCGGCAGCTTCCCGATCTGGAGCCCGTCGAACACCAACGTCACCAGCGGCAACATCGAAAGCCGCGTCGGCCCGCAGATCACCTGGAACATGACGGTCGGCAAGAAGATCACCGATCAGCTGTACGTCCGCGCGAACGTCAACAACGTGTTCGACCGGATCGCGCCGCGCGATCAGACCTTCAACTCCTATCCGTATTTCTGGCAGGGCTACAGCCCGATCGGCCGCGAAATCGGTCTGGAACTGAGCTACAAGTTCAACTGATCCAGGCGCTACCGCGACATGAAGAGCCCGGCGAAAGCCGGGCTCTTTTTTTGCGGCCGGTCCGCCGCAACCTCGGTTGAACATCGCAACGACCCCGACTCCATACCCCCCCGGATGCGGTATAAAGACCTGCCCCGGAACCGTCGCCGACAACCGGGCCAAGACCACAGATCCATCGCCCTGGGAGGGGACTCATGCGCATCAAATCCTTCATCACCCTGCTCGCGCTGCCGATGCTGGCCGCGGCGTTCATCGCGTCGGCGCAGAACGCTTCGCCGGTCGGTCGCTGGAAAACCTACGACGAAGAGACCGGCAAGCCGCGTCTGATCGTCGAAGTCTACGAAGCAAAGGGCGGGACCTACGCCGCCAAGGTCCTCGACACCCTGTTCGCACCGAACGCCGTCTGCACCGAATGCAAGGGCGACAAAAAGGGCAAGCCGATCAAGGGCATGGTCATCATGTGGGGCCAGAAGCCCGCCGCAGCCGGCAGTTTCGAAGGCGGCACCATCCTGAAGCTGTCGAACGGCAAGGAATACAAGTCCAAGGCGCGTCTGCTGCCGGGCAACAAGTTCGAAGTCTCCGGCTGCCTCGGTCCGATGTGCAAACACCAGACCTGGACCCGCGAGAACTGATCCAACGGATTTCCTTTCGCGATCCATCGATTCACGGCCCGTGCCCGGCAACGACGCACGGGCCGTTCCGTTTTCCGTTCACGGAGTGCCCATGCGCCGCATCGTCTTCGTCTGTCTGGCCCTGTTCTGCCTCCTCTCCGCGTTCGCCTTCGCCCAGAACACCGCTCCTCAAGCTCGGAACTCGCCGCTCGGACGCTGGCGCAGCATCGATGACGCCACCGGCAAGGCCAAGGCGGTGATCGAGATCGTCGAGACCGGCAACGGCACGCTGTCGGCGAAGATCGTGCAGATCCTCGACACCAAGGACGGCCCGAACCCGCTGTGCGACGACTGCACCGGCGCGCGTCACAACAAGCCGATCCTCGGCATGACCATCGCCTGGGGCCTGAAGCCGCAGGGCAAGGCCTGGGCCGGAGGCCGCATCCTCGATCCCGAGAACGGCAAGGAATATTCGGTGAAAATGACGCCGATCGCCGGCGGCCGGAAGCTCGAAGTCCGCGGTTTCCTCGGCGTCGCGCTGTTGGGACGTACCCAGGTCTGGCTGCGCGAATAGCCGCATCGGCGGCACCGGAGGACGGTCCGGGGCGCATGCCATAATCTTCGGCCGCCCTCCTCCGTGCCCGTGCCCATGCCGCCCCGTCCCGCCCTCGTCACCAACGCGCTGCCCTACGCCAACGGCCAGATCCATCTCGGCCATCTGGTGGGCTACATCCAGGCCGACATCTGGGTGCGCGCGCGACGCATGGCCGGCGGCACCGTGCATTTCGTCTGCGCCGACGACACCCACGGCACGCCGATCATGCTGGCGGCCGAGAAGGCCGGCACCACGCCGGAAGCCTTCATCGCCGACATCCAGACCGCGCACATGCGCGACTTCGCGGCGTTCGGCGTCGACTTCGATCATTTCGATTCCACCCATTCGGCCGGCAACCGCGCGCTGACCGAAGCGATCTACGCGAAGCTGGACGCCAACGGCCACATCGGCCGGCGTTCGGTGCAGCAGTTCTACGATCCGGCCAAGGGCATGTTCCTGCCCGACCGCTACATCAAGGGCATCTGCCCGAACTGCGGCACGCCCGACCAGTACGGCGACAACTGCGAGCAGTGCGGCGCCACCTACGCGCCGACGGATCTGAAGGACCCGCGCTCGGTCATCAGCGGCGCCACCCCGGAAATGCGCGAATCCGAGCATTTCTTCTTCGAACTCGGCCAGTTCAGCGATTTCCTGCGCGGCTGGCTGGCCGCCGACACCATGGTGCCGGGCATGAAGGCCAAGCTCCAGGAATGGCTGGATGCCGACGGCGGCCTGCGCCCGTGGGACATCTCCCGCGACGCGCCCTACTTCGGCTTCGAGATTCCCGGCCAGCCCGGCAAATACTTCTACGTCTGGCTGGACGCGCCGATCGGCTACCTCAGCAGCTTCAAGGCGCTGTGCGACGCGAAGGGCTACGACTTCGATGCGTTCACAAAAGCAGGCAGCGACGCCGAGATGCACCACTTCATCGGCAAAGACATCGTGAATTTCCACGGCCTGTTCTGGCCGGCGGTGCTGCAGGGTTCCGGCTTCCGCACGCCGACGCGGCTGCACGTCAACGGGTATCTGACCGTCGATGGCGCCAAGATGTCGAAATCCCGCGGCACCTTCGTGATGGCGAAGACCTACATCGATGCGGGCCTGCCGCCGGAAGCGCTGCGCTATTACTACGCGGCGAAGTCGTCGGGTGGCGTGGACGATCTCGATCTGAATCTGACCGATTTCGTGGCGCGGGTGAACAGCGACATCGTCGGCAAGTTCGTCAACATCGCCAGCCGCTGCGCGGGTTTCATCGGCAAGCATTTCGACGGCAAGCTCGGCGATGCGCTGGAGCCCGGCCGCGGCGCCGATCTTCATGCCGTCACGCTCGCGCGCCGCGATGTCATCGCCGCCGCCTATGAAGCCAACAATGCCGCAGCGGCGCTGCGCACCATCATGGAAGCCTGCGACGAAGCCAACGCCTACGTTGCGGACAGCGCGCCCTGGCAACTCGCCAAGCAGCTCGACCAGCCAGGCGTACGCGAGCGTCTGCATGCAGTCTGCACCACCGCACTCAATCTGTTCCGTCTGTTCAGCGCCTGCCTCAAACCGGTGCTGCCGAACGTCGCGGCGCAGGCCGAAGCCTTCCTCGCCGCGCCGGTCGCGCGCTGGAGCGATCTCGACGCACCGCTGCTGGGTCATGCGATCCAGCCCTACGCCGCGCTTTTCACCCGCATCGACCCGAAGCAGATCGACGCCATGACCGAAGCTTCCAAAGACACGATGACGCCAACCGCAGCACCCGTAGGAGGGGCTTCAGCCCCGAGCTCTTCCTCTTCCGGAAAAAAACTCGCGGCTGAAGCCGCTCCGCGCAAGGCAGACAATGAAACCAAGGCGACTTCCAACGCGTCGCCACGCGTCGCGAACGATGGCGATAGCGCTTTCATCTCGATCGACGACTTCGCCAAACTCGACCTGCGCATCGGCAAGGTGCTGGTCTGCGAATTCGTCGAGGGCTCGGACAAACTGCTGCGTTTCGAACTCGATGCCGGCGATCTCGGCAAGCGCCAGATCTTCTCCGGCATCCGCGGCAGCTACGGCGAGCCGGAAAAGCTCGTAGGCCGCAGCGTGGTGTTCATCGCCAATCTCGCGCCGCGCAAGATGCGCTTCGGCGTGAGCGAGGGGATGATCCTCTCGGCCGGGTTCGACGGCGGCGCACTGGCGCTGCTCGACGCCGACAGCGGCGCAGCGCCGGGCATGCCGGTGCGCTGACGCGCCATCGCTTCATCCGTTCTTTCGCCCGTCGTTCCTTCTTCCCTTCTTTCCACCGGAGCCGCGCCATGACATCGACCGCCTTGTCCCGTCCTGCCGGCCTGCGCATCGCGCTGGCGATGGCCGCGTTGTCGCTCGGCCTCGCCGCCTGTGCGGGCACACCCGCCACGGACGCGACGGCGCAGGAACCCGCGCCTGAAGCGCGTCAGATCGGCGGCGACCGCGATGCCTACGGTTGTCTGCCGGCGGCCGGCTATGCGTGGTGCGCACGCGAGAAGCGCTGCGTGCGCCCGTGGGAACTGGCGAAGGACGCCGGCTTCGACAACACCGCCGAAGGGTTCGCGCGGCATTGCGACGCCGCGCCGGCGAAACCCGCGGGCTGAGCGCGAGCCCCATGCGCGACGCCGGACACGGAACGCCGCCGCTGGTCGAACGCCTCGACCGCCTGCTGCCGCAGACCCAGTGCGGCCAGTGCGGTTACGCAGGCTGCCGGCCATACGCCGAGGCGATGGCGTGCGGCGAAGCGGATGTGGATCACTGCCCGCCCGGCGGCGATGCCGGCGCGCGCGCGCTGGCGCATGCGCTGGGCGTGCCTGCGCGGCCGTACGACCGCGCGCGCGGCGCGCACGCGCCGCCGCAGGTCGCGGTGATCGTGGAAGCCGACTGCATCGGCTGCACCAAATGCATCCAGGCCTGCCCGGTCGACGCGATCGTCGGCGCGGCGAAACACATGCATACGGTGATCGAACCGCTGTGCACGGGCTGCGAACTGTGCATTCCGGCCTGCCCGGTCGATTGCATCGTGCTGGAGGCCCCGCTGCGCGTGCCCGCAGCCATGCCGGAGACCGCCGCATGACCTATCGAGCGCTCGACGCCGACGCCATCATCGCCACCTGCACGCGACTGAATGCGCGCATCGACGAGCGCTTCCGCGGCTCCGGTCTGTCGAAGGTCGCGCAGGAAGTGCTGGCGGTGGCGCGCGAAACCACCGCGAACATCGAGCGCATCCGCCGCCCGCGCAGATCGGTCCGCTTCCTGGTCGCCGGACTGATCGTGCTGATGCTGGCGATCATCGTCGGCCTGGCGGTGTCGGTGCCGATGCCGTCGTCGAAAATCGAACTGTTCCCGCTGCTGCAGATCGCAGAATCGGCGGTGAACGACCTGATCTTCCTCGGCGTCGCGGTATTCTTCCTGTCGTCGCTGGAGGCCCGGGTCAAGCGCCACGAAGCGCTGCAGGCGCTGCACCAGCTGCGCAGCCTCGCCCACGTGATCGACATGCACCAGCTCACCAAGGACCCGGAGCAACTGCTCTCGCCCGCATCGAGCACCGCGTCCTCGCCGCAGCGTAGCCTCAGCCGGTTCGAACTGGGGCGTTATCTGGATTACTGCACCGAAATGCTGGCGATCCTGAGCAAACTCGCGGCGCTGTACGTGCAGGATTTCGACGACCCGCAGGTGCTGGGCGCGGTCAACGACATCCAGGGGCTGACCACCGGGCTGTCGTCGAACATCTGGCAGAAGATCGTCATCCTCGACAATCTGCGGATCCGCGGCGCCGTCGACGGCGAAGCGTTGTAGCAGTTCAGTCGAAACGCGGACCGCGCGTCGTTTCGGGGTGGTCCTGCTGCATCGACTGCGTCGCAGGCTGCTGCGCCTTGCGCGCGATCGCATCGCTCAGGCTTTGTTCCGCCGGCAATCGGGCAGCGCTCGTCGCATCCACCGGCGCATGGTGGCACGGTTCGCGATCATCCGTGCGCCGGTCATGACGGGGCGTCAGTGCCCCGCACAGTCCGAGCAGATGCGCTCGACCGTGTAGCCCTTGGCGCGCAGCTTCTCGACCACGCCGTCCTCGCCGAGCAGATGCAGAGCGCCGACCACCACCAGGGTGTCGTCGCGGGTCTCGCCGTCGAGCATGCGCTGCAGCTTCGGCAGCCAGGCATCGTTGCGCTCGATGTTGATGCGGCGATACAGGGCCGGATATTCGTTGCGCATGTCCGCGGCCATGCCGTTCCACAGCGCGCCTTCGTCGCCGCGACGCCAATCGTCGTGGAGTTTCTCGATTTCGACCGACGCGTCGTCCGCTTCCTTCAAAGACTCTTCAAGGAACTGCAGTTGTTCGGCCTTGCCCATGCCGTCGAACACCGCGATCTGCTCCGCGCCCTGCTCCAGGCCGCCGGTCCGCTTGGCCGCCGCGCGCGCGCGGTTGCCCAGATGCATGTCGAGACCGAGTTCGGGATCGAGACCGAGCTTGTTCATTTCGACGATGGAAATCATGAGGGCGACGAACCAGGGCTCGAACATCTGGAACGCCTGCGGCGGCATGCCCATTTTCTGCAGCGATGCGGCGTTGGCGGTGTTCCAGGCCCGCAGCTTCGCGGCCGCCGGCGCCGACAACTCGCTGTCCAGGGTCGTGCCGTCCGTGCGAAGCGCCGCCTGCCCCATCGCCACGCCCAGCGCCGGCGACGCCATTTCCTCGGGCGAGAGCTCGAACACCACCGCTTCGGCGTCGTCGAATGCGCGATCGACATCCTTCGACAGCGGGTAGTCGGTGGGCTTCAGCATGTGGAACGAGCCGAGCAGGTACACGTCGTTGTCGGCATCGGAGACTTTCCACAGCAGCGGCACCGGCGACGCCTGGCCGGCCGCGGCCGCGGCGGCGGGACGCGCGCGATCGGCGGCGACGGCAGCGACCGAAACGGCGGCGGCGATGGAGACGAGAACGAACAGCGAACGAAGGCGCATGGCGATCCTGTGACTGTGATGCGTGGGCGGAATGCGTGAAAAAAGCGATCGGGGAAACACGATCATTGCTTGACGCCGTAGCGCTTCTCGCCGGCGGTGATCGCGAGATCGAGCCGGTTCTGGTTCGGCGGCAACGGACAGGTGGCGAACTGCGTGAACGCGCACGGCGGATTGTAGGCACGGTTGAAATCGATCACGACCTTGCCTTTCGCATCGGGGCGCGGCACGTCGATGTAGCGGCCCGCGCCGTAGGTTTCGTGCCCGCTGGTGCGGTCGGCGATGATCAGCGACAGCGTGTCGCCGCCCTGGTCCAGCGCTTCGATGCGGAAGGTCTTGCCTTCGCGCTGGAATTCCAGCGCGCCGGGATTCGACGTGTTCTCGGTGGTGCCGATGATCGTGGCGATCGGCAGCGTGGTGCCGGCCGGATGCGGCACGAACGTGGCCTCGACGCGCCAGTCGCGGTTCGGCGGCCAGTATTCCAGCCCCTTGAACTGCAGCCGCGTCGGCGCGTCGGCATGCTTCACCCGCAGCGCACGGTTGCCGGCGCGTTCGATCACCGTGAGCAGGCCTTTGCCCTCGTCGAAACCGATGACGCTGGGCGGACCGGCGCTGTCGTCCTTCAGCTCCACCCGGCCCTTCAGCGGCTCGCCATCGAGCGTGAGCGCCACGCCGCTGTCGGGCGTGAAGAAGACACGGTTGCCGTCGCGGGTGAACATGCCCATCGACGGCGGCCCCATCGCCAGGCGGATGCCGCTGCGCGGACTGCTGCCGGCGTAGTGCGATTTCAGCGTCAACCAGTGCAATCCGATCAGGCTGGTCCAGCCGTCGGTCGCGGTGAGTTTTTCCTGGCGCTGGATCCGCCAGAGATTTTCGTCGGACAGATACTGCGCCTGCGCGGCGCTGAGCACCGCGTCGTCGGCCGCCGTCTTCTTCTCGCCGCAGGCGGCCAACGTCAGCAGCGCGAGCGTCAGCAGCGCGGTCGTCGTGCGGGTGATGGTCTTCATGCGCGTCCCTGTCTCCATGCTCGTCCTCATCGCAGTGTCCGTTTTCGTGTTCATGCTCAGCGCCCCCTCAGGAACCAGCGATCGATCTCGCCCAACGTGAATTTCGCCCAGGTCGGGCGGCCATGATTGCATTGCCCGGACCGCTCGGTGGCTTCCATCTCGCGCAGCAGCGCGTTCATTTCCGGGAGGCTCAGACGCCGGTTGGCGCGCACCGCGCCATGACAGGCCATCGTCGCCAGCAGTTCGTCGCGCGCGCCGGCCACGCGTCGCGACGCGCCGTGTTCGACCAGATCGGCGATGACGTCGCGGAACAGCGCTTCCACTTCACCGTCGGCCAACAGCGCCGGCACGCCACGCAGCGCGAGACTCTGCGGCCCGCTGCGGGTGATCTCGAAACCCAGCGCCGCGAGGGTCGCGGCTTCGCGCTCGGCGGTCTCGGCTTCGCGCTCCGACACCGCCACCGTCTGCGGCACCAGCAGCGGCTGCATGCGCAGACCGACGCCGTCGTGCGCGGTCTTCAGTTTTTCGTAGCCGATGCGTTCGTGCGCGGCGTGCATGTCGACCACGATCAGGCCGTCGACGGTCTCGCTGAGGATGTAGATGCCGTGCAGTTGCGCGATCGCGTACCCCAGCGGCGGCACCTCGCCGTCCTGCGTTTCCGGCAGCGGGCGCACCGCCGGTTGCGGCTGCGAAGACGACGGTACGGCGTAGAGCGCGGCATAGGCGGCGCGGACGTCTTCCACGCGCAGACCCAGGCCGGTCTGCGGCATCGGCCGGTTCCACTGCGGCGCATGCATCGGCGACCCCGGTGCACCGCCGTCGATCGAGGACGGGAACGGCGACGTCGGCGCACCCTCCGCGGGCAGGCCGACGGCCGCACCCGCGCGGGTTTCGGCCAGCGCGGCGTGCAGCGTGCGGTAGACGAAATCGTGGATCGCGCGGCCATCGCGGAAGCGCACCTCATGCTTCGCCGGATGCACGTTCACGTCGACCCGGCGCGGATCGACTTCGAGGAACAGCACGTAGGCCGGCTGCCGACCGTGGAACAGCACGTCGGCGTAGGCCTGCTTCACCGCATGGGCGATGCTGCGGTCGCGCACCGCGCGGCCGTTGACGAACAGGTATTGCTGGTCGGTGCTGGCGCGCGAATACGCGGGCTGCGCGATCCAGCCGCTGAGCCGCATCGCGCTGCCGCTGTCGGTGGACAGCGGCGCGGTGTGGTCGAGCTGCAGTGCGTTGGCGAGAAATTCCTCGCTCAGCGTTTCCGCCAGGCGTTCGCCCGAGAACAACGCACCGCCGTCGCCCTTGTAGCGCCGCAGCGGCTTGCCGTTGTGGCTGACCCGCAATTCGACATCGGGACGCGCCAGCGCGAGCTGGCGCAGCCATTCCTCGATGTGGCCGAGCTCGGTGCGCTCGGCGCGCAGGAACTTGCGCCGCGCCGGTACGTTGTAGAACAGGTCGCGCACTTCGACCGTGGTGCCGGTGGGCTGCTGTTTCGGCGCCGGCTCGCCGACCCGGCCGCCGTCCACGGCGAGCGCGATGCCGTGGCCCTCGTCGTCGCGACGCGACGCGATGACGAAGCGGCTGACCGACGCGATCGACGGCAGCGCTTCGCCGCGGAAGCCGAGCGTGGCCACGGCTTCCAGATCGTCGAGCGACGCGATCTTGCTGGTGGCGTGGCGCTGCACCGCGAGCGCGAGTTCGTCCGGCGCGATGCCGCCGCCGTCGTCGCGGACCCGGATCAGGCGCACGCCGCCTTCTTCCAGATCGATGTCGATGCGGCGCGCGCCGGCATCGATCGCGTTCTCGACCAGTTCCTTCACCACCGACGCCGGGCGTTCGATGACTTCGCCGGCGGCGATCTGGTTGACGAGGGTGTCCGGAAGCTGGCGGATGGTCACGAGGCCGTCTGGCGCCGGCGTGCGGCGCGAATGGGAACGACCGCGATGATAACTGCCCCGCAGCGGAGGCGGTGTGCGGCGGTACGCCGTCTCAGGGACTGCCGCCGGTCACGCCCGCGGATGCCGCCGCGGCACTGGCCACGACCGTGCCCTCGGCCGCCTTCGCCCGGGCCGCGAACAGTGTGCCCGGCGGCGGCTGGCGGGTGAAATAGGCCTGGATGCCGCCGAGTACGGCCGCCGCCACCTTGCGCTGGTGGGCCGGGTCGAAGAGACGCTTTTCCTCGTCCGGATTGGAGATGAAGCCGGTCTCCACCAGCATCGCCGGCATGTCGGCATTGCGCAGCACTTCGAAGTTGGCGAACTCGATCTGCGGCTTGTGGGTCTTGCCCAGCCGCTTGAGATCGTCGAGCACATAGCCCGCCGCATCCTGCGACGCCTTCATGTGCCCGCTCTGCGCGAGATCCAGCAGCACGTTGGACAGCGTGTCGCGGGTCAGGCGCACGCCGCCGACCAGATCGGACGCGTTCTCCTTGTCGGCCAGCCAGCGCGCGTGCTGCGAGGAGGCACCGCGCGTCGACAGCACATAGACCGACGAGCCCCAGGCGCTGCGGTTCTCGGCGGCGTCGGCGTGGATCGAGACGAACATGTCCGCCTTCGCCGCACGCGCCTTGCGCGCGCGCATCGGGCGTTCGACATAGACATCGGTGTCGCGGACGAGATAAGCGCGCATGCCCGGGGTCGCGTTGATCTGGCGCGCGAGTTCCTTGCTGATCGCGAGCACCGCATGTTTTTCGTAGCGGCCGCTGGGCCCGATCGCGCCGGGATCCTGGCCGCCGTGCCCGGGGTCGATGGCGATGACCAGCGGCCGCGTGCCGACGCGCAGGTCGCGCAGGGTCTTGCCGCCGGCGGGTGCGGGCGGTTCGGCGGCAGCGACAGTCGGCGGCGATGGGGTCGGCAGCGATGGGGTCGCGGTCGACACGGCAGTGGAAGGTGGGCCGGCGACGGCAGACGTCGTCGCCGTCGGGGCAGCGGCGACTTGCGTCGTCGAGGTGCCGCCAGCGAGCAACTGTGCCGGCGTCTGCGGCGAGGGCTGGGTCACGGCCGGCGGAACGGCAGCAACCGCGACCTGCGATACGGCCGCAGTCGCCGGCCTGGTCACCGCCGGCATGGCGGTTGCCGAATTCTGGGCGACCGGGCTGGTCGCGGCCGGCGCGGCCGGCGTGACCGCAATCGGCTTGCCGCCGTCGCCGGGCCATTCCAGCACGAGGCGCGCGCTGCCGTCGGCGGCGCGTTCGAGACGCGGCTTCAACGGCGTCACCGGCGAGATCAGATCGAACACGATGCGGGTGGTACCCGGCGCGGGCTGGCCGCGGCGCACGGCCTTGACCACGCCGACCGGCGCCGGCAACTGCAGCGTGCGGCCGGCGGTGGTGTCGGGGAGATCGACCACGAAGCGGTCGGGGTTGGCGAGGCGGAGCGTGCGGAAGGCGACGCCGGCCTGCAGGTGCAGCTCGGCGCGGGTGCCGGTGGCGCCGTCGCTCAGCTGCAAACCCTTGATTTCATTGGCTTGCGCAAGATTCCAGCACAGGGCCGCCAGCAAGGCCAGGCCCAGAATGATCTGCTGTACGGTGGTCCCCTTGACGCGCATGGCCGGTAGTCAAACACCCGGCGCGGAATTTATCAAGCACTTTTCCCTTAATAATCCGTAACCTGCCGCCACTTCCTGCCCAGCGGCTTCAGCAAGGCGCCGCAACCCCCTGCCCGGTGGCCAGACGCGCCAGCCACGCATGCCCTGCCGGACTCAGCGGAGCGAGTTCGCATGCACGACCGTCGCCCTCGATCGCCAGCGCGATCCGCAGGTCCGGCGCCGGCAATGCGTCGCCGCCGCGCTCGGGCCATTCGATCAGCCACAGCGCCGCGTCGGCATCGTCCAGACCGAGGAATTCCAGCTCGGCGCCATCGCCGATCCGGTACAGGTCCAGATGCAGTGCTTCGCCGCCCTCTGCGAGCGGATAGCGTTCGACGAGCGTATAGGTCGGGCTGCGGATCGCGCCGCTCACGCCCAGCGCCCGCAGCCAGCCGCGCGCGAGCGTGGACTTGCCTGCGCCGAGATCGCCCTGCAGCAAAACGACGGCCGGCCGCGGCGCGGTCTGCGCGAGCGCGCGCGCGAGGTCTTCGGTAGCCTCGGCATCGGCGAGATGCGACACGACCGATGCCGTCGTGGGCGATGCCGTGATGCGCGATGCCGTCATGCGTGATGTGGTCATGCGTGAGACGCGGGATTCGCGAGACGGCGCAACTGCGGAAACAGGTCGGACGGCAGCAATCCCCGCTCGCCGCCATCGCGTGCGGCCACATCGCCTGCGGCGGCATGCAACAGCGCGCCGCAGACCGCGGCCTCGAAGCACGACAGGCCTTGCGCGCGCCCCTGCGCGAGCAGCGCGGCGATCGTGCCCGTGAGCACATCGCCCATGCCACCGGTGGCCATGCCCGGATTTCCGGCATCCACGATCACCGGAATTTCGCCGGGCGCCGCGATCACGCTGCCCGCGCCCTTCAGCACGACCGCGCACGCGTAGCGTCCGGCCAATCTGCGCGCGGCCTGCAGACGGTCGCGTTCGACTTCGGCGACGGTTTCGCCGAGCAGGCGCGCAGCTTCGCCCGGATGCGGCGTGATCACCGCAGGGCCGAGCGTCTGCGGGTCGCGACGCGCGATCGCGTTCAGCGCATCGGCATCGAGCACCCGCGGCAGATCGGTCGCGAGCGCGGCCTCCAGCATCGCCGCGCCCCATGCGCCATCGCCCAGTCCGGGGCCGATCGCGATCACGTTGGCGGCGTCGAGCAGCGGCCGCAATCCGCTCGCGTCATCGACCGCGCGGGTCATGCATTCGGGACGCCGTGCCAACAATGCCGGCACATGCGCGGCGCGCGTCGCCGCGCTGACCAGGCCCGCGCCGGTGCGCAGCGCGGCCTCGGCGCACAGCGCGAGCGCGCCGCCGTAACCGTGGTCGCCGCCGATGCACAGCACGTGGCCGAACAGCCCCTTGTGCGCGTTGCGCGGACGCGGCGAAAAACACGCCTGCAGTGCGTCCGCACGGACCACGCATGCGGTCGGTTCGAGATCGTCGAACACGTGATCGGCCAGGCCCAGCGTATCGATCACCACCTCGCCCGCGACGGCGCGGCCGCGACCGGTGTACAGGCCCGGCTTGCCGGCGATGAACGCCAGTGTGACCGTTGCGCGTACCACGGGGCCGTCGTGATGGCCGCTGTCCGCATCGACGCCCGAAGGAATGTCGAGCGCGAGGACCGGCGTCGCGGCGTCGCGATCGAGCGCGGCCACCAGATCCGCGGCCGGACCTTCGAGTGCGCGATGCAGGCCGATGCCGAACAATGCATCCACCCAGACATCGACCTGCGGCAGCGCGTCGTCGACGACGAACGTCGCCGCTTCGCCGCCGACCTGCAGATACGCGTCCGCGGCGCGGCGCGCCGCACCCGCCTTCACGTCATCGCCCAGACGCAACACGAACACGTGGCGCCCGGAACTTCTCGCCAACTCGGCCAGCACGTAGCCGTCGCCGCCGTTGTTGCCCGGCCCGCAGAGCACGCCGATGCGCTGGGCCTCGGGCCAGCGATCAAGCAGCAACCGCCACGCGGCCAGACCGGCGCGGGCCATCAGATCGTCTTCATCCAGACCCACGCGGGACATCGCCACCTGCTCGGCGACACGCACCGCGGCGCCGCGATGGACTTTCGGCAGATCGTGGAGGAAGCCGGTACGCATGCCCGGATTCTATACTTCCCCGGTGAATCCCGACTTCGACATCGATCTCAATGCGCTCGCCCGCCGGGTGAAGGCGCTGGCGGCCGAATTCGGCTTCCAGCGCTGCGGCATCGCCGATGTCGCGCTGGACGAAGACGAAACCCATCTGCGCGACTGGTTGGCGCAGGGGCTGCACGGCTCGATGCGCTGGATGGCCGAGCACGGCGACAAGCGCAGCCGCCCGGCCGATCTGGTGCCGGGCACCGTGCGCGTGATCTCGGTGGGCCTGGATTACGGACGCGACCCCGACGAAGCCTGGGCGACGCTGGACGACGGCGAACGCGCCTACGTCGCGCGCTACGCGCTGGGCCGCGATTACCACAAGCTGATGCGCAACCGTCTGCAGAAACTCGCCGACCGCATCGCCGCGGAGATCGGCCCGTTCGGGCATCGCGTATTCGTGGACTCCGCACCGGTGCTGGAGCGCGCGCTGGCGCGCAACGCGGGGCTCGGCTGGATCGGCAAGCACACCTGCCTGATCGACAGCGACGGCGGCTCGTGGTTCTTCCTCGGCGAGCTTTACGTCGACCTCGCGCTGCCAGTGGACCCGCCGGCGACCGCGCATTGCGGCACCTGCACGCGCTGCATCGACGTCTGCCCGACGCAGGCGATCGTCGCACCCTATCGACTCGACGCGCGGCGCTGCATCGCCTATCTCACGATCGAACACGAAGGCGCGATCGACGAAGACCTGCGGCCGCTGATCGGCAACCGCATCTTCGGTTGCGACGATTGCCAACTCGTCTGCCCCTGGAACAAGTTCGCGCAGCGCACCGACGAGCCGGATTTCCGCGCGCGCAACAACCTCGACAAGGCCACGCTGACCGAACTGTTCGCATGGCGCGAGGAAGAATTCCTGCAGCGCACCGAAGGCTCTCCGATCCGCCGCAGCGGCCATGCGCGCTGGCTGCGCAATCTCGCGATCGCGCTGGGCAACGCACCGACCACGCCCGAAGTCGTCGCCGCACTCGAATCGCGTCGCGACATCGACGACGCGATGGTGCGCGAGCACGTCGAGTGGGCCTTGGCCCGCCACCAGCGGTAGAGCGGGCTTCAGGCCGCTGGAGCATTGCGCAAAAAGCAGCGGGCTGAAGCCCGCTCTACCGGGCGCATGTCGCGGGAATCGATATCACGCACGGCGATTCCGGATCTCCGCCAGCAACGCCCGCGTCACCGGGTCGTCGGCTTCGGCGTCGCCCTGCAGCGCCGGCAGCAGCTTGTTGGCGACCTGTTTGCCGAGTTCGACGCCGAACTGATCGAAGGCGTTGATGCCCCACAGCACCGACTGCAGATAGACGCTGTGTTCGTACATCGCGATCAGCGCGCCGAGCGATTCCGGCGTCAGCGCATCCAGCAGCAGCAGCGTGCTCGGGCGATTGCCGGCGTAGGCGCGATGCGGGTCGTCGCTGGCCTGGCCGTTCGCGAAGGCCTCGGTCTGCGCCAGCAGGTTCGCCAACAGCGCGGCGTGGTTGTCTTCGTGCGCGTGATCGGCGCGGATCACGCCGATGAAGTCCGCGGGCACGATCTGCGTGCCCTGGTGCAGGGCCTGGAAGAAACTGTGCTGGGTGTCGGTACCCGCCCCGCCCCACCACACCGGCACGGTGTGACCGGACAGCGCGCCGCCGTCGAGACGCACGGATTTGCCGAGACTTTCCATCACCAGCTGCTGCAGATAATTCGGAAGCAGCCGCAGACGCTCGTCGTAGGGCAGCACCGCCTGCGCGGCGGCGTGCAGCGCGTTGCGGTTCCAGATCGCGGTGAGCGCATGGCAGACCGCGAGATTGGCGCGCAGCGGCGCCGAGAGCACGTGCGCGTCCATCTCCGCCGCACCCGCGAGCAGGCGCTCGAACCCGTCCATGCCGATCGCCAGGGCGATCGGAAAACCCACCGCCGACCACAGCGAATAACGGCCGCCGACCCAGTCCCACATCGGCAGGATCCGGCTTTCGTCGATGCCGAACGCCGCGGCACGCGGCACGTTCGCGCTCACCGCGTACACGCGGCCGCCGTCGCGTGCCGCATGGTCGCCGAGCCAATCGCGCACGACGGTCCCGTTGAGCAGGGTTTCCTGGGTGCCGAAAGTCTTCGAGATCAGGATCGCCGCGGTGCGTGCGGGGTCCAGCGATACGAGCGTGCGTCGCACCGCGTTGCCGTCCACGTTGGAGACGAAATGCACGCGCAGTCCGCCGTCGCCGTCGCGCAGCGCATCCGCGACCAGGCGCGGACCGAGGTCGGAACCGCCGATGCCCACGCTGACGACATCGGTGACGCCGGAAGCGCGGATATCGTGGACCAGCGTCGCCATGCGCGCGCGCGCGGCGCGCGCCTGCGCGGACGCGTCGCGGGCGGTGTCGCTGTCGGACAGATCGCCGCGCAGCGCGGTGTGCAGCGCGGCGCGGCCTTCGGTGACGTTGACCGGATGCCCGTCGAACAACCGCCGCACCGCCGCGGGCAGGTCCGCGCGTTCGCCCAGCGCGAACAGCGCATCGACCGCGGCGCGGTCGTAATGCTGGCGGGCGAAGCTCGCGTAGAGCGGGCCGACGCGCAGCGCGAAATCGCGCGGGCGATGAAGATCTTCGGCGATCAACCGGGCGATCGGCGTCCGGCGCAGACGCTCGGCGTGCGGATGCAGCGTGTCGAAATCGGAATGCGGCATGTCGGAGCTCGTCGCGTGGTCAGGGCGAAACGGCATCTTGCCAGATGCGGCCGATGGCCCGGCACGTAGCGGGCCTGCAAACGAAATCAGCGCGCCCGCACCGCGCGGCGCGGAGGACATCGATCCGGAGACGATCAGCCCAGCGAGAATTCGAGATTGTCGATCAGCCGCGTGCGTCCCAGGCGCGCCGCGATCAGCGCCACCCGCGGGCCGGGCACCGCGTAGCCGGCGGGCTGGATTTCGGGCTCGGCCAGATCGGGCGTGCGGATCGCGGCGTAGTCCACCGAGAAGCCGGCCTCCTCCAGGCGCACCGCCGCGCCGGTCTCGACCGACGTCCGCGACACACCTGCCTGCAGTTGCGCGCGCATGTCCTGCAGCGTGCGATGGATCTCCGCGGCGATCACGCGATCCTCGGCGGAAAGGTACTGATTGCGCGAACTCATCGCCAGCCCGTCGGCCTCGCGCACGATCTCGCCGCGCAGCAGCGTCAGCGGATAGGCCAGATCGGTGACCATCTGCTGGATCACTGCGAGTTGCTGGAAATCCTTCTTGCCGAACGCGGCGAAATCGGGCTGCACCTGATTGAACAGCCGCGCCACCACGGTGCAGACGCCGTCGAAATGGCCGGGCCGGTGCGCACCTTCCAGCACGTCGGCCACGCCGGGCACGCGCATGCGCACCGCGAGCTCGACGCCGAAGGGATACATCGATTCCACCGTCGGCAGCCACAGCGCATCGCAGCCGGCGGCTTCGAGGCCGCTGGTGTCGGCCTCCGGCGTGCGCGGATAGCGGGTGAAATCCTCGTTCGGCCCGAACTGGGTCGGATTGACGAAGACGCTGGAGATGATCCGGTCGGCATGCCGTCGCGTCAGTGCGACCAGCGAATAATGCCCGGCGTGCAGATTGCCCATGGTCGGCACGAAGCCGATGCGCAGGCCTTCGCGACGCCAGCCGAGAATCCGTTCGCGCAGGCCGCGCAGTTCGGTGATGGTTTCGATCATGGGCGTCTTCGATGAGGAAAGGTGCGGCGCGTCAGCCGGCCAGAATGCGGACCCAGGCGGCATTGACCCAGCCCGACGCGCAGGGACCGCGATAGGCGTACGGCTTCGGAACCGCGCCGGACACATCGCAGGTCTCGGCGGTCTGGCCCGCGCGCGGATAAACGATGGCCATCCATGCGCCGTCGCGGGACATGCCGCAGACAAAGAAGGCGTCGCCCTCGCGCAGACGATCGCGCAGCGCGTGATCCGTGCCCGGACCGCCGCGCACGGCGAGGAAACCGTCGCCTTTCGGATTCAACCCGGACACCTCCGCCCAACTGCCGCAGGCATCCAGATCTTCCTGCTGACCGACGACGACCGGCACATCGCGTCGCGCGGCCGCTGCGGCGAATGCGGAAAACAGCGCGACGGACAGCGCCATTGCCGCGATCCCGATCCGCGATGAGTGTGCGCGGTTCATTGGTACGCATGCTCCGCATCGGGGAAACGGCCGTCGCGCACCGCGTCGCAATACGCGCGCACCGCACCGGCGACCGAACCGCCCTCGACCAGGAAATCCTTCACGAACTTCGGCCGGCGATGACCGCCGTCGAGACCGAGCATGTCGTGCAGCACCAGCACCTGACCATCGCAGTGCGGGCCGGCGCCGATGCCGATGGTCGGAATCGCGCTGGCGGCGGTGATCGCCTGCGCCAACGCGGTCGGCACGCATTCCAGCACCAGCAGCGCCGCGCCCGCCTCGGCGACCGCCTGCGCGTCCTCGCGCAGTTTCGCCGCCGCACGCTCTTCGCGGCCCTGCACCTTGAAGCCGCCGAAGCGCAGTACCGACTGCGGTGTCAGGCCGAGATGCGCCGAGACCGGAATCTCGCGCTCGACCAGAAAGCGGATCGCTTCGAGCTTGTGCGCGGACGCGCCTTCCAGTTTCACCATCTGCGCACCGGCCTGCAGCAGGCGGGTGGCGGCATCCAGCGCGCGTTCGGGCGTGGCGTCGGCCTGGAACGGCAGATCCGCCACCAGCAGCGCGCGGGTGAGATGCGACGCGACCGCGGCGGTGTGATAGGCGATGTCGTCGACGGTGACCGGCAAAGTCGAATCCTCGCCCTTCACCACCATGCCCAGCGAATCGCCGACGAGGATCAGGTCGACGCCGTTGCGGTCGAGCACGCGCGCGAACACCGCGTCGTAGGCCGTCAGCATCGCCAGGCGGCGGCCTTCGCGCTTGGCGTCGGCCAACGCGGGCACGGTCCAGGGCTTGTCTTCTCGAATGGCCATGAGCGTCCAGAGGTGGCCGGAAATGAAGAGGCCGGAGGGCGACTAGCCTATCAGGTCGATGCCGCCGCTTGCGCGGGGTGTTTCAGGCGTTTCAACGTTCCGGCACTGACCCGATGTTGGACCCGGCGATCGGCGCGGCGATCGGTGCGATCCCGCCGCGCTCGACCCGGGACAGGGCCTGACGGGCGCCACCGTGGCCGGGGATGTCGATGTCGTCCACCAGATCGAGCAACGGCACCAGCGCGAAGGCGCGTTCGTGCAGATGCGGATGCGGCACCCGCAGGCCCGGCAGCTCGATCGTCGCTCCACCGCAAAGCAGCAGATCGAGGTCGAGGATGCGCGGCCCCCAGCGGTCGCTGCCATCGGCGGCGTGGCGGCGGCCGAAGTCGCGCTCGATGCCGAGCAGTTCGTCCAGAAGCACGGGCGGTGCCAGCGCGGTTTCGATCGCGACCACGGCATTGACGAAGTCGGCCTGATCGCGCACGCCCCACGCCGGCGTGCGATAAAAACGCGAGACGCCGAGAAAGCGGCTGCGCGGGACCGTCATCAACCGATGGACCGCCGCGCGCAACACCGAAGCGCTGTCGCCGACATTGCCGCCGAGACCGATGAAGGCGACCACCGGGGCGTTGCGGCGCAGCTCGGCGGGCAATGCCTGCGCGGACATCAATGTCCGACCGCCGCGGGCCTGCGACGACGGCGACGGCGCGGTCCGCGCGATTCGCCATCCGCGCTCGCACCCTCTTCGTCTTCCAGCGACGGCCGCAGGGCGGCGACGGCGAGGGCGTGATCGGGATCGCGCTGGGCTTCGGCCCAGAATGCGATATCCGCGGCGTGGCTGTCGGACGCGACCTGACGCAGCAGCAGGAAGTCGTAGGCCGCGCGGAAACGCGACTGCGCCAGCAGACGCACGACGCGCTTGCGCTGTCGCTGCGAGAAACGGGTCTGCAGCAGCCAGATCTCCTGCATCGGCAGCGAGAACCTTCGCGGCAGCGCGACCGTGGTCACCTGATGCAGGGTCACGCGGTCCGCGGCGCGGCGCTCGGCCTCGGCCGCGTGCACGCCCTGCGCCTGCAGCATCGCCAACGTGCGGCAATAGGCCGGCCACAGCAGCAAGGCGAACAGGAACGCGGGCGACACCGGCTCGTCGGCGGCGATGCGGGCGTCGGTGGCGCGCAGGCCTTCCAGCAGCATCCGACGCAGCGCGCCGCTGCGGTTCGAAGCCAGCGCGGCCGCGGTTTCCGGCAGCAGCGCCGGCAGCAGACCATGGGCTTCGAGCGCCAGGAAACTGGCCTCGGCATGGCCCGCCAGGAACAGCTTCAGGCATTCCTCGAACAACCGCGCGGGCGAAGCCTCCTGCAGCAGCGGTGCGAGTCTGGGGATCGGATCGGCGCTCGCCGCGTCGATCGTGAAGCGCAACTTCGCCGCCAGCCGGATCGCGCGCAGCATGCGCACCGGATCTTCGCGATAGCGGGTATCGGGATCGCCGATGAGTTTGAGCACGCGGTTGCCGACATCGTCGAAACCGCCGGTGTAGTCGCGCACCGAAAAATCGGCGATGGCGTAGTACAGCGCGTTCGCGGTGAAGTCGCGGCGGATCGCATCGTCCTCGATCGTGCCGTAGACGTTGTCGCGCAGCACGCGGCCGTCTTCGTCGGTCTCGCGGTCGCCGCTGCCGTCGTCGCTGTTGGCGCGGAACGTCGCGACTTCGATGATCTCGCGGCCGTAGACCACGTGGGCCAACCGGAACCGGCGACCGATGAGCCGGCAGTTGCGGAACAGATGCTTGACCTGCTCCGGCGTGGCGTCGGTGGCCACGTCGAAATCCTTGGGATGCTCACCGAGCAGAAGATCGCGGACCGCGCCGCCCACCAGATAGGCGCCGTAGCCGGCCTCGTGCAGCCGGTACAGGACCCGCAGCGCGCTGGGACTGATGTCCTTGCGCGAAATCGCATGCTGATCCCGGGGAATGGTCCGCGGCGCGGCGTGCTGGGGCGTGGGTTCGGTCATCGAGTACGGAGTCTGTGAGTCGATCGGAACGGGCGTTGGTCAAGACAGCAGGCGACCCGCTATACTAGCAGCCTGTCGACACCGGCCGTTCGGCCCCGGCTTTCCGGACTTCGAACCCGGCCCCACCGACACCGTTTCGCAGTGACGAACGCTTCAATGCTCCCTTCGTCTAGAGGCCCAGGACGTGGCCCTCTCAAGGCTAAAACACGGGTTCGAATCCCGTAGGGAGCGCCATCTCCGAAGCCCGCGTCGCAGGACGCGGGCTTCGTCTTTTTCGCGGGCCGCCGCGATCCGGAGCTTTCGCGTCGAAGACCTTCGTCCGGTGGCTTCGCCCCGGGCCTTCGCCTCGGGCCGCGGTCGTCATACACTGGCGTCCCTGCGGTCCCCCTCTTCCGTCCCTGCCTGGTCGCGCCAATGCCTTTCGTCGTCACCGAAAACTGCATCAAGTGCAAATACACCGACTGCGTCGAAGTCTGCCCGGTCGACTGTTTCCACGAGGGTCCGAACTTCCTGGTGATCGATCCGGACGAGTGCATCGACTGCACCCTGTGCGAGC
>CAMLLG010000065.1 GCA_946480825.1 uncultured Lysobacteraceae bacterium
ACCAGCCCAGCAACCTCAAGCGCAAGCGCGACCACGGTTTCCGTGCCCGCATGAAAACCGCCGACGGTCGCAAGGTCCTCGCCCGCCGTCGCGCCAAGGGCCGCAAACGCCTCACCGCCTGACGGCAACGGCCATGGCTGCGCCTATCGCAGCCTGCCAGACGCTTTCGGCCTCGGCGTACGCGTTCCGGTGTGTCGTTCATGACTCCCGGTCGCCCTGAAGCCATCGTTTCCGCCCGATACCCGCGCACCGCGCGGGTACGCGCGCGTCCGGAATTCGACGCCGTGTTCTCCAGCGGCCGTCGCGCCGCAAATTCGATCCTCGCCCTGCACCATCTCGCCGATGAGCGCGGGGCGCGTCTCGGCTTGGCGGTCTCACGCAAGGTCGATCGCCGCGCGGTCGTCCGCAATCGCATCAAGCGGGTCTTGCGCGATCATTTCCGCCGCCACCGTGCCGAACTGCCCGGCGGTGCCTACGTGATCGTCGCCCGTGCGCCCGCCGCGCGCGCCAGCGGGGCCGAACTCGCCAGTGCCTTCCGACACGCCTTGCGCAAGCTCGCGTTGCCCCCATCCATCGCGAACGGCACAATGCCGCCCGCCTCTCCTCCTCCTGCCCCAGCGCCGCATTCCGATGGCGCGACGAGTCCCGCCGCCCCATGAATCAACTGCGCACCTTTCTGATCTTCGCCTGGATTCTCGTGGCGACCATTCTGTGGATGGAGTGGAACAAGGAGCAGCGTCAGCCGGTGCAGGCCGCTGCGGCCCAGGCCGCGATGCCGACCACGCAGCCGCAGGGTCTGCCGGCGCCGACGCTCGCGGGCGCCGTGCCGACCGCATCCACGTCGGCCGCCACGGGACAGCCGGCGATGCAGGCGGCCCCCGCCGCGTCGGTCGCAGCGCCGACCTTCACGCTGACCAACGACGTGCTGCGCATCGTTCTCGATGGCGGCAACGTGCGACGCGCTGAACTCCTGCATTACCGGACCAGCCGTGCGCCCGACGCGCCGCTGGTGCGCCTGTTCGACGACACCCCGAAGAATTTCTACATCGCCCAGAGCGGATGGACCAGCGATCAGGGCGCACCCGGACACAACGCCGGTTTCGTCGCCGAACAGTCGGCCACCGATCTGCGTTTGGCCGACGGCGCGAAGACCGTCAGCGCCCGTTTCGTGTGGACCGGCGCCGACGGCGTGACCATCCGCCGCACTTACACCCTCGGCCGCGGCGAATACGCGCTCAAAGTGCGCGACGACATCGTCAACCGCGGCGCGAAGCCGTGGACCGGCTACATCTATCGCCAGCTGACGCGGCTGCCGCACGACTTCACGCGCAGCATGTTCAATCCGGAGACGTTCGCCTTCAGCGGCGCGGCCTGGTACACGCCGGCCGAGAAATACGACAAACGCGGCTACGACGCGTTCCTCGACGACGAACAACTCGAACAGATCGACGCCAAGAACGTGGAGGGCGGCTGGATCGCGCTGCTGCAGCATTATTTCTTCGCCGCGTGGATTCCGCAGGCCGACCAGAAGGCGAACTACGAACTGGCGCAGGGCGCGGACATGTATGGCATCAACGCCACCGGTCCGCAGTTCACCGTCGCGCCCGGCACCCAGACCAGCACCGAGGCCAAGCTGTGGATGGGCCCGAAGCTGCAGGACAAACTGGCCGCGCAGGCGCCCGGTTTCGATCTCACCCTCGACTACGGCATCTTCACCTTCCTCGCCAAGCCGATCCATTGGCTGCTCGCGCAGTTGCACAAGTTCACCCACAACTGGGGCTTCGCGATCATCCTGCTCGTGCTGCTGATCAAGCTCGCGCTGTATCCGCTATCGGCCGCGCAGTACAAGTCGATGGCGAAGATGCGCAAGTTCCAGCCGCGCATCCAGCAGCTCAAGGAACGCTACGGCGACGACAAGCAGAAGTTCCAGATGGCGATGCTGGAGCTCTACAAGAAAGAGAAGATCAATCCGGCCGGCGGCTGTCTGCCGATCCTGATCCAGATGCCGGTGTTCCTGGCGCTGTACTGGGTGCTGATCGAATCGGTGGAACTGCGCCAGGCGCCGTGGATGCTGTGGATCCAGGACCTGACCGCGCGCGATCCGTTCTTCATCCTGCCGGTCATCAACGCCGCGGTGATGTGGTTCACCCAGAAGATGACGCCGATGGTCGGCATCGATCCGATCCAGCAGCGCATGTTCCAGCTCATGCCGATCGTGTTCGGCGTGATGTTCGCGTTCTTCCCCGCCGGCCTCGTGCTGTACTGGGTCACCAACGGTGCGCTGGGCATGCTGCAGCAGTGGTGGATGATGCGGCTGTACGGCGATAAGTCCACTCAAAGCGTCGCAAAGTCCTGATCCGACCTTCGCGCACGATTTGACTGTGAAGCCCGCCGAAAGGCGGGCTTCGCGTTTCCCGAGCGGGATCCGCTCTAAGTGCATCGACGCCATGCGAAGACCCCGACAATGCGCAATCCGATGAATACCTTCCTCATCCTGTTCGGTGGTCTCGCTGCCGTCGGTGGTGTGGGTGCCGTGCAGCTGATCGTTCCCAATTTCCAGAATGTGTTCGAGAACTTCGGTGCCGAACTGCCGCTGCTCAGTCGGCTCTTCGTCGACGGCCGCCTGTTCCTGTGGGTGTTGCCGTTGTCGGTGCCGATCGCGGCATCCTTCATTCGTGCGCGAACACCGGAAGACGCTCGCCGCGGCATCGTCGCACTGCTGCTGGGTCTGGCCATCGCGATCGGTCTACCGCTGTTGTGCGTTTTCGCGATGTATCTGCCGATCTTCGGGCTGGCGGCACAGGTGGAGTGAGGCGACGCCCCGCATCGCGGATCCGGCGGAAGTCGACGATCGTAACCGGTTGGAAATTCAGCCGCCTCGATGTCGACAATAGGCAACTTCACTCCAAGAAGTCGTCCGCCATCGCTTCACCGATTCCCCCATTCCCTGCGATCCTAAACGCTGGCGTTTCCATCCGAGGTCGACCGCATGCACAGCCAGCACATGCACACTCAGAACACCATCGCCGCCATCGCCACCGCCGCGGGTGCCGGCGGCGTGGGTGTGGTGCGCATATCCGGTGCGCGTGCGCGAGAGATCGCTGAAACGCTCTGCGGCAGACGATTGAGGCCACGTTTCGCGCACTACGCCCGATTTCAGGACGAACACGGCGAGACGCTGGACGACGGCATCGCCCTGTATTTCCGGGCGCCCGCGAGTTACACCGGCGAGGATGTCGTCGAGCTGCAGGCGCACGGCAGCCCGGCGGTGTTGCGCGCGCTGCTCGATCGCTGCTGCGCGCTGGGCGCGCGGGTGGCGCGACCGGGCGAGTTCAGCGAACGCGCGTTTCTCAACGGCAAGCTCGATCTCGCTCAGGCCGAAGCGGTGGCTGACCTGATCGCCGCCGGCGATGCGCGCGCGGCGCGCGCGGCGCGGCGTTCGCTGGACGGCGTGTTCTCGCGGCGTGTGGATGCGATCGGCGATGCGCTGCTGGGGTTGCGCGTGCATGTCGAAGCGGCGATCGATTTCGTCGACGAACCCCTCGACACCCTCGGCGGCGCGCAACTGCGCGACGGTCTGGCGCGTGCCGCCGCGGATCTCGATGCCCTGCTGATCGAGGCCGAACGTGGGCAGAAGCTGCGCGATGGCCTGCATGCGGTGATCGTCGGTCCGCCCAACGCCGGAAAGAGTTCGCTCTTGAATGCATTGGCCGGCAGCGAACGCGCCATCGTCAGCGACATCGCCGGCACCACCCGCGATCTGCTGCGCGAGACCGTGCGTGTCGATGGCGTGGAACTCACGCTCGTCGACACCGCAGGCCTGCGCGCGGGCGGAGATGCGATCGAACGTGAAGGCATGCGTCGCGCCGCGTCCGAACTGACCCACGCCGATCTGGCGATCGTGGTGCTCGACGCGAACGACATCGCGTCCGGGCGTGCGGCGGTCGCCGAGGCCATCGCCGGGGTCCCGCAGCGGCTGTGGGTGATGAACAAGGCCGATCTGTTGTCGGACTCGCCGTCGGCGTCCGACGATACGGTGTGGGTCTCCGCGCGGACCGGCGCCGGCCTGGATGCGCTGCATGTGCGGCTGCGAGCGCTGGCCGGGCTGGAGACCGAAGGTGCCGAGGGCGCCTTCAGCGCGCGGGCGCGTCAGGTCGATGCCCTGCGACGTGCGCGGCAGGAATTGGTCGCTGCGCGGCAACAGCTGGAAGCGGATATGCTGGACCTGACCGCCGAATCGTTGCGCGCCGCCCACGAGAGCCTCGGGGAAATCACGGGACGAGTGGCGCCAGACGACTTACTCGGTCACATTTTTTCGCGTTTCTGTATCGGAAAGTAGACAACGAAGCCGCCCGGGGGATGCGGGCGTGCGCGACAGGGGGTGCGCTGGCACAGGATGTGCTTGCAAACCAAGACCAGCCCAGGAAACCACCGTGATGTCCGCCGCCCAAGACACCGCCCAATCGCTCGATCCTTCGTCCCGGAATATCTTCCGCACCGCCGCGTTGTCCGCCGCGCTGGTTCTGGCCATCGTGGCCTGCGGCGGCGACAAGCCGGCGACCGATGCTCCGGCCGCACAGCCGGAGGCTGCCGCACAGACCCCGCAGGCGCCGACCCAGGCCGTGTCGGCCCAGGTCGCCGCGATGAGCGTGGACCAGCTGCGCGAGGCGGCCCGCGCCGCTCAGGCCGAACAGCGCATGTATGCGCCCTCCGGCAACAACGCGATGGAGTACTACCTCGCCCTGCGCGACAAGCAGCCGAACGACGCCGCCGTCGCCAGCGCACTCACCGATCTCATGCCCTATGCGCTGATCGCCGCCGAGCAGAGCATCGCCCGCGACGATTTCGCCGAAGCCCAGCGTCTGTACGCGCTGATGGAAAAGACCGACAAGGCCGCGCCCGCGCTGCCGCGACTGAAACAGTCGCTCACCGACGCCCAATCCAGCTTCGCCCAGCGTCAGCAGCAGCAGGAAGTCGATGCCGAAACCGAGAAGGCGCGTCTGGCCAAGCTCGAAGAGGATCGCAAGAAGGCGCAGGAAGAAACCCAGCGTCTCGCCGCGGAGCGTCTCGCCCAGCAGCAGCAACAGCAGCAGGCCGCGGCGGCCGCCCAGGCGCAGCGTGAAGCGGCCGATCGCGAAGCCGCGCAGCGCGCCGCCGCACAGCGCGAAGCCGCGCAACGCGAAGCGGCCGAACGCGAAGCGGCGGCACGCGCCACCGCGGCCCAGCCTGCCGCCGCCGCCAGCGCCAGCGATCTGCGCGCGATCAGCACGCCGCCACCGAGATACCCGCCGGAAGCGCTGCGCGCCGGAACCTCGGGCGAAGTACTGGTCGAATTCACCGTCGCTACCGACGGTTCCGTCAGCAGCGCCCGCGTGGTGCGCGGCAATCCGCCGCGGGTGTTCGACCGCGAAGCGGTCGCCGCGGTCAAGCGCTGGCGCTATCAACCGGTGGCATCGCCGGTCACCACGCGCCGCACCATCGGCTTCAAACCGGGTGGCTGAGGCAGGCCGCTCGCGCTGCATTACCGCGCGGCCTGCCGAAGACCCGGGCATGGATATCCGGGCGGGAACTTCGATACCCGCACCGCATCGCCATGGACGGCATGGCATCTCCACGAAAAACCCGGCGCAAGCCGGGTTTTTCTTTGAATCGATCTGCTCCCATCCGCCAACCGCTTACGCTGCGCGGTCCACGCACGCGTTCGATTCGATGGCGGCGATGGTGCCATGCGCATCCGTGCGCAGCAGGCTGTCCGACAACCGCGGCAGATCGATGCACGCAGGGCGCACCGGCAGACGCCGTCCATAGCGCGGGGCGCGCGTACCGTAGGTCGGCCGGGTTCGTGGCGGATGCAGGAATATCATTTCGGTCTTGAACAATTGCATGAGTCTCTCCTTGGACGGGTGCGGGATGCGCATGGCGCGGCAGGTCGCACGCGCGCGACGGACGCGTGCCCGGTCGCGGTGCGTGCTTGGATGCCCTCGTCGTGCGCGAAGGCGGATTGCGGTTGCGGCGATGCGCGTGCGGATACGGACGCGAAACGCGTTGACGGACCTGGATTCGTCGGGGTGCCCGGCGGCACATCCTTGTGCCCGGGAACGTCATGTCCGCTCGCGCCTTCCGGCGGCGTCGCGGCGTTCCCTGCTCCTGGCGCATCCCTGCGAACCGGACGATCAGTGTCTCCCGAACCCGTCTCGCGGACTGCGACGGCCGCGCCGTCGAGGCATGTCGATTTCGGGAGCTCGTCCTTCGTGAAACCCTTGTTTTGATGGGGTTTCACGCACTTCCGTCATGGAGGAAATGATAGGGTTCCGAGGTCTCACGGGCTGCGATTTCGAGACGCGCGCTGACGTACACTGCGGACATGCCGTCCTCGCCCATCGTGCCCGTTTCCGATACCGCGCAGCGCGCGGCGACGCGCATCGCCCGCGGATTCGAGGACTACGACGCGCGCTTCTCCGACATCACCCGCCGCGCGCGCCGCCGGTTCGAACGTCGCGACTGGAAACATGCCCACACCGACGCCACCGCGCGCATCGATCTGTACGAACAATGCGTGCGCGAAACTCTGGCGGGGCTGGAAGCGCTGCTGGAAGAACGCGTCCGTTCGCGGCCGCTGTGGCGCGCGATCCTGCCGGCGTACGCCGCGCGCATCGCGTCGCGGCCGGATCGAGAGTTGTACAAGACCTTCTACAACTCGCTGGTGCGTCGCTTCTTCCAGATCGACGGCGTGGCGCCGGACGTGGAGTTCCTGGCCTTGGAGATCGTGCCCACCGGCGATCCCGCGTGTCCCGGCGAGCTGCGCCATCATGCCTTCGATGGCGACGCGCGCACGGTCTGGCGCGATGTGTTCCGCGCGCTCGATTACAACAACGGCTGGGTCGATCTCGACGCCAGCGCGACCGCGGTGGCGGAAGCGCTCGGATCGCGCGGGGTGATCGGCGTGTCGATGCTGCGCACGCCGTTCTATCGCGAACGACGCGCCTATCTCGTCGGCCGTGCGCACGGCGCTTCCGGCGCGACCTATCCGGTGGTCATCGCGCTGGTGAGCGAAGTCGGCGGCGTGCGTGCCGATGCGGTGATCGTCGACGATCAGCAGATCTCGATCCTGTTCGGCTTTTCGCGCAGTCATTTCCATGCCGACATCGCCCGCGTCGCGGATGTCGTTGCGTTTCTCCACCAGTTGTTGCCGCGCAAGCCGCTGGACGAGCTGTTCACGGTCGTCGGTCGCATCAAGCAGGGCAAGACCGAACGTTACCGTCAGGTCTACCGTCATCTCGCGGAATTCCCGGACGAAGAACTGGTGCTGGCCGACGGCGAGCGCGGCATGGTGATGGCGGTGTTCACGCCGCGCGGGTACCCGGTGGTGTTCAAGCTGATCCGCGATCGCTTCGCCTATCCGAAGGACATGGTGCGGGCCGAGGTCGAGGAAAAATACCGGCTGGTGTTCCGCCGCGACCGCGTCGGTCGGCTGGTCGATGCGCAGGAATTCCTGCGTCTGCGATTTCCGAAGCGGCAGTTCGCGGCGGATGCGCTGCATGAGTTGTTGAGCGAATGCGCGCAGACCGTGCAGCTCGACGGCGACGAGGTGCTGATCCGCCATTGCTACGTGGAGCGCCGGGTGCGGCCGTTGAACCTGTACGTGCGCGAAGCCGCGGCGCCGATGGCCGAGCGCGCGGTGCTCGACTACGGCCAGGCGATCAAGGATCTCGCCCGCAGCAACATCTTTCCGGGCGATCTGCTGCTGAAGAATTTCGGCGTGACCCGCCATGGCCGCGTGCTGTTCTACGATTACGACGAGCTGTGCCTGGTCGAAGAGTGCAGTTTCCGCGTGGTGCCGCCGATGCGCGAGGAAGACGAGACGCGGCCGCTGGACGAATGGCTGTACGCCGGTGCCGATGATGTGTTTCCCGAACTGTTCCCGCAGTTCCTCGGGATCGTGCCCGCGTTGCGCGCGCGGCTGCGGGAAGTGCATGGCGAGATCTTCGATCCCGCGTGGTGGCGCGACGTGCAGACGCGTCTGGCCGCGGGCGAGCACTTCGATGTGCCGCCGTATCCCGACGCGGTGCGTCTGCCGTCGGGCTGAACAATGAATCCGCCGGAGGCGGAGTTTCCAAAAAAGAACCCGCCGGAAGGCGGAGCTTGCAAGAAAAGAACCCGCCGGAAGGCGGGTTCAGGCAGCCAACGATCCGATGTTTTCGACTGTGGCGCAGTCGTCGGTCGCGGCCATCGATGCCGGCGACGCGCTCAGATGCAGGTCGTGCGGCAGCGAGGTGGGTTGGTCGGTCTCCACCGGACGGCGGCCGTAGGTACGGCCGTAAGTGCGGGTGTAGAGCCGGGTGGCGAGCGGGCGCTCGGGGGCGGCATGGAGCCAGGTGGAACGGAACATGGTCTGTCTTCCTGTGGTGGGTGAATGGCGCTGGGCGCCTGACGATTCCTTCGATGCGTCGTGAGACCGGACATCTTTGGCATTGGAACGTTGCAGCTTCATGTTGCAACGCAGCATAGGCTGCCGGGTTTTGATGCAGCGCACAATTTCCGGACTGTCACCGCCGTCACCCGGTGGGTGCGATCCGCACTGGCAGTGCTCCGGCGCATCGCGGAGAATCGCGGTCAGCCTCTCCACAGGACCGTCAGATGCCTGCCCTCGCCCGTCTCACCGTTTCGCTTCTGCTCGCGATGCCCCTGATGGGGGCGTGCGGGACCATGCCCTCGACCGCTGCGGCCCAGGCCGACCAGGCGACCGAATCGGCCGCCGCGCTGGATGCGGCCATCGCCGGCGCGTGGCGCGATCCGAAAAACGCCGCCCGCGATGCCTACCGTCATCCGCGCGAGACGTTGACGTTCTTCGACGTGGCGCCGAACGAGACCGTCGTCGAGATCACCCCCGGCGGCGCCGGCTGGTACAGCGAGATCCTCGCGCCGTACCTGCGCGACGACGGCACCTACATCGCCGCGCTGGTCGATCCAATGGCCGTGCCGGAAGGCCGCAGCCGCGACAGCCAGCAGAAGACCAAGGACACGCTGCAGGCCCGGCTCGCGCAGCATCCGGCGCAGTTCGGTCGCGCGCGGATCGCGACCTTCGACCCGAAGCAGCCGGTGTTCGCGGCGCCGGGCACGGCCGATACCGTGCTGACCTTCCGCAACGTGCACAACTGGGTCTCCGGCGGCACCGCCGACGCTTATTTCGCCGCGTTCTATGCGGCGCTGAAACCGGGTGGCACCTTGGGCGTGGTGGATCATCGCGCCAAGCCGGGCACCGATTCCGACACGATGAAGAAGTCCGGATACGTCACCGAGCAGGTTGTGATCGATCTGGCGACGAAGGCCGGCTTCGTGCTCGACGCGCGCAGCGAAGCGAACGCGAACCCGAAGGACGGCGCCGATCATCCCAACGGCGTGTGGACGCTGCCGCCGACCAATCGCCACGACCCCGAAGATGCCCAGAAATATCGGGCCATCGGCGAAAGCGACCGGATGACGCTGCGGTTCCGCAAGCCCGCCCGGGAGTGACCCGACGGAACGCGTTGTCGGCGCAGCGCGTCGCCGGAAAACGAATCGTCGGTACCTTGGCTTCGACGCCCTCCGGCATTCGCCGGGGGGGCGATCACCGGTGTCGCGCTTCGAGCAATTGCCGCAACAGCGCGATCTGTTCGCCCTGCGCCGCGAGGATCCTCTCCAGCTGTTCCACCCGCAGCTGGTCGAGTTTGTCGTGCAGGGCCATGATTTCCAGTTCGGCCTTCAGATTGACCCGATAGTCGTGCTCGGCCGCTTCGCGGTCGCGCTCGGCGTGCCGGTTCTGGCTCATCATGATCACCGGCGCCTGCAGCGCCGCGAGCATCGACAGCAGCAGGTTGAGGAAGATGAAGGGATACGGATCGAACGGATGCGCGCGCAGCAGCCAGACGTTCGTCGTTACCCAGGTCGCGAGAAACACCGTGAACAGCCCGATGAACGTCCAAGAGCCGCCCAGTCGCGCGACCGCATCGGCGATGCGTTCGCCGACGCTGCGGTCGTCCAGCGCGCCGCTGCCGGGCGCCTGCGTTGTGCGTTCGCGCCGGTGCAGTTGGGTCAGCACCGCGCGTTCGGCGGCGGTGGCATGCTCCCAGGCCTTGCCGAGCCAGCGGGTGGAGAGTCCGGTGAGTTCGTGGTTGCCCATGGGCGTGCTCGTGGAATGGCCTGCGCACAGCATAGGCCGCGCGCGCCCAGGCGGTGACCGCGCGTGCTGATCGCGTTCAACAAACCCTACGGCGTGCTCTGCCAGTTCACGGATCGTACGCAGCCGCCGCGGCCGACGCTGGCCGGCTTCGGTCTGCCCGCCGACGTATATCCCGCCGGTCGCCTCGACCACGACAGCGAAGGCCTGCTGCTGTTGACCGACGAGGGCCCGCTGGCGCACCGCATCACCGATCCGCGGCACAAGCTGACGAAGACCTACCGGGTGCAGGTGGAAGGCGATCCGCAGCCGGAACAGCTCGAAGCGTTGCGCCGCGGCGTCGCGCTCAACGATGGCCCGACCCGGCCCGCGCAGGTGCGGCGCATCGACATCGACGTCGAAATGCCGTCGCTGTGGCCGCGCGATCCGCCGGTGCGGATGCGCAAGACCGTGCCGGACGCGTGGCTGGAGATCGCGATCCGCGAAGGCCGCAATCGCCAGGTGCGCAGGATGACCGCTGCCGTGGGATTGCCGACGCTGCGGCTGGTGCGGGTATCGATCGGCGATTGGGGGCTCGGCGATCTCGCGCCGGGGGACTGGCGCGAGATCGAACATGCAGGTTGAGGGCGGCGCTTCCTGAAGGCGCGTTCCGGAGGCGTGAAATCAGGCTTCGTGAAATCAGGCCTCGTCGTGCGCGCGCTTCGATGCCTTCTTTTTGCCGTGCTTGCGCTTGACCGGTACCTCCCTGCTGTTGCTCTGCGTGCCGACATCCGCCTCGCCGACATCCGCCGTCGCGGCATCGGACCCGTTCGCGCGCTTGCGATACATGCGGTACGCCAGCACGCCCACGCCGAGAACGCCGATCGCCACGGCCGCTGCCGGATTCCGGCGCACCAGCGTGGTGGCGACCTTCGTTCCGCTGCGGGCGAGGGACAGGGCGGCGCCGGCGCTCAACCATTGCGGCAGATGAGAGGACACCGCGTCGAGGCCGCTGCGGGTGCGATGGGCCAGAGCGATGCTGCGGTCGGAAAAACGGTCGATCGTATTCATGACGATGGCTTCCTTCGAGTCGGTGCGAGGATGCGGCGACGCCGCGGTGCGATCGCATTGTGTCGCCGGACCACGCGCATCCGCGCGCATCGCGTTTCGCGTGTCCGCGGAGATTCAGAATCGCGCGCGGCGCGGCCGTTCCGCAGCGATTTTCGTGCGCATCGCCCGTCGGCGTCGTGTATTTCGCGCGGCGGCCGTCGCGAGTGCCGCGTCCAGAGGTTCACGTTCATCTTTACGGGCCATCCGGCGTGGCTTCGCCTGATGCGTGGCGGTCGCGCTCCAGGGATCGTCGGGCCGCGCTAACCGCAACGATGGCGATGAACGCATCGCCATGCGTCGCGCAGGCGAATGGCCAGCGCGCTCACGTCCCGCGTGGCTTCGCCCTATGCGTGGCGGTCGCGCTCCACGGATCGTCCGGCCATGGATGCTTCGGATACCGTCCCTTCATTTCCTTCTTCACTTCGGGATAGGTGCGTTCCCAGAAACTGCGCAGATCGCTGGTGATCTGCAGCGGTTTGCCGCCGGGCGACAGCAGATGCAGCAGCACCGCGACCCGCCCGTCGGCGACGCGCGGGGTGTCGGCGAGGCCGAACAGCTCCTGCAGTTTCACCGCGAGCACCGGCGGCTGCGGTGCGTCGACCGCGGCGTCGTAGGCGTATTCGATCTTCCGTTCCATCCCCGACGGCACCACGATCCGCGTCGGTGCGAGCGCGTCGATCCGTTGCCGCAGCGACCAGTCGATGCCGGATTTCAGCGCATCGGCGAGTTCGTCTTCGCTCAGCGCATCGAGCCGGGTCTTGCCGGCGAACGCGGGTTTCAGCCATGCGTCCAGCGAGGCGAGCAGCGCGTCGTCGGACAGCGCCGGCAGCGCGAGTTCGGGCATCCACGCGCGCAGACAGCGCACCCGCGCACGCCACTGCATCAGCGTCTCGCGCCACGGCAGCGCGTCGAGCCCGAGCGTGCGCACCGCGTCGGTCAGCGCCTGCGCGGCCTGCGCGGGATCGACCTTTCCGGTGGGCCGCGCATCCAGCACGATGCCGTCGAAGCGTTGCACGCGCTCGGCGACCAGCGCGCGCTTGGCCTCGTCCCAGCGCACTTCGTCGCGATCGGAGAACCGCAGCGGAAAATCGCGGCGCAGACGTGTCTCGTCGACCGGCGCGCCGCGCAGCACCTTCGCGTCCTTGGCCTCGAAACGCAGATCGCAGGCGACGATCCAGGGCTCGCCGATCAGCGCGCTGTCGTCGAACAACTGCGCCATGCGCCCGTTGGCCAGCGGATAGCGGCGCAGATCGTTGCCGTGGCGATGGCCGATGCGGTCGGGAAAGGCGTGCGCCAGCAGATCGCCCAGCGCGTGCGCCGGTGCGCTGGCCGGCGGTTTCGCGGCGCAGCGCAAACGGCGGCGCCACTGCGCCGCGGCGGCATCGATCGCCTGCAATGAACCGCGTGAAGCCTCCGCCGGCGCGCGTCCGCCGCGGAATGCGGCCAATGCCTGCCAGCGTGCGGCCAGCGCATCGCTGCGGCCGCTGCCCGGCGTCGCCCGCAGCGGATCGCGTGCCTCCAGCAGTGCGGCGAGGTCGCAGGCGAGCGCGGTTTCGGCGTCGTCGCCGGTCGACAGCAGCATCGCCGCCAGCCTCGGATGCGTGCCGATCGCGAGCATCCTGCGTCCGAGCGGTGTGATCGCGCGGCCGGCGTCCAGCGCGCCGAGCCGTTGCAGCAGATCGCGCGCGGCGGCCAGCGCGCCCGGCGGCGGCGCGTCGATGAAGCGCAGCGCATCGCTGCCCCAGGCCGCGAGTTCCAGCGCCAGCGACGCGAGTTCCACCTGCGCGATTTCCGGCCGCCGTTGCGGCTCCAGCCGCTGCGATTCCGGCCACAGCCGGTAGGCCCAGCCTTCCGCGACGCGGCCTGCGCGGCCTGCGCGCTGATCCGCCGACGATTGCGCGATGCCGACCACGTCGAGGCGCGAGAAGCCGCTGTTGGGGTCGTAGCGCGGTTCGCGCGCCAGTCCGCTGTCGATCACCACGCGCACGCCCGGCAGGGTCACGCTGGATTCGGCGACGTTGGTCGCCAGCACCACGCGACGGCGGCCGTCGTCGGCCGGCTGCAACACGCGCGACTGCTGTTCGACCGGGAGTTCGCCGTGCAGGGCGAGGATTTCCGCGGTGGCGGCATCCGCGAGCAGGGCCTGGACCTTGCCGATCTCGCGCTGTCCCGGCAGGAACACCAGCACATCGCCCGGATGCTCGACGAGCGCATGTTCGACCGCGCGCTTCACCTGATGCTCCAGCGCCTCGTCGCGACGTGCGGCGAAGTGCGCGATCCGCACCGGGAAACTGCGGCCGGCGCTGGACAGCCGCGGCGCGTCGAGCACCTTCGCCAGCCGGTCGCCGTCGAGCGTCGCCGACATCGCGACGATCCGCAGGTCTTCGCGCAGGCCGGCCTGCACGTCGAGCGCGAGCGCCAGCCCGAGGTCGCCGGCGAGATGACGCTCGTGGCATTCGTCGAACAGGATCGCGCCGACCTCCTCCAGCATCGGATCGTCCTGCAGCATCCGCGTGAGGATCCCTTCGGTGACCACCTCGATCCGTGTCTTCGCCGAGATCCTGTTCTCGAAGCGGATCCGGTAGCCGACGGTCTCGCCCACCGTTTCGCCGAGTTGTCGCGCCATGAACTGCGCGGCCGCGCGCGCGGCCACCCGGCGTGGTTCCAGCATCACGATCTTCCGGCCCTGCAGCCAATCGGCGCCCAGCAGCGCCAGCGGCACCTGGGTGGTCTTGCCGGCGCCGGGCGGCGCTTCGAGAACGAGTCGGGGATGGTCGGCCAGCGAGCGCCGGATCTCCGGCAGCAGGCTGGCGATGGGAAAGGCGTCGTGCGCGGTCATCGCGACAAGGCTAACAGCCGCGGCAAGTACCGGTTCCGGGGATGCCGTCCGTCGGGCCGATACGGGCCGGCCTGCGAATCCGGTGGCGACTGTCACAGTCCTCGGCTAGATTGCCCCGTCCTTCACCGGAAGCGGAGCGCTTCCGGTGGATCGCGGCCCGCCCAGCGCGGACCGCCCGCGCGGCCGGGGGGCCGCGTCGTCGTCCTGCCGGCCGGGGCTTGTCGGGCCTGCACTCGGAACATGCCCGGGACGTGCCTGTTCCATCCATCCAACGAAGAGACCCAGCTTATGTCGCGTGTGTTGTCCACGGTGTCACCCCTGGCCTGCGCCCTGCTGCTCCTGTCCGGTGCCGCCCATGCCGAAGTCTTCATCAACGAATTCCACTACGACGATTCCACCTCGTCCGGCGATACCGGCGAGCGCATCGAGATCGTCGCCACCGCCGGCGAAACGCTGAGCAGTTATCGCGTCTATCTCTACAACGGTTCGACGCCGACCTCGGCCGTCACCTACGACAACGACCTCGTGCCCGCCGGCAGCCTCGTCACCTGCGGTTCGCAGGTGCGCATCGCGACGCTGAGCTATCCCACCAACGGCCTCCAGAACGGCTCCAACGACGGTATCGCCCTCGTGAACCCGAGCGGCCAGGTCGTGCAGTTCATCAGCTACGAAGGCCAGATCAAGGCCAGCAACGGTCCGGCCGCAGGCATGAACAGCGTCAATCTGCCGGTGTCCGAAACCGGTTCCGATCCGGCCGGCCGTTCGCTGCGTCTCGCCGGGACCGGCATCAGCTACGCCAACTTCACCTGGCAGCCGCCGGCGACCGCCAGCTTCGGGGCGTGCAACGCCGGCCAGACGTTCAACGCCCCCAACAGCCAGCCGACGGTCGTCTCGACCACGCCGGCGAACGGCGCCACCAACTTCCCGGCGGCCGGCGACCTCAACATCACCTTCAGCGAAAGCGTCACCACCAGCCCCAATCCGTTCACGCTGAATTGCGCGACCTCCGGCGGCGTTTCGCTGATGGCGCCCGCCAGCGGCACCAGCTTCAACATCACCACCGGCACCGCGCTGGTGGCCGGCGAAGCCTGCACCCTGACCGTGATCGCCAGCCGGATCACCGATGCCGGCGGCCTCAACCCCGCCGCCAACACGGTGGTGAACTTCAACGTCGCTTCGGGCGGCGGCGGTGGCACCGGTTATTACTCGAAGGTCAACACCAGCAGCCCGTCGCAGCTGCGCTGCTCGCTGCACGCCACGATCAAGGGCCACACCGCGTATCCCTACAGCGGCGGCACCACCAACACCTGGACGATCCTGGAAATCGCCGACGAAGATCCGCTGAATTCCGGCCGTATCCTCGATGTGTATCGCAACCGCAGCTACGCCAAGGTCACCGATCGCGCCGGCAGCACCTCGACCAACAAGTACAACCGCGAACACACCTGGCCGAAGTCGCTGGGCTTCAGCGCCGAAACCGGCAACCTCGGCCTGCCCAATTCGCCGCACACCGATACCCACATGCTGTATCTCTCGGACGCCAACTACAACTCCGACCGCGGCAACAAGCCGTACGGCAATTGCAGCGGCTGCACCGAGCGTCCGACCGAGGTCTATAACGGTGCGGGCGGCGGTACCGGCGTCTATCCCGGCAACTCCAATTGGTTCAACAGCAGCGTCTTCCAGGCCTGGGGCAAGCGCAAGGGCGACATGGCGCGCGCGGTGCTGTACATGGCGATCCGCTACGAAGGCGGCACCCATCCGACCACCGGCCAGAACGAGCCGGATCTGGAACTCACCGACAACGCCAGCCTGATCGTCGGCACCTCCAGCTCGCCGGCCTACATGGGCCTGCTGTCCACGCTGATCGCCTGGCATCAGGCCGATCCGCCGGATACCGCCGAGCGCGAGCGCAACGAAGTGATCTACAGCTTCCAGGGCAACCGCAACCCGTTCATCGATCACCCGGAGTGGGCCACCTCGGGTCTGTTCACCTCGGCCAAGCCGACGTCCTGCCAGCTGAACTGATTCGCGCGACATCGCGATGCACGACCGAACGCCGGCGGGACACCGCCGGCGTTTTTCGTTGTCGCACAATGGCCGCAACCACCGCAGAAAACGCCGTCGAGGACATCATCGCCATGACCACGCTTCCTCCGTTGCCCGCATTGACGCCGGGCCGTTATCGCCACCACAAGGGCGGCGAATACGAAGTCGTCGACGTGGTCCGGCACAGCGAAACCCTGGAACCGCATGTGCTGTATCGCGCGCTGTACGGCGAGGGCGGGCTGTGGGTGCGCCCGTACGCGATGTTCGTCGAACGCATCGAAATCGACGGCCGGCTGCAACCGCGGTTCGCGCCGATCGAGGGGATCAAGCCGATGGTTTGATCCCCTCCGCTCCCATGTCTGCGGCTCAGCGCGTCTGCGGCACGTGCGTGCGTGGCGTGATTTTCGTGGGCGGCGTGCTCGTCTGCGAGACCGCCTGCCGAATCGCGATCCGACGGCCCTGACCGTCCGCGGTGACGGCATTGACCATCAGGCGGATGTCGGTGATGTCGGCGGAGAGACGGGTGTTCACGTCGTCGACGAGGAACACGCCGGCCACCTGGCTGTTGCGATCCACCCACGGCGTGAAGCCGAACGCGCCGGGGCTGGACACGATCAGCGGCGAGTTCGGATCGATCCACTGGCCGAGGCCGTAGCCGAAGCCGGTCGAGGTCGGCGGACGCGAGCCGTCGACGGTGCCCACGGTGCGGTCGCGCGCCATGAATTCGATGGTCGCACGTGTGAGCAGACGACGGCCCGGCAGACAGCCGGTATCGATCCGCAGATCCAGACAGCCGTAGGCCAGCACCATGTCGACGACCTTGCCGTAATCCTCCAGCGTGCTGCGCACGCCGCCGGCGATACGCGGATTGTCGATGCGTACGTAGCCCGGTTCCGTCGAAGCGGTGGCGAAGTCGGTGGCGTTGAGGCCCAGCGGCGTCGCCATCTCGTCGATGAAGATGTCGTCCCACGCCTTGCCGGTGGCGAGTTCGGCCATGCGCCCGGCGACCTGCATCGAATTGCCGCCGTAGGCGAAGACCTTGCCCGGCTCGCCGATCATCGTCGAGGTCAGGATGCGATTGGCGCAGGTCGCGAGGGTGTACAGCGGATTCGACATGCAGAAATCGTCGCCGCCGGGCAGCCCGCTGGTGTGCGAGAACAGTTGTTCGAGCGTGATCGCGCGCTTGGCCGGCTCCACGTTCGGGAAATACTGGCCGACGGTATCGCTCCAGCGCAGCTGGCCCCTTTCGACCACGCGGGCGATGGTCAGCGCCGACAGCCATTTGCTGGCCGAGGCGATGCGCACCCGCGTGCCCAGCGTGTAATCGCCGAAGGCGCGACGGTAGACGACATTGCCGGCTTTGTTCACGCGCAGCGAGGCGCCGTCGAGCGAATAGGTCTGCACGAACGCCTGCATTTCGGCGGTGACCGGCGCGAAGTCGTAGATCGGTACCGCCTGCGCGGGCCGGGTGGTGCCCAGTCCCGCGGCCAGTGCGGCGGTGAGCGTGGCGGTGAGCGCGAAGCTGGTGCGAAGGGTTCGGAACATGGTGCGTCTTCCTTGTGGCGTTGGGGGACGCACCCGTGAACGCCGGGATCGGACGCGGCGTTGACCTTCGCGCAGCGCGAAGTTGTGAACGTTTGTGTCCGTTCGGCGGGCCCGCATCCTTACAATGGCGGCTTCCTTCGCTGCCGCCCGCGTGCCGCGAGCGCAACGAAGTGATCTACAGCTTCCAGGGCAACCGCAACCCGTTCATACCACGCGGAATGGGCCACCGCGGCGCGGTTCACGTCTGCCAAACCGGCGACCTGCAACCTGAACTAATCGCGATGGCATCGCGATGTTCCAAAAGAAACGCCGGCGGGAAACCGCCAGCGTTCCTGTTGCGCGCGGCCACCGTGGTGCAAGTCGGAAACCTGTTCGCCCGACGGGACGGTCAACACTGATCCAAGCCGCATCGGCCGAATTGACAACGCCGAAAGCGCCGACACAGAATGGATCATGGGCATTCGCCAATGATGTGGCGCGTAGCATCGGGGCATGCGCAGGCGAACTGATTCCAGGGATATCCGACACGCAGCCGGCCAAGCGCCGCGACCATTCCTTCGGAGGCTGAAGATGACCGTGCTCGAATCGAAATGCTGTACGTTCCATGTCGCTGGCCTCGATGAGAAAACCAGTTACTGCTTCGCCTGCGGAACGGTCCATCCGCACGGGCACCTCGACCTGAGGGCGCTGAGCGGCAAGCTGATCCTGACCGTGGAAGGCCATCACCCGGTCAACTTCGCCGAGCTGGAATGCGACGAAGCCAAGATGGCGGACGCCGAAAAAGGCGATTACTGCCAGTCGCTGCTGACGGAACTGGTGGCGAATTGCGAGCACGACGAGCCGCTTTACCACGACGGGCGCAGGCTCCACATCCATACGTGCCAATACACCAGCCAGAACTGCATCGCTTCCGGCCTTGCGTTCACGACGGACCTCTGCACGAAAGCGCCGATTGCACGCGATGAGGCTCCCCCGCCGCGGGATGCGCGCGTGATGGAAGGCCTTGCAAGCGCGGCCCGGGCGTTCGCGCCCGGCGACCGGATGATGTTCGACCTGGAAGCCATGCGGTTCCGGAAGCTCGCATAGGCGGGCGGGCACGCGGCGGGAAGGCCATCCGCGCGGCGTGTCTCCTCTGGTCGCCTGCGTCCCCGCCGGCAAGAAGGTGGATCAATCCAGGCCGGGTTCGATCACGGAAACGGTGTTGCGCCGCGCAGCGGTGGCCATCCACGCCGGCCGAGCAAATTTGCTCGCGACGTGGCCGTCGCCGTCGCGGGCGTCGCGTCGTGACTGCTTGCGTACAATGGCGGCCCCGTTCCGCGTGTCGTCCGCATGTCCCTGATCGATATCGGCGCCAATCTCACCCACGAAAGTTTCGACCACGACCGCGAGGCGGTGCTGCAGCGCGCGCGCGCCGCGGGCGTGGCGAAGATGATCGTCACCGGCGCCAGCCGCGAGCATTCGCCCAAGGCGTTGATCCTGGCGCAGACCTTTCCGGGCGAACTGTTCGCCACCGCCGGCGTGCATCCGCATCACGCGGTCGAATACACCGACGAATGCGACGCCGAGATGCGCGAACTGCATGCGCATCCCGAAGTGGTGGCGGTGGGCGAATGCGGCCTCGACTATTTCCGCGATTTCTCGCCGCGTCCGGCGCAGCGGATGGCGTTCGAGCGTCAGCTGCAATTGGCGGCCGACACCGGAAAGCCACTTTTCCTGCACCAGCGCGACGCGCACGACGACTTCGTGGCGATGATGAAGAATTTCGATGGCCGCCTCGGCCCGGCGGTGGTGCACTGCTTCACCGGCACCCGCAAGGAGCTGTTCGACTGTCTCGACCGCGACTGGCACATCGGCATCACCGGCTGGCTCTGCGACGAACGCCGCGGCACCCATCTGCGCGAACTGGTGAAGCACATCCCGGCGAACCGGCTGATGATCGAAACCGATGCGCCCTATCTGCTGCCGCGCACGGTGAAGCCGCAACCCTCGCACCGCCGCAACGAACCGATGTACCTCGCGCACATCGTCGAGGAACTCGCGCGCGACCGCGGCGAGACGGTGGATGCCGTCGCCGCCGCGACTACGGCGACGGCGACGGCGTTTTTCGGCCTATCGAGTGGTGCCGATCAGCACTCGGCTTCGCAGGCGTAATCATCGGTGCCTGCAGGCCGCAACACCTGCGTTGACTCTGAGGGCTTCTAGGGCGCGGCACCCGTGGCCGTGGCCGGCTTGTCGACGGACTCGCCGATGGCCTTCAATGCCTCGCGGATCGCCGGCTCGCGGAAACCTTCGATCCTGCGCTCGCCGATATACAGCAAAGGCACGCCGATGCCGCCCCTGGCGACGAACTCCGCGTTCGCCGCTTCGGATTCGTCGATCCGGTATTCGGTGTACGCCACGCCCTCCGCGGCCAGAAGGTCGCGCACCTTCGTGCAGTATGGACAGGTGGCGGTGGCGTACATCACCACCTCGTTGCCGGCTCTGGCGTAGAGCGCGGCGTGATCGCCGGTCGCGTAGGCCGTGGGCGGGGACGCCGTGCGATAGGAAGAAGCGAGGATCGCGCCCAGAGACAAGCCGACGGCGAACAACACCGGGATCGGCAGCAGCGGCAGCGATTTCCGAATGAACGTGGGCATCGACCCTCCCTGGCGGATGTGGTGTTCGTCCGGCGTCAGCTCCGCAACCCCACGCCGCGCTTCAACAGCCACAGGCCGAGCCCGCCGAGCGCGGACACGAAGCCCAGCATCAGCGCGTACGCCACCCACAGCGGCACGTCGGAGACGCCCAGCAGGCCGTAGCGGAAAGCGTTGACCATGTAGAAGATCGGGTTGAGATGGGTGGCGGCCTCGGCCCAGTCGGGTAGCAGCTTCACCGAATAGAACACGCCGCCCAGATACGTCAACGGCGTGAGGATGAAGGTCGGCACGATCGCGATGTCATCGAACTTCTTCGCGTAGACGGCGTTGACGAACCCGGCGAGCGAGAAGATGGTCGCGCCCAGGATCACCGTGCTCAGCGTCACCAGCGGATGCGGCACGCGGACTTTCGTGAAGAACATCGCGATCACCAGCACGATCGCGCCGACCATCAGTCCGCGCAGCACCGCGCCGGCGACATAGCCGCCGAGGATCACCCACGGCGGCATCGGGCTGACCAGCAGTTCCTCGACGTGGCGGCCGAACTTGGCGCCGAAGAAACTCGACGAGATGTTGCCGTAGCTGTTCTGGATGATGCTCATCATCACCAGACCCGGGACGATGAAATCCATGTAGCGGATGCCGTCCATCTCGCCGACGCGCGAACCGATCAGGCCGCCGAAGATCAGGAAATACAGGGTCATCGTGATCGCCGGCGGTACCAGGGTCTGGCCCCAGATGCGCAGGATGCGGCTGACCTCGCGACGGACGATGGTGTACAGCGCGACCCGGTGGCGCTGTCCGACGCTCATCGCATGGTCGGTGGCGTGTCGCGCGCTCATGCCGCCACCGCCTTGTCGCCGCCGCCATGATCGTTCCCGGTCAATCGCACGAACAGTTCCTCCAGCCGGTTGGTCTTGGTGCGCATCGAACGCACGCGGATGCCGGCGGCATCCAGCGCGGCGAAGACGCCGTTGAGATCCATCGCGCGCGGCATGTCGATGTCCAGGGTGTGGTCGTCGGCGGCGACCAGGGTCGCGCCCGCGATCGCCGGAAGTTGCGCCGGCAGGGTACCGTCGATGTCGAGCAGGAAGCCTTCGACATCGAGTTTGGCCAGCAGCGCCTTCATCGGCCCCTGTTCGACGATCCGGCCCTTGTCGATGATCGCGAGGTTGCGGCAGAGGCTTTCGGCCTCTTCCAGATAATGCGTGGTGAGGATGATCGTGGTGCCCGAGGCGTTGATCTCCTTGAGCGTCTTCCACATGCCGCGGCGGATCTCGATGTCGACGCCGGCGGTGGGCTCGTCGAGGATCAGCAGCCGCGGCGAGGTCATCATCGCGCGCGCGATCATCAGACGCCGCTTCATGCCGCCGGAGAGCGTGCGGCTCATCTTGTCGGCCTTGTCCCACAGCTGCGCGTCGCGCAGCACCTTCTCGGCCCGCTCGCGCGCCAGCGTGCGCGGCACGCCGTAGAAACCCGCGTAGTTCACGCAGATGTCGAACGGCTTCTCGAACATGTTGAAGTTGATTTCCTGCGGCACCAGGCCGATCAGGCGCAT